>JADLAB010000200.1 GCA_020848455.1 Polyangiaceae bacterium
AGGATGCGCCCCTCGGCCGCGATCGCGCGCGCCGGGCGCGCGGGCGCTTCGTCGGCCGGAGCCTCGGCGCCGCACACGAGCTCGGCCATCGGGTCGCAGGTCGGCCCGCTCGCCGCGCCGCCCTGCTCGATCGGAGCGGGCGCCGCGGGCGCGCGCGCTTGCGCCAGGCTCGGATCGTCGCAGACGACGGCCCGAGGCCAGGGAGCCCCCGCGAGCGACAGGCCCGCCGCGGTCTCGCAGGCAGCCAGGCCGATGGCGCCCGCCGCGCACAGCACCCGCACGGCGCGGCGCACGATCCGAGACCGACGGGGGTTGCGAAGGAGGCTCAAGCGAGACCCGCTCCCTCGAGCGTACGACCCTCGCCGGAAACTGCCACGAAAGTCGGGCCGGAGCCGGCTGGCACCGGCCGTGGGGCGTGGTGTAAAGATCGGCGATGCCGACCAACGCCGAGATGCTCGCCGACGTGCCGATGTTCGCGCTGCTCGACGATGCGGAGCGGGCAGCCCTCGCCGAGCGGCTCGACACGGTGACGATCGAGGCCGGCAAGGTCGTGTTCTCGACCGGGGATCCGGGCGACACGCTCTACGTGGTGCGGCGCGGCGAGGTCGAGATCTTCTTCAAGAACGACACCGGCGCGCGCATCGTGCTCGAGACGGCCCGCCCCGGGGACTTCTTCGGCGAGATCTCGCTGCTCGACGCCGGGCCCCGCACCGCCTCGGCGCTCGTCACCGAGGAGCTCGAGGCGCTGGTCGTCGACCGCGGCGACCTCGACGAGTTCCTGCGCATCAAGCCGGCCGCGGCGCTCGATCTCATGACGGCGCTCGGGCGCCGGCTGCGCGAGACGGCGCGCCTCCTGCGCCACACGGCCTCGCGCGACATCAACGCGGTCGAGGAGGACATGCGCTCGCGCGTCCAGAAGGTCGCCGACTGGATCTCCGAGTTCAGCGGCAGCCTGCCGTTCCTGTTCCTGCACGTCGCCGGGTTCTCGGCGTGGATCGTGCTCAACGTGGGGCCGCTCGCGGCGACGGCCATCGGCGGCTTCGACCCCTTCCCCTTCGGCCTGCTCACGATGGCGGTGTCGCTCGAGGCCATCATCCTGTCGGTGTTCGTGCTGCTGAGCCAGAACCGCCAGGTGGCGCGCGAGCGCGTGCGCAACGACATCGAGTACGAGGTGAACCTCAAGGCCGAGCTCGAGATCGCGCACATGCACGAGCGCCTCGACGACATGCACCACGAGGTGCTGGCGCGCATGGAGAAGATCGAGCAGGCGATGCGCGCCCGCCCGGCGCCGGTCGCGCCGGAGCCGGCGGCCGGCGGCGCCCCCCGCACCACCTGACCCCGGCGCGGCCGCGCGGGCCGCTACGACCCGCGCCGGGACCGCACGACCTTCGCGGCGGCGGCGCGCGCGCGCGGCTGCTTGGCGGGCGCGAGCTCGGCCGGCGCGAGCGCGGCCGCGAGCTTCTTCGGCGCGACCGCGCGGTAGCTCTCGACGAGCCACTCCTTCAAGAGGGCGGCGGGGGGCAGCTCGCCCGGGCGAAACTTCACCGTCACCCAGCCGCTCTTGCCGAGGCCGTAGCCGGCCGGCTCGACGAACGGCAGCTCGAGCGCGAGCGCCGCGGACGCCGGGAGCTTCACGCCCATGCCGAACCCCTCGGCATTGCCCTCGGGCGTGCCGAAGAACACGAACACCTTCTTGTTCACCTTGGCGACGATCTCACCCCAGGGGTGGTCCTCGTAGGCCCCCGGCAGACCGAGCGCGAAGGCCGTGAGCTCGCGCGACAGCTTTCTCTGGGCGGAGGGGATGCTCGCCATCCGCCGAGTGGAGCACGCCTGGCGCGTCGCTGTCGATGCGCCGCGAGCGCCCGGGCTCAGGGCAACGGCAATGGGCGCGCGGACGGGTCGAAGTCCGGCACGTCGCCGAGCTGCGAGCCCAGGCGCGCACCCCAGCAGACGACGCGGCCGCCTCGAAGCGCGGCGCAGGCGTGGTCTTCGCCGACGGCCACCGAGAGCGCGCCGGCGACGCCGGGCACGGTCGCGTGGCAGCCCGGCACCCCGCACTCGACGCTGCCGTCCGCGCGCGCGATGCACGCCTCCGCGCTTCCGACACCGAGATCGACCGCGTCGGCGATGCCGTCGAAGGGGATCGCTGTGAAGGCACCGCCGCCCCAGCAGGACACGCCGCCGTCGGCGAGTCGCGCGCATGCGAGCGCCTCGCCCGCGCCGAGCTCGACGGCCCCGGCGACGCCCTTCACGCGCCCGACCGGTGCGGTCCGCGACAAGGCACCCGTCCCGGTGAGCCCGTCGCGGTTGTTTCCCCAGCACCACACGCCACCGTCGACGGCGAGCGCACAGGACGTGGCGCGGCCGAGCGCCACCTCGCTCGCCGACGGGACCCCCGCGACCCGCCGCGGCGCGCTCGAGCTCGGCCGGTCGTCCGGCGGCTCGCCGACGTCACCGTCCGGCGGCAGAACGGAGGGATCGGCCTGGCCCGAGCAGTTCTCGCCCCAGCACCACAGCTCGCCGCCCGCGCCGACCACGCAGGCGTGACCGGCGCCGACGGCCACGCGCCGGGTCGCGGGCAGCCCCGCGAGCGGCGCGAGCGCTTCGCCATCGCGCCGGTAGGCGGCGTCCGTGCCGATGCCCGCGCAGGTGACACCACCCGCGGCGAGCACCACGCAGATCTGGCCGTAGTGACCCA
Organism: Polyangiaceae bacterium; assembly: GCA_020848455.1. Classification (GTDB taxonomy): domain Bacteria; phylum Myxococcota_A; class Polyangia; order Polyangiales; family Polyangiaceae; genus JACRDA01. The sequence goes on from JADLAB010000200.1 coordinate 2,699, forward strand.
CGGCCACGTCGACCGCGGCGCTCACGTCCGGCAGGAACGCCGGGCGCCGGTCCTCGAAGCCGGTGAGGCTCGGGCCCGTACCCCAGCACGACACGCGCCCGTCGGCGGCGAGCGCACAGGTGCGGCCGTCGGCGGCGGCGAGCGCCTGCACGTCGCCGCCCTCGAGCGCGAGCGCGGGCACGGCGAGGGCGTGCTCGGGCAGATCGAGGCGCCGGCCCCAGCACGCGAGCGCGCCGTCGGCCCCGAGGGCACAGCCCTGACGCCCGCCCGCCGCGAGCGTGCGCGCACCCGCGACGCCCGGCACGAGCGCGAAGGCCGCACCCGAGGCGCTCGGATCGCGCGCGAGCGCCCGGCCGAGCTCGCCGGCGCAACCGACCGTGCCGTCGTCGAAGCGCACGCACGGCCCGGCCCCGACGGCGAGCGCGTCGGCGGCCCGCGGCAAGCCGAGCGTGACCGTCGGGGACTCGCGCCGCTCGGCCTCGCCGCGCAGCCCGTCGCGGTCGGGCCCCCAGCAAGTGAGCGCCTTGCCGTCGCGCGCGAGCGCGCACACGAGCCCACCCTGCGCCGCGAGCGCGCGCGCCGGCGGCACCGCGACCGGGCGGGCCTCGGGCTGGCGCGGCGTCCGCTCTTCGCCGTCGCCGGACGGGCTCGGCTCGCCGAGCTGGCCGTGGTCGCCCCAGCACGTGACGGCACCCGCGGCGCCGAGCGCGCAGGAGAACCCGCTGCCACAGGCGACGGAGGTCGCGCCGCTCGCTCCCGCGATGACGGTGGGGCGGCGCGACAGCGCGCGCGTGCCACCGGACTCGCCGTGCTCGCTGTATCCCCAGCAGGCGACCTTGCCGTCGCGGAGCGCGGCGCAGCTGTGGTTCGCGCTCGCACAGAGGGCGACGGCGGGCGAGGCCGCCGGCACGGGGTACACGGTCGGGAGCTCGGGGTGGGGAAAGTCGCCCGGATCGTTCGGGTAGGCCTCGCCGTTGCCGACCTGCCCGAGCTCGTTCCAGCCGAAGCACGAGACGTCACCGCTCCGCGAGCGCACGCACGCGTGGGTGCCGCCGAGCGCGACCTCGGCGATGTCGGTGAGCCCCGCCCGGAGCGCGGGCGCGCGCGCGAAGGAGCTCGCGTCCTCGGACTCGCCGAGCAGCGTGCCCGGCACACCCCAGCAGGCGACCTCGCCGCTCTCGAGCACGGCACAGCCGGCGTCGCTCGCGAAGCCGAGCGCGACCGCGTGGCGCGCGGACGGCGCGGACGGCGCGGACGGCGGCGCGGCAGCGGCGGGGAGGCGGCGCGCGGACGGGTCGTTCACCGCCGCGTACAGCGCGTCGACGACCTTGCCGCAGCCCGGCGGGCCGCTCGCGGCACCGGACGGCACGGCGACGAGGCTCGGCGGCGGCGGCGCGACCGGTCCCCGAGGCTGCGGCGCGGGACCACCCGGTCCGGTGCACGCCGCGAAGAGGGCGGCCACCGCGACGGGTATAGCCCACCCGGAAGAGGCGCGCGCCCTCACGGTTCGCCTCCGGCCGGATCGACGAGCAGCACCGTGCCGTCGTCGACGGCGTAGGCGAGCCGGCCGTCGGGACCGAGCGCCGCCGACTGCGCCTGGCTCCGCTCGCCGGCGAGCACGCGCCGCGTGGGATGGCCGCCGCCGAGCTCCCAGCGCAGCGCGAGCTCGCGGGAGGTCGCGACGAGGCTGCGACCGTCGGGCGCGAAGTCGAGCGTGGGGGTCCACACGTCGACCGGCACCTCGAGCCAGGCGCGCACGGCGCCCGAGTCGGCGTCGGCCACGACGAGCGCGTCGGAGAGCAAGAGCGCAACCGTGGCTCCCTCGCGCGCCGCCGCGACGGCGAGGATGCGCTCGGACGGATCGAGGCGCAGCTTGCGCGTCACGGCGCCCGTCGCCACGTCGACGAGCCACCCCTCGTGGTCGACGCCGACGAGCGCGCGCGCGCCGCCGGCGAGCAGCACCGGCGGGCTCGACTGCCCCGAGTCGAGCAGGAGCGGCGCGGCCTCGCGCTGGGCAGCGGCGTCGACGCGCCGCAACGTCCGATCCGCGACCGTCACGAGCAGCGTGCCCGCCGCGCCACCCGCGGGGGCCCACACGACCCCGGTGGGCGCCGCGCAGCGCGGCTCGCCGCGCAGCGGGGCGAGCTCCAGCCGCGCCTCGGCCTCCGAAGCGGCGGGATCGAGCAGGTGGATGCCGCAATCGGAGTCGAGCACCGCCAGACGCGAGCCGTCCGGCGCCCACGCCGCCCCCACGAGCCGCCGCGGCCCCGCCGGGAGCACGAAGGCCGCGAGGGGCTCGCCGCTCTCGGGCGCCCACAGGCGCAGCACCTCGTGCGACGTCGTCGCGAGGCGCGCCCCATCCGGCGCGTACGCCACGCTCGGTGGCGTGGCGTGCTGCGCGACGTCGAACGGCGGCAGCCGCGCGCCGGTCGCGAGGTCCACGCGCCCGAGCACCGACGGGCGTCCGAAGCCGGCGACCAGCGTGCGACCGTCGGGCGCGAACACGGCGCTCCGCGACACGATGTCCGCGATGCGGCGCTCCTCGCGCCCCGTGTCGGCTGCGAACAGCCGCACGGCATCGCGGTAGGCCACCGCGAAGCGCGCGCCGTCGGGCGAGTACACGGGCGCGAACGCCGAGCCCGAGCCGCCGCCGCGGAGCAGACCGTAGCTGCGGCCGACGCGGCGCTCGGCGAGCGCAAGGGCGTTCACGGCCTCGCCGGAGCCCGCGACGGCGAGCCACCGACCGTCGGGCGAGAAGGCGAGGCCCTGCAGCGAGCCGAAGTCGAGCGGCAGGCGGTGGGTGGGCTCGCCGGCCGCGCGCCAGTCACGCTCCTGCCAGAGCGCGAGGCCGCTCCGCCCGGCCGCGAGGAGCGCGCCGCCACCCGCGAGCGCCACGGCGTCCGCGCACGTCACATCGAGGCTCGTGTCCTCGCGCGGCTCGCCGAGCGCGAGCCGGGCGACCTGTCGACCGTCGAGGTCGAGCACCACGACGGGCTCGTCGCCGCGTCGAGCGCAGCTGCCGAGCGCGATGTGCGCGCCGCTGACCGCGAGATCCGTGATCCACGACACCGCGTCGAGCGCCCCACCGGGCCCGCCCGCCCAGCGCTCGTCGCGCCGCTCGTAGTGCACGAGGATCTTGCCGGTCGCCGTCTCGACGACGCTGAGCTCGTCGGACTCGGCCGCCACGAGGCGCGTTGCGTCGCCGGCGAACGCCAGCCCCGCCGAGCCGCCGACCGGGATGGCGCGCAGCGGCAGGCCGCTCGCCGCGTCCCACACGACCACGTGGTCGTGGTCGGCGGAGGCGTAGAAGCGCCCGTCGGGCGCGGCGGCCACGCGCGCGAGCGCCGCCTCCGGGAAGCGCTCGGTCCCGAGGCGCGCCAGCACGCCGGGCGGCAGCGGGTCGCACCAGGCGTCGACCCCGGGCTTCTGCTCGCAGGCGGGCCTGCCCGGCGAGCCGCCCGGCACGCGCAGGAGCAGCTGCGCCCCGCCCGACCCTGCCGCGACGGCGACCGGCGCGGCGAACGCGTCCGTCGCCGGGCTCGGGGGCGCGACCGGGGGTACTGCACAGGCGCAGAGCGCAGAGAGACCCGCCACGACCGCCACGGTGTGGGCGAGCCGCGGCGCCGGGCGCGCCGCGCGACACCGTGGGGCGACGACGGGAACCACGAGACGGTCGTAGGCGAGCCGTCGCGCCACGTCGACCGGATCAGCGGCCGAACGGCCCATCCGCGACGAGGCGCACGCTCAGGCCGAAGTGGTCGGACACGAACGTGAACGGGTCGTCGCCGAGCGGCTCGGTGCCGAGCCGCTCGACGTCGGCGACGCGCCAGCGCGGGCTGCGCAGGAGCACCCGGTCGTAGCGCACCTGCTTGTGCGTGCCGTGTTGCACGTAGCGCATCTCGTTGACCCGGGAGTCGATCGTGAAGCCCGGGTCGGCGCCGTGGAGCGAAGGCCAGGCGTCGACGAAGCCACCGAGCAGCGCGGCCTCGGGGCGGTCGCCGTCGGGAAAGTTGAGGTCGCCCGCGAGCACGACGTCCTCTTCGGCCGAGAGGTGCGCCACGATGCGCTCGAGCTGCGCCACCCGCAGCGGCGTCGAGTCGGCCAAGCTCTCGAGGTGCACGGTGGCGACGGTGAGGGGCGGCGCGCCGGCGAGCTTCGCGACCAGGAGCTCACGGCCCATGCCGCTCGGCAGCGGCACGCGCTCGTGCGCCGCGACGCCCGTGCGGGCGGCGACGATGACGTCGTAGTCGCGCAGGCGGCGGTCGCTCACCCAGTAGCCGCGGCGGCGCAGCGCGCCGATTTGCCGGCTCGCCAGGGTCTCCGGCACGACCTCCTGCAGGCACACGATGTCGGGCTCGAGCGGCTCGAGTCGCTCCCACAGCGCGCGCCAGCGAGCCTCGCGCTCCCAGTCGCCGAACCACACGTTCCAGGTGACGAGGCGGAGCTCTCTCATCGCGTCGCTGCATCGTATCACCGGCCGCACACGTCGCTGCCGGGCCCGCGCTCAGCCGAGCGCCGGGGCCCCGGGATCGTGGCGCCGGTAGCTCGCGACCGCCGCGGCGTGGGAGCGCACGGCGTAGCAGTAGCGGCAAGCGGCGACGCAGGTGTCGTTCGTGCCGATGTCGACCGTGGCGAGGCAGCGGCAGCCGGGCCGCGTGGGCGCCCCGCAGAGCGCCGCGAGCCGCGCCGCGGTGGCGGCGCCCCACGGCCGGAAGAGCTCGGGGCCGCAGCACTGCGAGCGCGCGGCGTCGAGCTCGGGGTTCGAGCAGACGCGCAGCGCCATCCCGTGCTCGGCCGCGATGGCCGCGAGGTCGGCGCAGAGCGCGGTCGCTTCCGAGCCGGCGACGGCGAGCCCGGGGAAGCGCCGGACCACGGTGGCGTGGCGGCGCGGGTCGGGCCGGCGGTAGCGCACCGACGGGTCCGGGATGCGCGAGACCGCCCGGAGGTAAGGCTCGACGACCGACACGTTGACGACGCGCGTGGCCCCGGCGAGCACCCGCGCGAGCGCGCCGAAGCTCCGCCGGTGGTGCGCGGCGTCGCACGTCGCCGACAGCACGATCGGGTCGTAGCGCCACTCGATGCACCCCGGATCAGGCAGCGCGGCGCTCACCCGCAGGAAGTCGTCGACGGACTCGCAGAGTGGCGGCGCGGTCGGCTCGAGCTCGCGCCCGTAGCCCGTGAGCGTGTACTGGAAGGCGTGCGGCACGCCCTCGGCCGAGAGCGCGGCGAGCGCGGCCGCGAAGGGCCGCGCGTGACGCGTCCAGAAGAGGTAGCCGAGCACGTCGTCGGGGCGGAGCGACACGCGCCCGGCGACGCCGAACGCGGTCCGGAACTCGGCGAAGCCCTGGCGCCGCCTCTCGGCGAACCAGCCGGCGAAGTAGCGCGGGATGTCGGTGCGCCGCGACGCGCTGATGATGGTCGCCATGCCCGCTCGCGCTTCAACGTAGCAGCGCCGGCCCGGAGCCGCTCGGCCCGCAGCACGCGGACCGGCGCGCTCGCGCGGGGCGCTCAGCGCGCCCGCAGCACCATGAAGGTGTTCTTGCTCTCGACGAAGCCGAGCCGCCGGTAGAGGGCGCGCGCGCGGCGGTTCTCGGCGGTCACCTGCAGGCACACGGCCGCCGGCCGGCTCCCCCAGAGCTCGCTGCCGGCCGCGAGCTCGCACAGGAGCCGCGGCGCGTGCCCTCGGCCGCGCCGGGGCGCCGCCACGTAGAGCTCGTCGACCTCGCAGGTCTCGCCGCCGAGCTCGTTCGACCAGAACGAGGCCAGCAGTGCGTAGCCGGCGACGCCGGTTCCGTCGTCGAGCACCACGGCCCGGCCGCGCCGCGGGCTCGCGCGGAACGCCTCGAGCGTGCGCCGCGTGTGGGCGTCGGGCACGGCCTCGGGGCTCGGGTCCTCCGAGTAGAGGAGGCGCACGAGCGAAACCACGGCCTCGTCGTCATCCGGTCGCGCGGGACGCCAGGTGGCAGCCATGGCGCACCGTCGACCAACGGCCGGCGCCGCGCAAGGCGTCTCGCGACCACGGCGAACGGGCTCTGGACTTCGAGCACGAGCCCGGAGGCGAGTGTCGTCTCCGGTCAGATGTCGAGATTCACGTCGTAGACGCCGTAGTCGCTGGTCGCGGTACCGCTCACGTGCGTGCCGCCGGGAACGCGCCGGATCTCGCCGGGGGCGTTCGGATCGGCCTGGGTCGTCCCGGCGAAGGACAGGGCGAAGTCGAGCGCGCCCTCGAGATCTTCGGACAGGAACACGCGACCCACCATCGTGCCGGTGAGCGCTGCATCGGGAAGGCCCTTCATGTCCAGATCGATCGCGACGGGGGTCTCGCTGTCGTAGACGACGCGTATGTCCTCCACCGGGCCGTCCGAGTAGCTGGCGTAGCTCGCGTCGAGGCGCATCCCCTTGTTGTTCGACGCACCCTGATCCACCTGCCCGGTGATGGTGAGCGTGCCGGACTCGAGGCCGGCGCCTTGCTGGGTGGGGATGTTCGCGCTCGACGCCGCGTTGAAGCCGGCGAAGCCGAGGCGCAGCGCGAGCGCGATCGAGCCGTCGGCGCCGAGGTACGCGATGCGCGCCCCCTCCTCGTCGGACACGCCCCCCGAGCACGCGGCGAGCAGACCGGGCAGCGCGGCGAGCGCACCGAGCGCGCGCAGCGACCCGAACGACAAGAGACGCGCGCGCGGCGCGCGGCCTCGGTGGCCTTCGATGGACGCTTGCATGCGCGCGATCCTACGGGATCGCGGGGGCATCGCAAGGTGGCCCGCGGCGCGGACGCGCTTTCCACGAGCCTTGCGCGCGGTGGCTCGGTAGAGTGCCGAGCCTGCGCCAGGGCCTGCGCGCCTCAGGGGCGGGGACGGCCGTGGCCGGCAGAGCAAGGTGAACATCCCATGACGTGCAGCACGAACCGCAGACGCTCGTTGACCGTGGCAGCGCTCGGCGTGTGGCTGGCGCTCGGCGGCGCCGGCATCGCCACGGCGCACGCACAGCAACCGCCACCCGGCAACGACAAGGGCAAGCCCGAGGACAAGGGCAAGCCGCCGGACGCCGGCAAGCCCGGCGCGTCGGCGAGCGCAAAGGGCTCGGCCGAGCCCGAGGGCTCCGGCAAGCCCGACGGCTCCGGCAAGCCCGACGGGTCCGCCGCACCGTCCGCCAGCGCCGCCGCGAGCGCGTCCGCCAAGAGCGGCGAGGCTGCGAAGGCCGACCGTCCGGCGCGCGCCAAGAAGGCGCGCGACGAGCTCAAGGCGAAGGTCAAGGCGACGCTCGGCAACGCACCCATGACCCAGGCGATGAAGCAGGAGCTCGAGCGCCACGCCCGGCGCATGGCGCGCCTCGCGCGCCTGCGCGACGTCGCGACGGCCGAGAAGGACGACGAGGCCGTCGCGCGCGTGGACAAGCTCGAGAAGAAGGAGCTGGAGCGGCACGACAAGTGGATGGCCCACTACGACGCCAAGAGCGACGCGAACAAGACCGACTCGAAGGGAGGTGCGAAATGAAGCGGGGCCTCGTGCTCCTGGCGCTCGCCGCGACCTCGGTCCTCGCCTGCGGCGACGCCGCGACGACCGCACCGCCGAGCTCGCGCTCGACCGCCGCGGCGAGCCTCGCCGATTCGGACCTGCCCGTGGCGGCGGATTTCGAGGAGGAGGCCGAGCGCAGCATCACGCCGGCGAACTACAAGAGCGAGCTCGATTCCCTCGAGAAGGAGATCGAGGCGGGCAACTGACGGCTCGGCGCGGGCGGATGCGTCGCCATGCGCCGCACCTGCCCGCGCGCGCCCGGCCGGCGCGCCGCTACTTCCGTGCGAACGCGGCCTTCGCAGCGGCCGCCCGGTCGGCGGCGACGAGCAGGACCGTCGTGGCCTTCTGCCCGGCCATCGCGCCGACGACCCACGCAGGCAGTTGCCCGTAGGGCCTGAGCGCCTGCGGCAGCCAGTCCGCCCGCTGCGCGCTGACGGACGAGTAGTGTCCCGGTCCGAGACCGCACACGTAGGGCGCGCTCATCAGGTACTCGTACACGCCCTCGAGCTCGCCTCGAGCGCCGTACTCCGCGGTCGCGCGGTACTCGTGCGGGCTCTCGTCCGGGTCGAGCACGCAGCCGTCGCGCAGCTCCGCCTGGGCGCGCGCCCGGAGCGGCTCGAGCACCTCGGGCGGGAACTCCAGCGTCACCGGCGCGCCGCCGGCGTCGAGATCGAGCACGAGCGGGTCGGTGGCGTAGGCCGGATGTGCCGCCGTGCACCACATCGTGGAGCCGCTCACCGATGCGAGCAGGTAGGGCCCGACGGCACCCTCGACGTAGACGCTCACGTCGTCCTGCATCACCTCGGGGTTGCAGGTCGCGTAATCCTGGTAGTGCTTGCTCCAGGGCTCGAGCGTCTTGCCGGTGCGGAGCGAGCGCAGCACGGGCACGTCGACCTTGTCGGGCGGCGTGGGGGCGCCGCCGCAGCGCGCACACGGGACCGGCGAGAGCGGCCGCGAGCCGAGCACCCAGAGCTCGCTCCGGCTCACGAAGATCCGCTCCGGGCGGCGCGCGACGACGGTGGCCGTCCCGCCGGCGTTCTCGACGAGGACACTTTCACCGAAGCCGCCGCTCGCGCTCGGGGTCCAGAGGACGGCCGCTGCTCCGTCCACGGTCTGACGTGGCGGTGCGGGCGGCAGCGGCGGCGGGACGGTGGCCGACGCCGAGGCCGACGGGCCGGGTGGCGTGGCGGCGGCCCGCACCTCGGGCTCGGGTGCGCTCGACGCGGCGGACGCGGCGCCGGTCGCGGGTGGCGGGATGGTGGCGACGGGGACCGCGCGCGCGGGCGGCCGTGCCTCGGCCTCGCGTCCCGGGGCGCCCGCGCACGCGCCGAGGAGCGGTACCACGGCAAGTACGAGGAAGTATCGGCGAGGTCGAGTGTCGTGGGGCGCGTGCATGGCTCCTCCCTAGTACGCCTGAGCCGGCGGTGCTCGTTCCGCGCCGCAGCACCCCATCGTCGCACCGGGGCAAGGGCGGCCGGCAACGCGCGGCGTCACGTCGGCGCTACTCCGGAGGTCCCGCCGCCGCCCGCAGGGTGCTAGCTTGCGCGGGTCATGGCGCGCCGAGCCCCCATTGCGAAGCCCGCGACGACGAAGGCGGGGACGCACCTCGTCGGCGCGCTCCTCGTCGCGCTCGGGACCGCCTGTGGCGCGCCGCGCGAGCCCGAGGCCCCGCCCCAACCGGGCGAGGGGCCGACCGCGGCCGGGACTGCCGGGGCACGGGCAGCGGACGCCGCATCCCCGCCGCTGCTCGGCCCGGGCAGCGTGGGCCTCTTCGCCCCGGACGGTGCGAGCGCGCCCCCCGCCCCGCAGGCGGCGCTCGGGCCCCCGCCGGACGTGGCCGCGCTCGAGCTCGCCGATCCGCTGCTGGCGCACGGTCCGGCGCGCGTCGATCTCGGACCGGCCGCGCAGGGCCCGGGACCGGCGCTCCCGCCGGGCGCCCTGCGACGGCTCGCGGCGCCGCGGCCGAGCCGGCACGACGAGGCGCTCGCCGGCGACGGCGCGCTCGTGGCGGCCGTCGAGGAGGATGGGAGCTACGCGCTCTACGACGCGCGCACCGGCACGCACGTGCGCGAGCTCACCCCCGCGGCGCCCTACGGCGCGACGCGCTACGCGCGCTTCGCGCTCGACGGCCGGAGCGTCGCGCTCGCCGTGCAGCGCGACTCCGGTCACGAGGTGCGCGTCTACGACGCCGCGAGCGGCCGGCAGCGCCACGCGCTCGACGCCGGCGCCGAGCTCGACGACCTCGAGCTCGCGCCGAACGGCCGGCACCTCGTGTGGAACGCGAGCGCCTACGACGGCCCGCGAGAGCTCGTCGTGTGGACGCCCGAGCGCGGCACGCGCCGCACGGTCGCCCTGCCGCGCGAGGACCGGCGCCTCGACGGCCTCGGCGTGGCGCCCGACGGCGCGAGCGTCGCCTTCGCGTCGCGGGCCTACGGGCGCGACGAGGCCGACGGCGAGCTCGAGCTACGCGCGGTCGAGTCCGCCGCCACGCGCTGGAAGCGCCCGCTCGTCGGCGCGGCAGAGCGGCTCGCCTTCGCGCCGGACGGCCGGCGCATCGCCGTCTCGCTCTCCGGCTCCCGCACGCTCGTCGTCGCGGCCGACAGCGGCGCCTCGCTCTGGGAGGTCCACGACGAGCTCGTGGGCTTCACCGCGGACGGGGCGCTCTTCACGGCGCGCCAAGGTCGACTCCGCGAGCGCGACCCGGCGACGGGCGTGCGCCGCCGGAGCTTCGGCGGCGCGAGCTCGCCCGGTGCCGTGGCGGCGACGGCCGCCGGGGTGGTCGTCGCAATCGAGCGCTACGGCGACCACGTCGACGCCTGGGATCGCGCGACCGGCCAGGTGCTGCTCCACGCCGGCGAGGCCGGGCGCCACGTGCAGGCGCTCGCCTACGCGGCGGACGGCACGCGGCTCGCGAGCACCTCCGGCGACGGCCTCGAGCTCTGGGACGCGCGGGGTGGCCTCACCGACCGGCGCACGCTCCCCGTCCCGACGGCGCTCGGGCTGGCGGCGCTCGCCGCGGAGCGCGGCGCGGACGCGCTGCTCGCGGCGGCCCTCGCCCTCGAGTCGAGCGGGGGCGCAGGCGCGGCGCCCGTGTACCTCGATCCGAGGACCGGCCACGCCGCCGTGCTCGTCGGCGACGGTCGGGTGTGCGCCTTCGACGGCGCCGTGCGCCGCGGCTGCGCGCCGGCCGCGACCCTGGCGGTCGCGACCCGCAGCCCGGACGGCACGCTGCTCGTCGCGGGCGGCCGGTACCGCGACGTGTGCGGCGTGTACCGCGCGTCCGACGGCGAGCTCCTGCGCGCGCTCGACGAGGGCAGGAAGCTGAGCGCCGACGGCCTGCGCTTCACCCCGGACGGCGCCCACCTCGTCACCTACGACGGCGAGCAGACCCGCCTCGACGTCTACCGCATCTCCGACGGGGCTCGCGTGGCCCACGCCGTCGCGCCCGAGGCATCTTTTGCCGACGCCGCGGTGGCGCCGGGCGGCGGACTCGTCGCCGCGGCTGGCCGCGACGGCCGTGTCCGCTTCTACGCCCTGCCGGGGCTCGAGCCGCGCGGCGAGCTCGCAGGCCCGTCGAGCCCCGTCACGGCCATCGCCTTCTCGCCCGACGGCCGCGAGCTCGCGAGCGCCCACGAGAGCGGCGAGGTCCTCGTCTGGGACGCCGCGCGCGCGCGGTGAGCGACATGGCGAAGCCCCTGACCCCCACCGATCTCGACGCCCTCGCGCGCCGCACCCTCGGCCACTACGACGCCGTGGCCGAGTCGTTTCGCGCGGCGACCTGGGAGCACGACGTCGCGCAGAACTACGCCGCATTCCTCGGCGCGCTCGAGGGGTCGCCGCCCTTCGCGATCCTCGACCTCGGCTGCGGGCCGGGGCGCGATCTCACCTTCTTCGCCGCGCAGGGCCACGAGGTCGTGGGCCTCGACGGCGCCGAGGCGTTCGTGCGGATGGCGCGCACCACGGGCTGCGAGGTGCTCCACCAGGACTTCTTGCGCCTGGCCCTGCCGCGCGGGCGCTTCGACGGCATCTTCGCCAACGCCTCGCTGTTCCACGTGCCCGAGCAGGAGCTGCCGCGCGTGCTCCGCGAGCTCCGCGATGCGCTCGCCACGCGCGGCGTCCTGTTCTGCTCCAACCCGCACGGGCACGATCACGAGGGCTTCCAGGGCGAGCGCTACGGTGCCTACCTCACGGCCGACACGTGGAGCGCGCACGTCACGGCCGCTGGCTTCACGCTCGTGACGCAGTACTACCGCCCCGCCGGCAAGCCGCGGAGCGAACAGCCGTGGCTCGCCACCGTGTGGCGCAGAACGCCCGGGTAGCGCGCGGCGCCCACCTGCCGCGCACGGGCTCGTGCGGAGGCGCTGGAATCCGCGCGGCGGACGAGCGATCGTCGGCTCCCCCTGGCCGTCCGTGCCTCGTTCGGCCCCGGGTCGGCGCACCGCGGCGCCCGAGACCGTAGTCCTCGCCCCACGAACCTCGAAGGAACACCGATGTCCGACGAATCCCGACGCGCAGAGCAGTCCCCCGATGCAGGGGCGCTCGATCCGGCCCTCGCGGGCCTCGAGCCGGCCGCCATGTGGCGCCACTTCGGCGCGCTCGCGCGCATCCCGCACGAGACCGGCAACGAGGCGGGGGTACGCGCGTACGCCCGGGCGTTCGCCGCCCGGCACGGCATCGCGTGCGAGGTGAACGAGGTCGGCGACGTGCTCCTGCGCGTCCGTGCGGACACCAGGGGCCCGATCGTGGCGCTCCAGGCCCACATGGACATGGTGTGCGTCTCGCGCGACGGCGCGCCGTACGACTTCGCCCGCGAGCCGATCCGCCTGAAGCGCGCGGGCGACTCGATTCGCGCCGACGGCACCTCGCTCGGGGCCGACAACGGCATCGGCGTGGCCTACGCGCTCGCGCTCGCCGAGCAGGCCGAGGGCCCGCTCGAGGTGCTGCTCACCGTGGACGAGGAGCGGGGCTTCACGGGCATCCAGGGCGTCGCCCCCGGCTGGCTCCGGGCGAAGATGCTCATCAACCTCGACTCGGAGGAAGAGGGCTACCTCACGATCGCGTCCGCGGGCGCACTCGACTTCGAGGTGAAGGTGCCCGGCGTGCGCGCCGCCCCGGCGGGCGATCTCGAGGTGCTCGCCGTCACCGTCGACGGGCTCAAGGGCGGCCACTCCGGCGTCGAGATCCACAAGGGGCGCACCAACGCTCTCAAGGTGGTCGGCCAGGTGCTCGACGCGGCGCTCGGCTGCGGGGGCGTGGTCTTCGGGATGCGCGGCGGCACCGCGCCGAACGTCATCCCGTCGGCGGCGAAGGCGACCGTGGGCGTGCCGCGTGGCCGGGCCGAGGAGCTCCGGCGACGCGTCGCCGAGCTCTGCGCCAAGCTCGCGACGGCGGAAGATCCGGAGCTCCGCATCGACCTCGCGCCCGCCGAGGAGCGCCGCGCGCCGCTGACGGGTCCGGCGGCTGCAGCCCTCGTCGCGCTCCTCGCCGAGCTCCCGAGCGGCGTGCTCGTCGCGTCGCCGCGCGATCCGGCCCAGCCCTTCGTCTCGAACAACGTCGGCATCGTGGCCGAGGCGCCCGACGGCGGCTTCGAGCTCACCCTGATGAGCCGCTCGCCGTCGGCCGACGAGCTCGGCGCGCTCGAGGCACGCTACCGCGCGATCGCCGAGCCCTGCGGCGCCGTGGTGAAGCTCGGCCGCATGATCCCGGGCTGGGCCCCCGACTACGAGTCGCCGCTGCTCGCGACGTTCCAGCAGGCGTACCGCGAGCGGTACGGCAAGGAGGCCAAGCTGCTCGAGATCCACGCGGGCCTCGAGTGCGGCGCCCTGCGCACCAAGTACCCCGGGATGGACCTCATCAGCGTGGGGCCCGACATCACCGGCGTGCACAGCCCGGACGA
>JADLAB010000201.1 GCA_020848455.1 Polyangiaceae bacterium
GCGAGGCCCTTCTTCGACTGCACCTGCAGGATCGCAGCCGTGAGCGTGGTCTTGCCATGGTCGATGTGACCGATGGTGCCGACGTTCACGTGGGGCTTCTTGCGGACGAACTTCTCCTTGGCCATGGCTTTCTCCGGTTGGAACGAGCGAGCTAGTCGCCCTTGGCGAGCGCTTGCGGCTCTCCGCCGCGCTTCTCGATGATCTCGTGGGCAATCGCGTGTGGCACCGCCGCGTAGTGCGACAGCTGCATGGTGTGGTCGGCGCGGCCCTGGCTCTTCGAGCGCAGGTCGGTCGCGTAGCCGACGAGGGCCGCGAGCGGGATCTCGCTCCGCAGGACGCGCAGCTTGCCGCGCTGGCCCATCTCGACGATCTTGCCGCGCCGCGCGTTGACGTCGGCGATGACGTCGCCGAGGTACTCCTCGGGGGTCACGATCTCGACCTTCATGATGGGCTCGAGCAGGTGCATGCCGGCCTTCATCGCCGCCTCCTGGAAGGCGAGCGAGCCGGCCACCTCGAACGCGGGCGCCGAGGAGTCGACCTCGTGGTAGCTGCCGTCGAGCAAGTGCACGACGACGTCCACGACCGGGTAGCCGCAGAGGATGCCGCGCTCCATCGCGTTCTTGATGCCCTTGTGCACCGGCGCGACGAACTCCTTCGGGATGACGCCGCCCACGAGCTCGTTCTCGAAGGTGAGCCCGGTGCCGCGGGCGCCCGGCTCGAGGTCGATGACGACGTGGCCGTAGGCGCCGTGACCGCCGGTCTGGCGCACGAAGCGGCCCTCGACGCGCGTCACCTTGCTCGCCACGGTCTCGCGGTAGGCGACCTGCGGCTTGCCGACGTTGAGCCCGACGTTGAACTCGCGCTTCAGCCGGTCGACGATGATCTCGAGGTGCAGCTCGCCCATGCCGGCGATGAGGGTCTGGGCCGTCTCCTCGTTGAGGAAGTAGCGGAAGCTCGGATCCTCGAAGGAGAGCTTCTGCAAGGAGCCGCCGAGCCGGTCGAGATCGGCCTTGGTGCGCGGCTCGATGGCGATCGAGATGACCGGGTCGGGGAACTCCATCCGCTCGAGCAGGACGGGGTGCTTCGGGTCGCACAGGGTGTCGCCGGTGCGCGCCTCGCGCAGGCCCACGGCGGCGTAGATGTTGCCGGCGTAGCAGTGCTTGACCTCTTCGCGCTTGTTGGCGTGCATGCGCAGGATGCGCCCGATGCGGTCCTTCTTGCCGCGCGCCACGTTGAGGACGGTGGCGCCGCTCTCGATCGTGCCCGAGTACACGCGGAAGTACGTGAGCTGCCCGACGAAGGGGTCGCTCATGATCTTGAAGGCGAGCGCGGCGAAGGGCTCCTTGTCGTCGGCCTTGCGCTTCAGGATCTTCTCGGGCTTGTCGACGTCGTGACCCTCGACCGGCGGGATGTCGAGCGGCGACGGGAGGTAGTCGACGACGGCGTCGATGAGCTGCTGCACGCCCTTGTTGCGGAACGCGGCGCCGCACAGGACGGGCACGAACTTGAAGTCGAGCGTGGCGCGGCGCACCGCCGCGTAGATCTCGCTCTCGGTGACGTCGGCGACCGCGCCGGCGACGTACTTCTCCATGACCGTCGGGGACACGTCGGCGCAGGCCTCGATGAGGGCCAGGCGCCTTTCCTCGCAGAGCGCGCGCAGCTCGTCCGGGATGGGGCGCCACTCGAACTTCGCGCCCTGGCTGTCGTCGTCGAAGATGGCCGCCTGCATGCGGACGAGGTCGCACACGCCGCGGAAGCTCTCCTCCGCGCCCACCGGCCACTGCAGCGCCACGGGCGTCGCGGACAGCCGATCGTGGATCGACTGCAGGCACATCGGAAAGTCGGCGCCGATCTTGTCCATCTTGTTGATGAACGCGATGCGCGGCACGTGGTAGCGGTCGGCCTGGCGCCAGACCGTCTCGCTCTGGGGCTCGACGCCGTTGCCGCCGTCGAACACCGCCACGGCGCCGTCGAGCACGCGCAGCGAGCGCTCGACCTCGATGGTGAAGTCGACGTGCCCCGGCGTGTCGATGATGTTCACGCGGTGGCGCTCGCCCTTGTTCGGGCCGTGCTCCGGCTCCCAGAACACGTTGGTCGCCGCCGAGGTGATGGTGATGCCGCGCTCCTGCTCCTGGACCATCCAGTCCATGGTGGCGGAGCCCTCGTGCACCTCGCCCATCTTGTAGTTGACGCCGCTGTAGAACAGGATGCGCTCGGTGACCGTCGTCTTGCCGGCATCGATGTGCGCCATGATCCCGATGTTCCGGGTGCGCTCGAGGCTGATTTCGCGGCTCATGACGACGGGGTTCGGGGGCGGGAGTGGGCGGTGTCCGTGGCGGTGCGGCAGATGCACGAAACCCCCCCCGGCCCCGTGCGCCACCGCCATTTGGTGGGCCTTGAAAGAGGTGCCGGAGAGGGTGCCGGGGTGCAGTATCGGGGCCGGCGCGGTGCGGCGGCCACTGCGGGCGTGACCTCGGTCACGCCTTCGACCTGAAACCCGGTCCTTATGTGCGGATCTTCATGATTGGCTAGGGGCGGCTCCTCGCGTGTCTCGTGCTCGGTCTCGCGCTCGCGCGCGCTACCAGCGGTAGTGGGCGAACGCGCGGTTCGCGTCGGCCATCTTGTGCGTGTCCTCGCGCTTCTTGACGGCGTTGCCGCGGCTGTTCGAGGCGTCGACCAGCTCGTTCGCGAGCCGCTCGCACATCGTCTTCTCGCCGCGTGAGCGGGAGTAGCCGACGAGCCAGCGCATGCCGAGCGCCACGCGGCGCTCAGGACGAACCTCGACCGGGACCTGGTAGGTCGCGCCGCCGACCCGGCGGCTCTTGACCTCGAGCTTCGGCTTGACGTTGTCGAGCGCCTTCCTGAAGACCTCGATGGCGTCGAGCTTGAAGCGGTCCTTGATGATTTCGAAGGCCCCGTAGAGGGACTGCTCGGCGGTCGACTTCTTGCCGCCCAGCATGATCGCGTTGATGAACTTCGCGACCAGCTTGTCCTTGTACTTGGGGTCCGGGATGATCTTGCGCTTGGGAACTTCGCGTCGGCGAGGCATGGGTCCTGTTCTCCTCGATCTTGCGACTACGCCTTCGGCCGCTTGACGCCGTACTTCGAGCGCTTGCGGTTGCGGTTCTTCTTGTTGGTGGAGCTCGGGCCGAGCGCGCCGGCCGCGTCGAGCGTGCCGCGCACGACGTGGTAGCGCACGCCGGGGAGATCCTTCACGCGGCCGCCGCGGATGAGGACGACCGAGTGCTCCTGCAGGTTGTGCCCCTCGCCGGGGATGTAGCTCGTCACTTCCATGCCGTTCGTGAGGCGCACGCGGCAGACCTTGCGCAGAGCCGAGTTCGGCTTCTTCGGCGTCGTCGTGTACACGCGCACACAGACGCCGCGGCGCTGGGGACAGCCCTTGAGCGCGGGCGAGGCCGTCTTGTACATCTTGTCGTGACGGCCCTGATGGATGAGCTGGCTGATCGTCGGCATGTTTCGAGCCCGGCGGGCCGCCCCTCGTGTGCGAGGCTACGGCGCCTACCGTTGCGAATTGATTGGTGTTTCTTCCCCCGTTGCCCGCGCGGACTGCTGCCTGGGCTTGGGGACGGCGAAGGATACTCGCACTTTGCGTACTGTCAAGCACTTCCACGTTCGGGCGGGAACCCTGCGCGGCGCCCCGCTCCGCGCGCGGGCGTGCTACGGGGTAGCGCGAGAGAGGGCCGATAGATGCGTTCGACGGTTTCGGGCAGCGGGGCAAGGGGTGGGCGCGCGTGCGGTCGCGGACTCGGGGCCGGTGTCGTCCTCGGCGGGCTCGCCTTGGCGGTGCTCGGCGCCTGCTCGAAGGGGGCGACCCCGGCGCCGACGGCGGACGCGGTCACCGCGTCGCCGGAGCCGAAGAGCGCCGCACCCGAGAAGTCGGCCGCGGGCGTCGCGAGGGGCCAGGACGCCTTCCTCGGCGATCTCCTGGGCCGCAAGGCCGTGCGGCTCGAGGGACCGAGCGCGACGCCGACCGCGCTGCCGGTGAGCCCGCCCGCCGAGCCGAAGGCGACCGCCGTCGCCGAGACCGGCGCCCGGGGGGCGGGAGATCCGCTGGCGCAGGTGCCCGCGCAGAAGGCGCTGCCCCTCGCGGCCGACCCGGCGGCTCCGCCCCGCGCCGACGCACAGGCCGCGCCGGTCGGCTTTCGCAGCATCCGGGGCGCGGGCTTCTCCTTCGCGATCCCGACGCCGTGGCTGGCGCTGCCGGACGACGTGATGAAGCAGGCGCCCATCCTCGGCGGCGGCTACGCGCCCACGCCCTCGGGCGACTTCTCGACCAACGTGAACCTCCTGTCCGAGCCCTTCCCGGGCGCGGTGTCCGAGTACGTGGCGCTCAACCTCGACATGCTGCGGCAGCAGGCCAAGGTGCTCGGCCAGCAGGGCGTCGTCGCCGGCAACCGCCCCGCGATCGACGTCGTGGCGGAGTGGGGGGGCGCGGTGCCCTACCGGACGCTGCAGCGCTACGCGACCGATGGCGCCCGCGGCTTCGTGCTGACCTGCTCGGCCGGGGTCGCGGCCTGGGACGCCGAGCGCCCGCTCTGCGACAAGATCGTGGCGACGCTCCGCCTCGGCGAGTGACGCAGCGCCCGGCGCGCTACTTGCGGCCGCGCTCGGGACACTCGAGGTCGAGACCGAGCGCGCGGACCGGTACGTCGAGGTCGAAGTAGATGCCCTCGGTCGCCGCGTGGAGCGCGAGCGACGCGAGCACGTGGTCGCTCCGTCCCTGGGGCGCGTCGGCCTCGACGTCGAAGACCTCGACCGCGGCCTCGGCGTGGCCGTGCGGCGCGAGGTCGCCGAGCCCGACGGTGCGGCTCGTCGTGCCGGGCTTGCCGTAGCAGCCCTCGTAATGGGCCACGAGCGCGAGGCTCGCGAGCGGCACGGCGAGCGGGGTGTCGACCGCGACGCGCACCCCGGTGCCGGCGAGCTTGGCTGCGAGCCCGGCGAAGGGGCGCGCCGCGCGCACCTCGAAGCCCGCGAGCGCGGGCCCTGCATCGCGGCGCACCAGGATGCCGTCGGGCGACGGCACCCAGTCCGAGCGCGCCTGGATGGGCATGCAGTCGACGTGCGGCTCCGGGATGCGGATCTCGGGCGCGGGGGGGCGGGTGCTCGGCCTGCCGAAGAGCACGGCCGGCCTGCCGTGGAGCGCGCGGACGGCGTCGAGCGCTCCGAGCAGCGGCACGAAGCCCGCGCTGAAGAAGCGCGCGGTAAAGTGGGGGTCGTTCCGGGCGCGGTCGGTGCAGTACGCGGTGCCCTGCTCGTGGACGACACCGAGCAGCACGGACTCGCCCGCCCACGGCGCCTCGCTCGCCGCCTCGGACCCGAGCGGGCTCGGCGGCTCCGCTCGCACGCTCACCGAGGGCGGGGGGTCCTTCGGCCCGGGCTCGGAGCGCCCGCACGCGCCGAGGGCGAGGCAGGCGCAGAGGACGCGGGGCACGGCGCGGGGCAGCGGCACGGTGTCAGCATAGCGGACCGGGGCGCTGTTCGCTGTGCGTCGTGCTGCCGCGGTGCTACCAGCCAGCGAGCGGCATGTCGGTCTCCGTGCTCCTCATCCGGCCCGATCCGGGCAACGAGCGCTTCGGCCTCGGGCCCTTCTTCCGGGTCGAGCCGCTCGGCCTCGGGTACATCGCAGCGGCGCTGCGACAGGCCGGACACGAGCCGCACGTGGTCGACGCGCGCTTCGAGTCCGGCCTCGCCCGCGTCCTCCGCCGGACGCGGCCGCGCGTCGTCGGCGTGAGCGCCCTGCACGCCCTCGAGTACGAGCGCGTGCTCGAGGTGGCGCGCGAGGTGCGGCGCCTGTCGCCCGGTTGCTTCGTGCTCGTCGGCGGTCACGCCGCGGCCGCGTTCCCCGAGCCGCTCGAGACGGACGCCGTCGACGCCATCTGCCTCGACGACGGCGAGGAGGTCGTGCCCGCGCTCGTCGACGCGCTCGAGCGCGGCACGCCACTCGCGGCGGTCCCCGCCCTCCGCCTGCGCACGCCCGACGGCTGGGTGACGACCGCGCCGCTCGCCGAGCGCACCGGGCTCGACCGCGTGCCCTTGCCCGAGCGGCTCGGGGCGGACCGCTACCGCTCCCGCTACCACTGCCTGCTCTTCCGGCCCGTGTGGCTCGTCGAGACGGCGCGCGGCTGCCCGTTCCGCTGCAGCTTCTGCTCGGTGTGGCAGCTCTACGGTCGCTCCTTCCGCGAGCGCTCGGTGGGCGCCGTGGTCGACGACTTCGCGGCCGTCGGCGAGCACGTGTTCGTGGCCGACGATCTGTTCTGGAACCACCCGGCTCGCTCGCTCGAGCTCGCGCACGCGCTCCGCCGGCGCGGCGTGCGCAAGCGCTGGATCCTCGTCCAGAGCCGCTGCGACCTCGTGGCGCGCCATCCGGAGCTGCTCGCGGCCTGGCGCCCGCTCGCCGAGCACTTCGACGTGTTCTTCGGGCTCGAGGCGCCGACCGACGCCGGGCTCGCCGGGCTCGCCAAGGACGCGAGCCTCGACGAGACGCTCGAGGGGGTGCGGGCGGCCCGCGCCGAGCGCTTCGGCGTCACCGGGAACTTCCTCGTGGACCCGGCCTGGGGCGAGAGCGAGTTCCGGGAGCTCTGGGCCTTCGTGAAGCAGCACGGCCTCGGGCGCGCCGGCTACACGATCCTCACGCCGCTGCCCGGGACCGAGCTCTTCGAGCGCCTGCGCCCCGCGCTCGAGGGTCAGCCGTGGGCCAACTACGACATGCACCACCTGCTGTGGCGGCCGAAGCTCGGACCGGCGCGCTTCTTCGAGCTCTACGCCGAGACCTGGCGCCGCTCGGTGCTCAACCTGTCCGGCGACAAGCGCTGGCTCGACTGGGTGCGGCAGGTGCGGCCGCGCGAGATCCCGTACATCACGCGCGTGATGCTGCGCACGCAGCGGCTCATGAAGCCGCGGGCCTACCTCGCCGAGCACGAGCACGGCGCACACGCGACGCCGCTCCGCTCGGTCGACCCGGCCTGGCTGCCCGCGCCCGCGCGCGGCTCGAGCGAGCCCGACGGGGCCTCGCAGGCGCCGAGGCGTGCGCTCCCGCTCGCCGATGCGTCGCGCGACTAGGCGCTCGCGGCGGTCGCCCCGGCGCTCGGGGCCGCGCTCGAACGTGCCGGAGGCGGTGCCCCGCGCGGGCTGCCGCGGGCGAGACCCGCGCGCCGGAATGGGCTAAGCACACGCCCATGCCTTGCAGTCGCCAGCCGCAGCGTTGGCTCGTCCTCGTCCTCGTCGCCGCCGCGTGCCTCGTCACGGTCGGGACCGCGCACGCGCAACCGCAGCCGCAACACGCCGAAAAGCCCCCGGGCGTGTTCCAGAAGGCGCCGGGGCACTCGCTCACCGTGCGGGTGCTCACCTTCGGGCCGGGCGACCACCCGTTCTTCAAGTTCGGGCACAACTCGATCTGGATCCACGACGCCGCGGCGCCGAGCCAGAAGATGCGCGACCGCGTCTACAACTACGGCACCTTCGGCTTCGAGTCGTGGAAGGTCATCCCGCAGTTCTTCTTCGGCCGCTTCCGGTACTGGCTCAGCGTGCAGGGCTGGGAGTCCACGCTGCGCTACTACCGCACCAACAACCGCACCGTCGCCTGGCAGGAGCTCGATCTCGAGCCCGAGCGGCGCGCGCTCCTGCGCGATCTGCTCGAGGAGAACCTGAAGGGCGACAACATCTATTACAAGTACGACTACTACCGCGACAACTGCTCGACCCGCGTCCGCGACATCATCGACAAGGTCACCGACGACGAGATCCTCGCGCGCTACCGCGCCGATCCGGCGAGCGTGCCCGAGCTGCTCGGCAGTCCCGCGCACGGCCGGCTGCGCGAGGCGGTGACGGGCGAAGGGAGCATGACCTACCGCGCCCACACGCTGCGGCTCACGCACAGCCTCGCCGTCGAGTACGTCGTGCTCGACGTCGTGCTCGGGCCGCTCGTCGACCGGCCCATCACGCTCTGGGAGGAGACCTTCCTGCCGGAGAAGCTCGCGGATCTCCTGAGCCTCGCCAAGGTCGTCGGGCCGGACGGCACGGAGCGCCCGCTCGTCAAGGGGGAGCGCACCGAGTTCACGGCGAGGCGGCCGGCCGCGCTCGCGGAGCCGCCGAA
Organism: Polyangiaceae bacterium; assembly: GCA_020848455.1. GTDB lineage: Bacteria > Myxococcota_A > Polyangia > Polyangiales > Polyangiaceae > JACRDA01. Next base: position 8,114 of record JADLAB010000201.1, read on the forward strand.
CTGGCTGCCGTGGTACGGGCTCTTCGGCCTCTACCAGGGAGCGCTCTTCGTCGCGCTCTGCAACGTGGGGCGCGGCCGCCTGCGCAAGGACGGCACGCCCCGCGCCCTCACCACGGGGCAGCGGATCGGGCGCATCCTGGCCTCGATCTACCTCGGCCTGCAGGGCTTCGTGGCCGGCTTCCTCGGCGTCTTTTACATCCTGGTCTGGATCTTCACCGACCACGAGGTCGGCTACGCCAACTGGAACATGCTGCTGCTCGCCCCGTGGCTCATCGCGCTGCCGTTCTTCAGCGTCGGGCTGGCCCGGGGCCGCGTGCGAACCACGCGCCGGATCTACAAGCTCCTGCTCGCGGCGCTCGTCGCGTGCGGCCTCGGTCTCGTCCTCAAGGTCATCCCGTGGTTTCGGCAGGACAACTTCCGCTTGATGGCCTACGCCCTGCCGGTGTGGGGCCTCGCGGCGTTCGGGGTGCGGCGGCTGCTCACCGCCGCCGAGGCGCGCGAGGCCGCGGCGGCGAAGGCGCCCGTCGAGCGCTGACGGGCGCGCACCCGGCCGCGGGGCGCGCCACGAGCGGCGCGCGTCACGGCGAGCCCGCGGTCCGCGGCGAGGTGGCCGCGCGGCCGCGCCGATCTCGGCGATGTGCGCGAATCTGCGCACGATCCTCGGTCGCACGCGACCGAAGGTAGCCGTCGAGGGGCGGGTCGCGCTATGCTAGCCGACCTCGAACGACCCCGAGGGCGCGCCTGCGCCCCGACGGTTCTTCCATGCTTCGAGACCTGGCGGGGGAGCGAGATCGATGAAACGACCCCCCTTGCGCCTGTGCCTGGTCGACATGAACGACGGGCACCCGAACCAGGCGATGCGCTGCTTGCACGGCATCGTCGACCGCTACTTCGAGCGCGTGCACCACAGCAACCCCGCGGTCGAGTGTCAGCTCGTGCACGTGTCGCCGCGCGACAAGGAGGAGGTGCCGCCGACCGACTGCGACGTCTACATCTCCTCCGGCGGCCCCGGCTCGCCCTTCGATGGCGACGGCCAGGCGTGGGTGACGAACTACGGCCGCTTCGTCGACGGCATCCTCGACTCCTGGCACACGGGCTCGCGGCGGCGGGCGCTCTTCGCCATCTGTTACTCGTTCGAGATGGTGGTGCGGCACCTCGGGGTCGCCCAGGTGGTCAAGCGCGACCAGCGCAAGTTCGGCGTCATGCCGGTCTACCCGACCGCGGACGGCCAGCGCCACCCGCTGCTCGCCCCTTTCGGCGATCGGCTGTTCGCCTTCGAGCACCGCTGGTGGGAGGCGGTCGACGTCGACGAGAAGCGCATGGCGGAGCTCCACGGGACGCTGCTCGCGCGCGAGAGCCGCGACGGCGTGTCGAAGGGGCGCGCCATCATGGGCTTCGACACGGGGCCGAGCATCGAGGCGGTGCAGTTCCACCCCGAGGCCGACCGGCTCGGCGTGGTGTCGTGGGTCACGCGGCCCGAGCAGGCGGCCGCGTTCAAGGACACCTACGGCGAGTCGACCTACCAGGCGATGATGCGCACGCTCGACGACCCGCGCCGGCTCGCGCGCACGTTCGCCTTCCTCATCCCGAGCTTTCTCGCGCGGCGCTTCAACGCCCTCGCCCCCGAGCGGGACTACGTGCCCATCGCGCTGCCCGACGACACCGACATCCAGGGCTTCGACGACGCGATGCCTGCGGCCGAGACGGGCTGACCGCGGCGCCCTCGGGCTCCCAACCCCACCGGCAGCGGTGTGGCGGGCCACTTCCGACGCGGAGCGGGCTCCGGGCCACGGCCGGGATCTGCGCCCGGCTCTCGCCCGGTCGACGTCCGGCGCCGCGAGCCTGGCTCGCCGCCCCTTTCTAGCCGGTTGTCTCCCTCGGGGCTGACCGCTAGAAGAGGCGACCATGCCGCGCGACATCGATCCGAAGCTCTTCGACCAGGCCGTCCGCACGCTCCAGATGCTCGCCGTCGACACCGTCGAGAAGGCGCAGAGCGGGCACCCCGGGGCACCGATGGGGCTCGCCGGCATCGCGCTCGCGATCTGGCTCCGCGAGCTCCGCTACGACCCGAAGGACCCCGGCTGGGTCGATCGCGACCGCTTCGTCCTGTCGTGCGGGCACGCCTCGTCGATGCTGTACGGCCTGCTCCACCTCGCGGGCTACGATCTGCCGCTCTCCGAGCTCCAGCGCTTCCGGCAGTGGAAGAGCCGCACGCCGGGCCATCCCGAGGTGCACCTCACGCCCGGCGTCGAGACGACGACCGGACCGCTCGGGCAGGGGATCTCGAACGCCGTCGGCATGGCCACGAGCCTGAAGATGCTCGCGGCGCGGGTCGCGCCCCACGAGCCCGGGCTCGTCGCGGGGCGCGTGTTCGGCATCTGCTCGGACGGCGACCTGATGGAGGGCGTCTCGGCCGAGGCCGCGAGCCTCGCGGGCCACCTCGGGCTCGACAACCTGGTCTTCTTCTACGACGACAACCGCATCAGCATCGACGGCCCGACGAGCCTGGCGTTCACCGAGGACGTCGGTCGCCGCTTCGAGGCGTACGGCTGGCACGTCCTCCACACGGACGGGCACGATCCCGCGGCGGTCGCCGCCGCGCTCGCGGCCGCGGTGGCCGAGCCGGCTCGCCCGTCGCTCATCGTGGCGCGCACGCACATCGGCTACGGCTCGCCGAACAAGCAGGACACCTCGAAGGCTCACGGCGAGCCGCTCGGTGGCAAGGAGGTCGCGCTCACGAAGAAGGCGCTCGGCTGGCCCGAGGAGCCCACCTTCTTCGTTCCGGACGAGGTGCGGGCCCTGTTCGCCGTGCGCGCGGCGGAGGGGGCGGCCGAGCGGCAGGCCTGGTGCGCGCGCCGCGACGCCTTGCTCCGCCGGGGCGGCGACGGCGCGACCCTCTACGAGAAGCTCGTGAACAAGTCGGTGCCGCCGAAGCTGCTCGAGGAGCTGTGCCAGGTGGCGCCCGGCAAGGACAACGCCACGCGCGTGCACTCGGGCATCATCGAGCAGCGGGCCGCGGCGCTCGTGCCGTCGCTCGTCGGTGGGTCCGCCGACCTCGCTCCCTCGACCAAGACGCTCATCGCCGACTCGCCGGCCGTCGGACCCGGCGCCTTCGGAGGGCGCAACTTCCACTTCGGCGTGCGCGAGCACGCCATGGGCTCGTTCGTGAACGGCATGGCCCTGACCGAGGGCTTCATCCCGTTCGGCGCGACCTTCCTCGTGTTCGCCGACTACATGCGCCCGGCCCTGCGCCTGGCGGCGCTGTCACACCTGCAGTCGATCTTCGTCTACACGCACGACAGCGTCTACCTCGGCGAGGACGGACCCACGCACCAGCCCGTCGAGCAGCTGTGGTCGCTGCGCGCCATCCCGGGGCTCGACGTGTTCAGGCCGGCCGACGCGCTCGAGTGCGCGGCGGCGTGGACCCATGCGCTCGAGCGGCGCGACGGCCCGACCGCGATCGCGCTGTCGCGCCAGACCGTGCCGAACCTCGTGCGCCCGGCGGAGTTCGACCCGCGCCACATGCTGCGCGGCGCCTACGTGCTCTCGGAGCCCGACGCCGCCGCCGTGCAGAAGACGCCGGTCGAGGCGGCCGGCGAGCTCCACGCGGTGCTCATCGCGACGGGCGCCGAGGTCGGGCTCGCCGTGGCGGCGGCTGCGCTCCTCGCCAAGGATGGCACGCGCGTACGCGTCGTGTCGGCGCCCTGCTGGGACGCGTTCCTGCGCGAGGATCAGGCCTACCGGGACACCGTCCTGCCGCCCGGCGTACGGCGCGCCGCGATCGAGCTCGGGGTGAGCTGGCCGTGGCGCGCGTGGGTCGGGCCCGGGGGCCTCTGTCTCGGACACGACGATTTCGGCACGTCCGCGCCCTGGGAGGTCATCCGGGACGAGCTCGGCTTCACGCCGACCGCCGTGGCCGAGCGCGTCCGCGCCTGGCTCGCGGGATGACAGTTATCAGTTATCAGTTATCAGTTATCAGTTATCAGCTCGGCCCGCCGGGCCGCGTCTGGGGCTTGGAGCTGACAACTGATGACTGAAAACTGAAGACTGCTTCAGCGGCGCACGGTGGGGGCGGCGCTCGACGCATCCTCGGCGTCGGTGCGGCGCGGGCGATCCGCGCCGGGCAGGGTGGGCGCCGCGTCGCTGCCTCGAGGCCTCGCCTCGGTCGGCGCCGAGGCGGACGAGGTCACCGCCTCGGTCGGCGCCGAGCCGGACGAGGTCACCGCCTCGGTCACCGCGGCCGGCAGGGTGGGTGCGACGTCGGACGGCGTGCGCGGCGCGACCATGGGCTCGGTCGGCACAGGCGCGGGGCCGGCGGCGACGGTCGGGGCGGGCGCGGGCGGCCGCGCTCCGGGTGCGGGCGGGGACGGCGTCGGCGCCGCGTGCAGATCGACGACGCCGTCCGTGAGCCGGTGCGGCGCCTGCATCGACTCGCCCGGCGGCGGCGGCAGGAGCGAAGGACCCGGCACGAGCCGCTCCGGAGCGCGGGTCGCCTCGAGCTCGGCGCTCCAGGCGTCGACCCAGTCGACCCAGCGCACGTGCTGGAGCTTGAACACGAGCTTGCGCCGATCGAGCGGTGCCGGCGCGACCGCGATGGGCTCGCCGCGCACCTTGGGCTTGACCATCGGGTTGCGGCTGAGGCCCCGGAAGCGGTAGACGACCTCCGTGCGGTAGCCGGTGCCCGGCCACACGAGCAGCCCCTCCTCGATGACGTCGTAGGGCGTGTCCCGCCCGATCGCCCAGGCGATCTGCTCGCGCACCAGATCGACGCCCGCGAGGTGGTACAGGCCGCCGAGCGTGTTCTCGAACACGATGCGGCCGGTCGCGTCGAGCGCGTCGAGGAAGCCGGGGTGCGCCACGCTCGCGAGGATGAGGCCGCTCTGCTCCTCGAACGCCACCTCGCAGAGCTCGGGCCCGACGCCGGGACAGGCGAGGCGCAGCCGCATGCGGTTGCTGCCGAGGTCGATGCCCGCGAGCGCGAGGGGCCCGTGGTGCCAGTCGCGCGAGGCCGCCAGCAGCGCCACGAGCTCGCGCTCGACGAAGCGCCGCACGGCGGTCTCGATCTCGTGCAGGCCCTCGCGGAACTGCCCGCGCGAGCCCTCGGAGCGGTGCGGCGCCTGGCCCAGCGTCTTCGGGCCGCGACTGGCGCGCGCCGCGTCCTCGTCCTCGCGCTGGGCCGCGCGCCGGAGGCGCACGTAGAGCTTCGGCAGGGTGCCGCTGTGGAAGCCGGGCACGAGCAGGGCGCCGACGGTCTCGCCGTGGTTGCCGACCAGGACGGGCGCGAGCTTGTCGCTGCGGCTGGCGCGGTAGAGCTTCCAGTTCTCTTTCAGCTCCCACACGATGAAGCCGAAGACACTCGGCAGGAAGAAGCCCGTGACGCCGGCGATCGTGCCGCCGATGACCGGCCCGAGAAAGGACAGCGCCTGGTTGAAGGCTGCCAGGATGCCCGGCGTGAAGGGCACGAAGAGCTTGTGGGCGACCGTGGTGATCGGCAGCTTGATCGGGTTGATGTAGGGCTCGATGAGCAGCGTGATGTAGAGGCGCACGACGTACGCGAAGCCGCCCCACACGAGGCCCGTCCCGCCCTTCACCCAGACCATCGCCTTGCTTTGGCCCTGCCGGAAGCGGAGCAGCTCGTCAACCTTGTACATGCCGCGGTCGAGCAGCTCCATCAGCGCCGCGAAGAAGCGCGCCACCAGGCGGAACAGGCCGGGCAAGAGGTGGTGGCTGAGCGCGCGCCAGCTCGGCGCGACCTTGTCGAAGAAGAAGTCCTCCGCGAGCTCCGCCAGGCGCGAGCTCATGACCCACGACAGGGCGACGAAGACCGCGACCGAGATCGCGATGGCGACCCATAGCGACTCGTCGCGCAGCGGCGTGAGCAGGTACACGGGCAGGGCGATGGCGGCCGGCAGGAGCACGCGCCGGAACACGACGCGCACGACCGTGGTGCGCAGGAACCAGCGCACCGCGCGCCGGGTGATGATCCAGTGCGGCAGCTGCACGAGCCAGAAGCGCAAGAGCTTGCCGACGAGGCTCAGGCCCGCGACGACGGCCCAGCGGAACAGGCTCGAGTGGATGAGCCCGAGCGTGAAGAGCGTGAGCAGGAGGAACGAGCGCCAGTCGAGCAGGTGGAGCTCCGCCCCGCCGAACAGGTGCCAGAGCGGTCCCACGATGTGGGTCGCGCCCTCGAGCACCACGAAGGCGATCGCCGCCGGCAACAGCGCCCAGAGGACGACGTGCCGCCCGATGCGCGTGCCGAAGGAGGGCGCCGACAGGCGCTGCAGACCGCGCAGGTAGACCTCGCCCTTGCGGTAGACGCCGTCGAGCGAGACGTCGAGGATCTTGTCGAGCTTCGTGAGCGCGTCGCCGTGCCACAGCTCGCGCGCCGAGCGCATGTCCTCGAGCTTCAGCTGGTTGCGCGAGATGGCGTCGCGCAGATCGCCCAGCATGAGAAAGCCGTTCTCGACCGCGCGGTCGAGCAGCTCCTCGACGAGCTTGTCCCGGGCGTTCTCCTCCGGGCCGGAGCGCGGCTCGAGCCCGACCTCGGCGAGGGCCGCGGTGAGCTTGGGACGCAGGGACAGCCGGACGTTGAGCTCGGCGCGCTCGGTCGCAGCGCGCAGCGCCTTGCCGAGCAGCTTGCGGTCGGGCGAGTCGATGCGCGCGTGGCGCACCTTCTTCTGCGCGGCGTGGATGTAGCGCGCCACGCGGATCTCGCGCGTCGCGGGCAGCGCGCGCACCATCGGCTGCTTGCCGAGGGAGAACAGGAAGCGCGCCATGTCGACCGCCCGCTCGGGCTTCTCGTGGGACATGGCGGCGAGCTGCAGGTCGTAGAGCAGGCGTGCCTCGACCGGGTAGCGCAGGCCGCGGTGGACCGCCGCCTCGGTCGCGAGCATGGTGAGCAGGGCGCTCCAGTCGACGTCGCCGCGAGCGAGCTTCTTCCGGTCGCCCGCCGAGAGCGGTGCGTCCCCGAGCGGCGCGAGCGCGGCGTTCACGCGCTGGCCGAGGTCGCGCAGATCCTGTCGCGCCGCCTTGCGCTCCTCCTCGCAGTCGGGCTCGAGACCGACGACGGCGCGGAGCAGCGCCGCGCGCACGTCGTTGCCGGCGGCCTTCGCCTTCGCGGCTGCCTTGCGCAGCCTCGCCCGGCTCCGTGCGCTCGGCGGGCGCGGGGCGAACATGCGCCCGAGCCCGAGCGACGGGGGTGGCAGAAAGCTCGTCGCCGAGCGGCCGCGCGTGGGCAGGGGCAGGGGGTCGGCACCCTCGGGCTTGCAGCGCTCGAGGATGGGCTCGGCCGCGACGTCCGCCGCCAGGATGGCCTCGATGCGGGCGGCGTCGTGGAGGCCGGGGAAGTGGACCGACAGGAGGTGAGGCGCGAAGAAGCGCAGCTCGAGGTAGAGCGCGACGAACTCGCTGTAGGTCTGTCGATCGTCGCCGGGCGGCAGCACCAGATCGTCATGGCGCAAGGTGGCGCGCACCTCGTCGAACTCGATCTGGCCGATGCGGTCGATGCGCTCGCGCACCAGGGCCTCGGACAGGTTGCCGCCCTCGAAGCGCCGATCGAGCTCGAGGTGGATGCCGGCGTGGAAGGCTGCGCGCCACAGCTTCTGCAGGACCTCGCCCGGGGTGCGCCCCGCGAGCTCGCGCGGCGCGGGCCGCGCCACCAGGATGATCTCCTTGTCCGGCTTGGCGGCCGCGGCCCCGAGCTCCGCGGGGTCGATGATGGCCTTGAGCGCGTCGCGCGCGAGCGCGTAGCAGCGCGCATGCGGCACGTCGAGCTTGAGCCCCGACACGTCCCGGTGCGCGCGGATGACCCGCCGCATGACCCGTGGATCGCACAGGGCCACCGGCGCCGCCGCCGTCGAGAAGTCGCGCTCCAGCTTCGCGAGATCCATCCGTTCCTCGGCTAGCCTTAGCCGGTTTCGACGCGGCCGTCAGATTCGCCTTCAACCCTTCGGGGTGAAAGTCTCGAGGCCTTGGGCTGCGGGCTCCCGGCCCGGGGCCCGAGACGGTCCGGTCGGCCGGGGATCGGGGCGCACCGCGCGCCCTCGACGGCACCCGAAGCCTGTCGCCGGCGGCCTCCGGCGTGGCGGCGCGGCCGCCGCGGCACGACCCCGGCGCCCGGAGCGCCACGCACGGCTTCTCTCAGAACGTGACGACCGGCGACACCATCGGCGCGATGACCGTGCCGAAGGTCGGGACCATGAACATGAAGCGCAGCTCGGGCTGGATCGCGAAGTAGGTGTGCGCGTGGATCATCGCGCCCAGGCTGAAGCCGACGAAGTTCAGGCCCGTGATCTGGTAGGCCGTGAGATCGCGCTTGACGGCCGTCTGGTTGTCGCAGCGCTTCTCGGCGACGGTCACCTGCTGGCCCGAGTCGTTGAGCACGTCGCACGCCGCGACGTCGACGCCGGCATTCACCTGGGCGAAGCCGCCATTGAGCGACACGAACGGGCTCGCGATCTTGTCGAGCAGGAAGTACCAGCTCGTGCGGACCTCGCCGTGGAACATGAAGAAGTCCCGGGCGACGGGCTCGAGCTGCCGACCCACAGGTAGCTGGTCGACGGGCACGCCGGGCGAGCCGCCGAGCCCGACCCCGACGCGCGCGCCGAGCACGAAGCCGCCGTACATCGGGTTGGGCGCGTGCCAGAGGAGCCGGTCGTAGCCGACGACGAGCCGTCCGCCGGCGAGCGCGCCGCCGCCCTGGATCTCGTTGAAGGGCGTCTCGAGCGCGGCACCGAGGAACTCGTTGCCGTCCGCGTCGAAGCAGAAGTAGTTGTCGGGGCGTCCGTCCGAGGCCGCGGCCTTCGACGCGCCGCACACGCCGATCGCGCTGTCGATGAGCAGAATGTCGAGCTGCCCGCCGAGCGAGATCCAGTTCTTCTTGATGTCGCTGTCGGTGCCGCCGTCGCTGCCGCCCGAGCCGTCGTCCTCGCCCTGCTCGCAGCTGCCATCCTTGCAGATGAAGCCCTCTTTGCACTCCTGCGTGGCCTCGCAGCTCGCGCCCCAGCCCTTGTCGCCCCGCTGGTCGCCCTTCGGCTTCGAGCAGCCGGGGAAGTCCGGCGGACACTCGGTGGCGGCGGTGCACTTCTTCGGCGGGTCCTCGCCCGGCAGCGACGGGGGGTCGTCGTCGAGGGCGTTCTTGATCATCGTCTCCTGGGGCGCCTTGCGCGTCCCGGCCGTGCCGAGCACGTTGTTCTCGGCGTCGACGGCGGTGATGTAGAAGCGCACCTTGCCCGTGGTCGAGAGCTCCGAGCACGGGATCATCGCGCCGTAGCCGCCGCTCATCGGCTTCATGGCGACGGTGGTCCACTGCGAGCCGCCGTAGGACTTGAACGACAGCGACACCTTGGTCGCGCCGAGGTCGTCCGGAACCTTGATGAAGATCGGCAGCGGCGTGTTGATCGCGCCCTCGGGCGGGGCCTCGTACTCGAGGTCGCCACCGGCCGCCGGTCCCGGCCCCGGCTCGGGCTGCGGCTTCGGGCCGGGGCCCGGCTCGGGCACGGGGCCGGGGCCGCCGCTCTTGGCCTCCTTCTGCGCCTCCTTGAAGACCTTGAGCGCCTCGGAGGTGTCGCTCATGAAGTCCTCGAGCGGCTTCGCGTCCGGGTCGGCCTTGAGCGCCTTCAGGAAGGCGTCCTTCGCGGCGTCGGGCTGCTTCTTGCCCATCGAGTAGAGCACGCCGGCGCCCAGGTGGAGCTTGGAGAGGACCTTCTTGGCGCAGTTGTCCTTGCCGCAGCCCTTGATCGCCTCCTGCAGCTTGGCGAGCGCGCCGTCGAACTCCGTGTTGAGGTAGTCCTCGTACATCGCCGACTCGAAGGCTGCGTTGGCCGCCTTGTCGCCCGGGGCAGCGAGCGCGATGGCAGCAGCGGAGCCGATCAGGCCCGCGCACGCGACGGAGATCAGGCGGGAGCGAAGGTGCACGTTCGGTTACCTCTGGTGCCTCGGCCCGCCCGGCGCGAGCGCGGGGAGGGCAGAGCCGTGGCGGATGGCGAGCGGAAATGCGGGGCGAGAATGCGAGGCGGAGAATGCCGCGAATGCGGCGAATGCGTGGCGCGAAGGTCGGTCGCGGGGCGACGAGGTGATGGGGTGGGCCGGTCGCGTGCGCGACACCGGTGCCGACGCCGCGTGGCGGAGCGCGCCTACTTGGGCCCCCCCTCGGTGCGGATGAACTGCACGCGGCGGTTGATGGCGCGGTTGCGCTCGTTGTCGTTGGGCACGAGGGGAAGCTCGAGGCCGTAACCCTTGGCCACGAGCCGGCCGGCGTCGATGCCCTTGCTCGTCAGGTACTTCACGACCGCGCCCGCGCGGTCCTGACTGAGGCGCTTGTTGTAGACGGCCGAGCCCTGGTTGTCCGTGTGGCCCTGCACCTCGAGCTTCACCGACGGGTTCTTCTTCAGGATGTCGGTCACCGCGTCGAGCACGGGGTAGCTCTCGGGCCGGATCGTCGACTTGTCGAACGCGAAGTGGATCTGCTGGGTGATCTTGATCTCGGTCGCGGTGATGACGGCGAGCGTCGGCTTCTGCGGACAGCCGGGCTTGGGCCCGTCCTTGACGCCCGGGATGTTCGGACACTCGTCCTTGAGGTCCGGCACGGTGTCGCCGTCGTTGTCGTCCTCGGGACAGCCGTCGGCGTCGTTGAAGCCGTCCGGATCCTCCGGGTTGTCCTTGCAGGCACCCGCCTGGCCGTCGACGTCGTCGATGACGTCGTCGAGATCGTTGTCGACGTCCGGGCAGCCGTCCTCGTCGAGGTACTGGTCGACGTCCTCGGCGAGCAGCGGGCAGGCGTCCTTCGAGTCGGCGAGGCCGTCGGCGTCGGTGTCGGGGTCGTCCGGGCAGCCGTCCTCGTCCTTGAAGCCGTTGTAGTTCTCCGGGTCGTTCGGACAGCCGTCGGAGTTGTCGAGGTAGCCGTCGCCGTCCTTGTCGCCGATCTTCGGCACGGGCGGCGGCAGCGGCTTCGGCTCCTCGGCGGCGAAGCGGCGCTCCGCGCAGTAGCCCGGCGGCGACAGGTCGTAGGCGGCCTGCGCGTTGGCCCGGGCGATCTGCATGTGGTCTTCGGCCCGGAAGAGGTCGGCCTGGTCGATCTCGACGCCGGCGAACTCCGCGTGGGCGCGCCCGAGCGCGAGCTCGCGTGGCGCGCAGCGCTTGGCGCCGTTTTGCTCGGCCTGATTGAGGAGCTTGTCGAGGCCCTCGATCTCGCCGCGGAGCATGGGGACCTTCGAGCACCCCGCCGCGGGCGCGACCGCGGCAGCCGCCACGACGAGCCACAGCCACGAGCTCGCGCGGCTCATCGGCCCGAGCCCTCGTGCGCGGCGCGCGACAGCTCGATGGCCTTCTCGGCGAAGTCGCCCGCCCGGCCGGCGAAGTCGACCGCGTCGCCGTACTCGGCCGTCGCAGCCTCTTCCATCGCCTTCTCGAGGTAGGCCTTGCCGGAGTAGTACTCGTAGGGGGCGAGCTCGTCTGCCTTGAGCGTCTTGGCCTGCTCGAGATCCCCCGCGGCGACGTTCGCCTTGGCGGCGTAGAGGACGCCGCAACCGGCGGTGCCGCCCCCGGCGAGCGCGATGGCGACGAGCGCGAGCGACGCGGATGCTCGCGAAAGCGGGCCGTGGGACGCCAGTGTCTTCACGTGTAGTTCCTCATGAGCTGCGTCGCGGCGGTCGTGACGAGCGCACACGCGGGTGCGTCGAGGCGCCCGCAACGGGCGGAGCTTGTTTCGGACGCTACCAAGCGCCGCCGGAGGGCGTCAATCGGCACTTCGTCCCCCCGCCGATCCGGTGTGAGGGGCCACCCCCGGCTCGGCACGCCCGGCAGGGTGCCGCGGGCGCCGCGACGCGCTCGGCACAGGCGCGTCACACGCGCCGGAACACGCCCACCACGACCCCGAGCAGCATCGTGGGCTTGAAGTCGACGGCTCGCACCAGGATGGGTGCCATGGCGCGGTTCTCGGGCTGGAAACGCACATAGTCGCGCTCCGGGAAGTAGCGTTTCACGGTCGCCTCGTCGCCGATGAGCGCGACGACGATCTCCCCGCGCTGTGCCGTCTGCTGCTTGCGCACGAACACGTAGTCGCCGTTCACGATGCCGGCATCGACCATGGAGTCGCCGGTCACGCGCAGGCCGAAGATCTCACCCGAGCGCGGCAGCAGCGCGTCGTCGAGCCGCACCGTGTCGATGAGGTGCTCCTCGGCGAAGAGGGGCAGGCCGGCGGCGACGCGCCCCAGGATGGGCACCTCGCGCCAGCCGGCGGCCGCGTCGTCGTGCTTCGGCGCGACGACCTCGAGATCGCGCGGCCGGAGCGCGCGGCTCTTCATGTCCTCGCGCGTCAGGTAGCCCTTGCGCTCGAGGGCGCGGAGGTGGTCGTTGACCCCGTTGGTCGACCGGATGCCCATGTGAGCGCCGATCTCGCGCAACGTCGGCGGGTAGCCCCGGTCCGTGATGGAGCTCCGGATGAAGCTCAGCACCTGTTCCTGGCGTGACGTCAACCCCTGCATGATTCCCACGCTACTGAACATGTGGGGGGATGTCAAACGTATGGCAGAAAAGACTTACCGGGGGGCGCCAGGTGGGGTAGGCGGCCGCGCGGGCGATCGCCACCGCGCCCTTTCCGCACCCATCCGTTCAGGCTCGGACCAGGCACGGGTGCGCAGTCGGGCGCCGTCCGTTCCCTGCGCATGCGGCTCCGGCCATGCTCGTCGGCTCTCGGCCGTCGGACGACGGACGACCGCTAGAACTTCGAGCTCACCGACAGGAACGTGAGCTTGTCGTTCGTCTCGCGCAGGCGCGCCGTCAGGATGCGCACCATGCTCCAGAGCACCTCGTAGGCGAGGTCCTTGTGCAGGAACAAGAGGTCCTCGAAGGCCTCGCGGCTGATGACGAGCAGCTCGCACGTCTCGTGCACGCGCGCGTCGGCGGAGCGCGGCGACTCGTCGATGAGCGCCATCTCGCCGAAGATCGCCCCGGGGCTGAGGATGGCGAGCGCTTCCTCGCCCATGCCCGGCACCTCGCGGCTGATGCGCACCCGCCCGCGCACGATGATGTAGAGCTTGTCGCCCACGTCCCCGTGCTCGAAGACCTTGGTGCCGAGGTGGTGAGTCTCCTCGGTCGCGACGCGCGCCACGAGATCGAGCGCCGCCGGGCTGAGACCGGCGAACAGCGGGACCTTGGCGAGATGCTCGGTTCTTTCGAGGATGTCCACTGGGCGACCGCCGGAGTCTAGCCGAAGCGCACCGCCCGGGGACAGTTCCCCGCGTCCGGCGCCGGTCAGCGCCGGAACGTGACGTTGATCGGCGGGGTCGTGGAGGTGATCGGCTGACCGTCGGCGTCGAGCGCCGGGCTGTAGCGGCGCGCCATCGCGCACTGCTGCGCGGCGCGGCCGAAGCCGTAGCCGGGGTCGTTCACGATGCGCGCGGCCGACGCTCCGCCGCTCGCGGACACGGTGACGACGACCGTCGCCGTGGCGCGGTTGATCTGCTCGGCGTCGGCCTCGGGCGGGAAAGGGCAGCTCCACGAGCGCGAGCCGACGAGGTCGGCGGCGCGGGAGCGGTTCACCTTGGGCGCGGGCGCAGGGGCGGGGGCAGGTCCCTTGCCCGTCCCGCCCGGAACGCCGTCCTTGCGCGCGTTCGGGTCGTAGGTCGGCGCCGTGCCCGTGCCGCCCGGTGTCACGTACCCGAAGGTGCCCTCGCCCTCGCCGCTCACCATCTCGTCCGTCATGTCCGCGTAGGGCGAGTCGTCGGCGGCGGTGAGGATCTTGGGGGCGTCGGCCGCGGCGGCGGCCGGACGATCCTTGGGCTCGTCGTAGATGTCCTTCGGCGGCGGGGGCGGCACGTTCGTGGGCGGCGGCGGGGGCTCCGGGGCGGTGGGCTCCGGCGGCGGGGGCGGGGGCAGCTCCTCTTCCTTCGGCGCGGGCGGCTTCTTCTCCTCGTCGAGGTCGATATCGAACTGCTTGACGAAGTCCTTCATCGCGCCGCGCATCTGCTCGGCGGACGCCAGGATCTCCAGGTGGCTCACGGCGGCGCGGGCCGAGGCCGAGCCGTGCGTGAGCAGGGCGCCGAGGATGCCGATGACGAGGCCGACCCGCGTGGTCTTGACGCCGAGGCGGCGCACCGGCGCGAGCACGTCCGGTCCCGGCGCCTCGGCCGGCGCCGTGAGCGCGAACGCGGCCCCGTCCCCCGCGGCGGCCGTGTCGACGCCGAGCGCGGCCTCCTGGGCCGGGGCGTCGCACATGTCGGAGCGGGGGCTCATGGCGCGGCTAGTTCTCCTCCTTTTTCGGGGTCTCGGGGCCCGGCTGCACGGCGCCGGGCTCGGCCGCCACGGGCGTGATGCCGAAGGCGATCTTGGTGACGCCCGCCTGGCGCAGAAGATCCAGCACGCGCATGATCTTGCCGTGGGGGACCGTGTTCTCGGCGCGGATCACGGCCTTGAGGTCCTTGTTCCGCTCGAGCGCCTCCTTGGCACGGTCGAGCACGTCCGTGTCGGCGGCGATGGCCTTGCCGTCGATCGTCACCTCGCCCGAGGTGCGCACCTCGATCCCGAACACGAGCTGCACCTGCTGACCGGTGGCGGCCTTCGGCAGCTCGAGCGGCAGGGCCTGCGAGACGATGATCTTCGCCGTCACCATCATGATGATGAGCAGGACGAGCGTGATGTCAACGAGCGGCGTGACGTTGATGCCGGTGACCGTGCCGTCGTCCTCGTCGCGAGCGCCGCCGGCCATCAGCTTGCCTTGCCCTTGCTGCGATCGCGCGTCCCCTTGCGCCCGGCCGGCGGCTCGGGCTCGTCGCCGCCGCCCTCGGCCTCGCCGTCGAGCTCCCCGGCGGTCGCAGCGAGCGGCTTGCGCTTGAGGTGGGCGAGCAGGACGCGCGTGAGCGCCTCGGTGTTGCCGAGCTTGGAGCGGGTCGCGCGCTGGAAGTAGTTGTTGGCCGCGACCGCCGGGATGGCGATGAGGATGCCGATCGCGGTGGCGACGAGCGCCTCGGCGATGCTGGCCATGACGCTCGGCGGCGCGATGGGCTGGCTCGCCGCCTCGGCGATGGTCGTCTTCGCGCTGACGTCGAGCGCCTTGAAGGCTCCGACGACGCCGATGACCGTGCCGAAGAGGCCGATGAAGGGCGCGTTGTTGCCGAGCGTCGCGAGGAAGATCAGGCGCTTCTCGAGCTTCAGGCGCTGGAGCGCGGCCGCACCCTGCATCGCCTCCTCGACCGAGGCGGCGCCGCGGTCGGCGATGCTCAGCCCCGCGAGGACCACGGCGGCCTCGGCGGAGGGCGAGGCCTGCATGCGCACCTTGGCGGCCTCGATCGACTGGTCGAGCGCGGCCTTGAGGTCGCGCGACAGGCGGTTCAAGTCGTCGCGCAGCGTGAAGAAGAAGTAGGCGCGCTCGAGGATGATCGCCACCGAGATGACGCTGAGCCCGATCATGAGCCACATGACCCACTCGGCGCCGAAGCCGGTCATGATGCGCTCGAGCCACTTTACGAGATCCATTCCTGTCCCTTCCGAGCGGCGCGCGCTCCCGGCGCGCACCGTGGTCCGTGGTGATGGCCCGGGCGGCCGGACGAGGTCGTCACGTGCGCCCGAGAGCTCCGTGTCGTCGATAGTGAAGCGCTCCGGGCGCGTCCAGGCACAGCCGCACACCCGCCCCGCCTCGCGTCACGCCGGCTCCGTCGGCTCCCCAGGCTCGGCGGGCTCCGCCGGCTCCGTGCGCTCGGCGTCGCCGGGGCCCGTCGGCGGGCGGCGATCGGCGGCGTGGGGGTCGAAGGGTTCGCATACTGCACCGAGCACGGTCGTGGCGTAACCGCCCTTGGGTAGCACAAACGAGAGCACGAGCCCGTCGGACCCGGTGGCGGGCGGCTCCGCGTGGAGCTCCCCGAGCTCGAGCACGAGCGGGCGGCGGGCACCCTCGCCGAGCTTCCGGTGCGCCTCGAAGATCGAGAGCTCGAGGCCCGAGGCAGCGAGCACCTGCCGCTCGAGGTCGCCCGGGCGACCCTCCGGCCACGGCATCCGGGCGCCTACCATGGGCCCGGTCGGCACGAGGTGGCGCGCGCGCAGCGCCTCGAGCTCGGCGGGGTCGTCGAGCGGCACGCGCACCGTGCCCCCCGACTCCGCGCGGCGCGCGAGATCGCCCGGCAGGAGCGTCGCGAAGGTGCCGTCCGCGACGCGGGCGTCGAGCACGGCGTTGAAGAGCTCGCTCTGGAGCGCGCTGAAGTAGAGCCGGCGCTCGCGCGGGTCGCGCGGGCCGCGGCTCCGGCCGGAGAGCCAGGCGCGCGCCCGCTCGGCGTTGTCGCCCCCCCGCCCGAAGCGCTGGGCCCCGAAGTGGTTGGGGATGCCGCGCGCCACCACGTCCGAGAGGGCCGCGGCGAGCGCGCGTGCGGTCGCGGCGTCGAGGCCGCGCAGGTGGAGCGTGAAGCGGTTGCCCCGGAGGTGGCCCGTGCGGAGCTTGTGCTCGTGGCGCTCGGCCGCGAGGATCTCGATGCCGTCGAGCGCGACCGCGCGCGCCTCGGCGAGGTCGCGGCCGGCGGGGAAGGGGAACGACGCCGTCTGGGTCGTGACGGCGTGGCGGTCCTTCATGCCCGCGTAGCCCGCGTCGCGCTCCGAGACGCCGAGGGCGCGCGCGAGGCGCCGCACCGCCTCGGGCGTCGTGAGATCCGTCTTGCGGAAGGTGACGAAAAGGTGCTCGCCCCGACCGCTCGGCGCGTACGCCGGTATTTCCTCGACCACGAAGTCGGCGGGCGTGGAGCGGATGATGGCGCGGGGCAGGGTGGTGGCTGACGTGGATGGCGCGGACGACACGGAGCGTGGCCTCGTGCCGCCCCGCCGCGTCCGGTGGGCGCGCGGCAGAGGGGCGGCGAGCCCGGATACTACACGCCGCGGGCTGGCCGTCGCGCGCCGCACGTGCCATGAAGGCGCTCGGCCGCCAGGGCGCGGGTGCCGAGGCGGGCCGAGCCGGAGCCCTTCGATGCGTGCGTTCCGTACCGTGGCGAGCCTGCTGCTCGGCGTCGCGTGCGTCGTGACCGGGGTGCCCGAGGGGCGTGCGCAGCCCGCAGCGCCCCCGGGGGCCGCAGGCCAGAGCGCGAGCCCGACGCCGGGAGCCGGCCCCGCGGCCAAGGCCAAGCCGGGCGCGAAGAAGGCCGCGGCGCCGAGCAAGAAGGGCAAGAGCAAGAGCAAGAGCAAGAGCAAGAGCAAGACGAAGAAGGGCGCGCCGGTCGCGAACGGCGGCGCGACCGCCGGCACGGGCGACCGAGCGGCGGCCGGGGCGGGCGCGGTGGCCGGCAAGCGGCCGCGCCGCAAGGGCTGTCCGAAGGGCATGGTCTCCGTGCTCGGGGCCTTCTGCATCGACCAGTACGAGGCGGCGACCGTCGAGCTCCTGCCCGGGGGCAAGGTGAAGGCCCATTCGCCCTACGAGCCCGTGGCGGGGCTCGACGTGAAGGCGGTGAGTGCGAAGGGCAAGGTCCCCCAGGGCTACATCAGCCGGGACGAGGCCGAGCGGGCGTGCAGCCGCGCCGGCAAGCGCCTGTGCCGCGACGACGAGTGGCTGCAGGTGTGCCGCGGCAAGAAGAAGACCGTGTACCCCTACGGCGACGCCTGGACCGCGGGTCGGTGCAACGACCAGGGGCGCGCCGGGTTCAACGAGCTGCACGGCGGCAACGGTCAGCCGCCGCCCGAGTCGGCCTACGACTGGGAGAACCTCAACGACCCGCGGCTCAACCGGATGAAGGGGACCGTCGCGCCGGCCGGCCAGTTCGGCAAGTGCAAGAGCTCGTTCGGAGCCTACGACATGGTCGGCAACCTGCACGAGTGGACGGCCGCGCCGGCGGGCACGTTCCGCGGCGGCTACTACCTCGACGTGCACCAGAACGGTGACGGCTGCGACTACCGCACGACGGCGCACGACCCGAAGTACCACGACTACTCGACCGGGTTCCGGTGCTGTCTCTGACCCGACTTCGCCCTTTCGGGCGCAAGTCTCGCGGCTCCAGAGATCAGGCTTCGGACTTCAGGCACGGCGGCTACCGCGACCCACTGTCGCCCGAAGCCGGCTAGCCCGAAGCCACGAGTGTTTCGCCCGAAGGGGCGAAACACGAGTCTGACTCGACCTGCGGCGGCTACAGCTCGTGGTGCATGACGCCGCGCGGTCCGCGGAAGTACTGGAGCGGCGAGTACGCGCACAGGTTCGAGACCCGTGAGGTGTAGAGGCACGCGTACTCGCTCACCTGGTCGCCGAACAGGCTGAGCTCGTTGCCCTGCTTGAGGAGCGAGCCCCAGTAGGGGTGGAAGCAGCGGTCGATGCCGCGCTTGAGCTCGGCGTGCTGGTGCTCGAGCGCATGCAGCTCGGCCCGCCCGCGCTGCACGAGGCGCTTGAGGCGGACGGACTCGGCGCCGAGCGGGCTCGGGGCGGGCTCGCCCTCGGGGCTGGCGTGCGGGTGGCCGTTGCCCCCGGCGGGGCCGTGCCCGTTGCCTGCTTCGCCGCTGCGCTGCAGGAGCCGGGCGAGCTCGCGCAAGTGCTGGCCGTGGTGGCGGATCACGTCCTCGAGCTCGGCGCGCCGGTCGCCGAGCAGGACCGAGCGCGTGAGGTCGGGCCGGGCGGTCACGTGCGCGGCGATCTCGGTCTCGAGCTCCTGGATGATCATCGCCGTCCGCCAGGTCGACTCCTTCTTCGAGCGCAGCATGTCGCCGTAGATGTGATCGCCCACGTAGAGGACCCGGTTCTCGGTGACGCCGAGCGCCTGCTGCAGCTCCTGGAGGCTGCCGCCCTCGTAGACGCGGCCGCGCTCGAGGGGCAGCTTGGCGGGCACGAGCTTGTCGCCGCGGCGCTCCCAGAGCGGCGCGCCCTCCTGGAAGAAGCTCGGCTTCTTCGCGGCCACGATCACGGCGTCGAAGAGGCCCTGGAAGCCGGGGTAGTCGGGCAGGGTGCCGTCGAACAGGTAGCTCAAGATCTTGCGCGTGTAGGCCCAGCGCGAGTTGGTGAGCAGGAAGATGCGCTTGCCCGCCGAGCGCAGCTTGTGGAGCGTCGGGCCGAGCGCGGGATCGCGCTCGATGTAGCGCTCGGGACGGGCGACCACCTGGTCGAGGATGGTGCCGTCGCGGTGTGCCTCGTCGATGCACTCGCGGATGTCGGTGAAGAGCCGCTCGTAGGCGCACGGCTCGCCCCGTGCCTCGAGCGCCTCGATGATGCTCACGAACATCGCGACCTCGGAGAGCGCGTAGAGCGTGTCGATCCAGTGGTAGCGCTCGCTGCGCGGCCGGACGCGGCGCTCGTGGTAGAGCGCCACGAGCTCCTCCTTACCGAGCTCGCGCAGGCCGTGGTAGCCCTTCCGCACCACCTTGAAGCGGTTCATCTTGAGCACGTTGCCGAGCCGCTTGTCGATGAGCAGACCGCGGATCGGGAAGTCGACCGCGTAGGGGATGTCGCCGAGCAGCGCAGGGTAGCCCCGGGCCACGAGCTTCGGCACCGTGGCCGCGATGCTGAGCCGGTCCATCTCGCTCTGGCGGTAGAGCGCGAGCGTGTAGTCCATGTCGAAGCCGACCCAGTCGATCTGCGACATGCGCAGCGAGCGGTTGACGTAGACGCGACTCGCGGCCGGCACGGGTGCCGGCCGGTCCTCGAGCCCGAGCGCGGCGGCCGTGGCGTCGTCGTACAAGGGAAGGTCGAGCTGCTCGGTCACGACTTCGGACTGACTGGCGATGCGCTGAGCCTATCAGACGCCTCGCCCACGCATGGAGTTTGACGCAGCTCGCGCGCCAGTGCGAGCGTTCGGCCCTGGAACCGAGCGACCGAGGTGCGCGTGGGTGAGGTAGAGAGCGTCATCGCGGTCGACGCGCTCACGAAGCGCTTCGGCAAAGGCAAGGCGGAGCGCACGGTGCTCGACGCCGTGAGCCTGCGGGTCGAGCCCGGCGAGCTCGTGGCCATCGTGGGACCGAGCGGCTGCGGCAAGAGCACCCTGCTCGGGATCCTGGGCGGGCTCGACCGGGCGTTCGAGGGCGAGGTGCGCCTGTTCGGACGCGACGTGCGCGCGCTCTCCGACGGGGCGCTGTCGGCCCTGCGCGGGCGGCGCATCGGCTTCGTGTTCCAGGCGTTCCATCTCTTGCCGCACCTCACGGCGCTCGACAACGTGCTCGCGCCGTCGCTGTTCCGGAAGGTCCCCGACGGCCGCGCGGGTGAGGCGCGCCTGCGCGCGCGGGCCGAGCGGCTGCTCGCCGACGTGGGGCTGCCGGGGCGCGGCAGCGACGTGCCCGCCGCGTGCTCGGGGGGCGAGCGGCAGCGCATCGCCGTCGCGCGGGCGCTCCTGCTCGAGCCCGAGCTGCTGCTGTGCGACGAGCCGTCGGGCAACCTCGACGTCGAGACCGGCGGGCAGATCATCGACATCTTCGCGGCCTTGCACCGGGACACGGGGCTCACGGTGGTGGTCGTGACCCACGACGAAGCGCTCGCGGCGCGGGCCGGGCGCGTGCTCGGACTCCGGCGGGGTCGGCTCGAGCCGCGTCCGGGCGCGAGCGCCGCGACGCCCGACGAGCGGCGGGCCGAGGCATGAGGACGGTGGCCCTGTGGCGGCTCGTGCGGCGCGATCTGCGCCGCGCCCGGGGGGCGCTCGTATCGAGCGGCTTCGGCATCGCCGCGGGCACGGCCGCGCTCGTGTTCTTCGTGGCGCTGTGGCTCGGCTTGTCCGCGTGGCTGCGCGAGCGGTTTCCGTCCGAGCAGGTCGAGCTCGAGCCGCCGAAGGGCGAGGACGCCGGGCTCTTCGGTCTCGCCTTCGAGACCGAGCCGCCGGCCGTCACGGCCGAGGCGCTCGAGGCCCTGCAGCAGGAGCCCTACGTCGTCGCCGTGTACCCGAAGCTCCGCTTCGCCTTCCCGGCGAGCGCGCGCGGGGAGCTGCTCGGGCGGAAATTCGGGGTGGGCGAGATGCCGGGCGACGCCGTCGACGCGGCCGTCGTGCAGGCTGAGCTCGGACCGGAGCGACACTTCGCCGACCCGCTCGACGATGCCGAGACCGCTTGTACGACGGACGAGGAGTGCCCCGCGCCCGCGTACTGCGAGCTCGCGGGCGGCCAGAAGCGCGGCTTGTGCAGCGACCCGGTGCCCGCCGTCGTGAGCCCCTACATCGTCGAGATCTTCGACAAGACCATCGCCCCGGCGCACCGCATGCCGCCCTTCGCCAAGACCCTGATCGGCCTCGCCGAGGGGGTCGTGTTCGACATGTGGATCGGCGAGTCGCAGCTCGGACGATCGAAGCACGGCGCGCTGCGGCGCGTGGCGATGCGGATCGTGGGCATCTCGAGCCGCGCCATCGACGTCGGGATCACGCTGCCGCTCGAGGTCGTGCGGCGCTGGAACCGCGAGTTCACCGGCAGCGCGGCCGACTCGTACTCGAGCGTGGCGGTGCGCGTGCGGTCGGGGGCCGACCTCGGTCCGCTCACGGCGCGCGCCGCGGCGCTCGAGCTCGTGCCGCGCGACACGCGGGCACGCGACGTCGGCGCGCTCGTGACCGTCGTCGGTGCGCTCCTCACGCTCGTCGCGGTGGTCATCCTGGCGATCAGCGCCTCGAACATCGCGTACACCTTCCTCGTGCTCGTGAGCGAGCGACAGCGCGAGATCGCGCTCTACCGGGCCATCGGCGCCTCCGGGCGCGACATGTTCGGCTGGCTCATGGCGCTCGCGCTCGCCGTCGGGACCAGCGCCGGGGCGGCCGGCCTGCTCCTCGGACGCGGGGCCGCGGCGCTCGTCGAGAGGCTCGCGACGGCCGGGCTCGACCTCGGCTTCGCCAGGCTCGAGCCGCTCGTCCCCGACTTTCCGTTCAAGCCGGAGCGCTTCTTCGCGTTCCCGCCGTGGCTCTGGCTCGGCGCCGTCGCGTTCGCGGCGTTCTTCGCGGCCTTGGGGGCGGTCGGGCCGGCGCGGCGCGCGCGGCGCGTGGAGCCGATGGCGGCGCTCGCGGCCGGCTGAGCGACCCGTGCGCGGCGACCCGGGCCGAAGGGCCGTGCCGGGAGCGCGCTTTTGGTGGCGTCGCGGCGGCGATGCGCGCAGCCTTTCGATCGTGAAGCGAGCGCTGGCGGGTGGAGCGACCGGGGTGGGGTGGAGCTGCGCGCAGGGAGCGCACCGCGCGGTGGCCGTGGCCGTGGCGCTCCTCGGGGCCGCCGGCTGCTCGGGGCAGGAGCCCGCGGCGCCGCTGCTCGCCATGGACTTCACGTCGCACGCGGCCTACGCCGCGCCGCTGCCCAGCGAGCACCTGCGCAAGCCGGACGGGACCATCGACGTCTCGGGCCTGCCCAACCCGGACGGCAACGACCTCGCGGGGCGGGTCCTCGCCCTGCTCGACGGCGTCGAGGGCTTCGCCGCGACGGCGGGCATCTTCTTCGCGGCCGAGGTGCCGCTCGATCCGGCTAGCCTGCCCGACCTCGCGGGGAGCGTCGCCGCGGGCGCGCCGCTCTTTCTCGTCGGCGTCGAGCCCGCGGCGCCGGACTTCGGCATGCGCTACCCGGTCGACGTCGCCTTCGAGGCGGACGGGGGGCCCTTCGGTGCGGCGAACCTGCTCACGGCCCTGCCGCTGCAGGGCATCCCGCTCCGCCCCGGCACGCGCTACGCGCTCGTCGTCACGCAAGGCGTCCGGGCGGCCGACGGGCGGGCGCTCGGCACACCGCCGGCCCTGACCGCGCTGCTCGAGGGCGGGCGGCCGGAGGGGCTCGCGGACGCGGCCTTCGCGGCCTACCGCGACGCCTTCGGTGCGCTGGGCACGCTCGGGATCGACACGGCCGCCCTGGCGGGGCTCGCCGTCTTCGAGACCGGCCGGCCCGCGGACGAGCTCCTGCGCTTCGTCGAGCACGCGCGCGCGCGCCCGGTGCCCGTCCCGCTCGTGCCCTTCGCCAAGACGGACGAGTTTCCGACCTACTGCGTGTACGCGAGCCGCATCGCGCTGCCCGTCTACCAGACGGGGGTCCCACCCTACGGCTCGGAGGGGGGCGCCTTCGGACACGCCGGCGACGGCACGCCGCTCGTCGACCACGAGGAGGAGTCGCGCGTCGTCGTCACCGTGCCGCGCGCCGCCATGCCCGCGGCGGGCTGGCCGACGGCGGTCATGATCCGCACGGGCGGCGGCGGCGACCGCCCGCTCGTCGACCGCGGCGTCGAGGCGGTGCACGGGGGCCCGGCGCTCGTCCCCGGCAGCGGGCCGGCCCAGGACTTCGCCTCGGTCGGGTTCGCGGGCCTCACCTTCGACGGTCCGCACGGCGGCCTGCGCAACGTCACGCACGACGACGAGCAGTTCCTGATGTTCAACGTCGGCAACCCCGCTGCGCTGCGCGACAACGTGCGCCAGAGCGCGCTCGAGGCGGCGCTCCTGCCGGACGTCCTCGCGGGCCTCGTGCTCGACGTGAGCGACTGCCCGGGCGCCGGTGCCGAGGCGCGCTTCGACACCGGCAAGCTCGCGCTCATGGGCCACTCGATGGGCGCGACCATCGCGCCGCTCACTCTCGCGCTCGAGCCGCGCTACGGCGCGACGATCCTGAGCGGCGCCGGCGGCAGCTACATCGAGAACGTGGTGTACAAGCTGAGCCCCCTCGCGGTGAAGCCCCTGCTCGAGGTGCTGGTGGGCTACGCCAAGATCGGCCGCAAGCTCGCCCGACACGACGCCTTGCTCAGCATCCTGCAGTGGGCGGGCGAGCCCGCCGACCCGCCGCTCTACGCGCGCGCCATCGTCGCCGAGCCCGCGGCCGGCACGGCGCCGCGCCACGTCCTCATGATCCAGGGGATCGTGGACACCTACATCCTGCCGCCGATCGCCAACGCCACGAGCCTGTCGCTCGGCCTCGATCTCGCGGGCGAGGAGCTCGACGCGAGCTCGCCCGAGCTCGCCGGCTTCCGGTCGCTCGGCGAGCTCTTGCGCTACTCGGGCGGCGCCGCGATCGCCCTGCCCGCGAGCGGCAACCGCGTGGTCGGCGGGCATGCGGCGACCGCGGTCGTGCGCCAGCACCTCGAGGACGGCGTCGAGGACGGTCACGAGGTGATGTACCAGACCGCGGCGCCCAAGCACGAGTACCGCTGCCTGCTCCGGAGCTTTGCCGCGGGTGACACGCCGGTGGTCGTGGACGGCGCGGGGGAGCTCGACCCCTGTCCGTGAGCAAGGCGCCCGGGGGTCGCCCGGGGGCAGGGGCATGCGGCTCGGCGCCGCGTGGGCCCCGCCCCCGACTCGCGCTGCGGCGCGGAGAGGGTCGCCCGGGAGCAGGGGCATGCGGCTCGGCGCCGCGTGGGCCCCGCCCCCGACTCGCGCTGCGGCGCGGGCACGGGGCTAGTGGCGGGGTGTGAGCTCGAGCGCCCGCGTCCTCGCGCTCGACATCGGGGCCCTCCC
>JADLAB010000202.1 GCA_020848455.1 Polyangiaceae bacterium
CCCATCGAGAAGGTCGAGCGCTCGCTCATGATCCTCGCGAGCACGGTCCACGGACGCCCGCCGAGCGAGCTGCTCGCGCCGGCCGAGCGCGCGCGCTTCCTCGCGGCCTCGCCGCGCCTCGGCCCGGTCGACGAGGGGCCGGAGGCGCGCACGGACGGGTGAGGAGCGATGAGCCGGGCCGCGGCACCGGGGGAGCGCCCGGCGCTCGCACCGTGCGATTGCGGCGGCAGCTCGAGGCGTCGCCTGCGCTCGGCGCGGGCCGCGATCCTGACGACGAGCTCGGCGGTCGTCCCGAATCTGCAATACGTGCTCGACAAGGACCACGATACGGTCGTCCACGCGAGCGACAGGCAACTGGCAGCCACCGCGCGCTTCGCGCGCGAGCGCCGGCCGAGTGGGACCCGCGGGTACCTGAGCGACACGGGGGTCGTGACGGACGCGAACCTCACGCGCGCGACCTCCCGCTCCGGAGCGGCGGGCGTGGCGCGGCGCGCGAGAAACGCGTGACGGGCGCGTTGCCTTACACGCCGGCGCGAAGTCGATGAGCGCGAGATCCTTCGGCAACCGGGCGCGTACCCGCAGCAAGACCGCACTGCCCACCCTCGGAGGTGCCTCATGAACGCCGCACGCGCCTGGCTCGCCGTCCTCGCTCCCCTATGCACCGTCGCCCTGTTGGCCTGCGTCGGGCCTTCGACGACCGTCTGCCCACCCACTGCCACGCCTCACCCCACGCCGCCCCGCGTGGGCGTCGTCCCCACGCCGCCTGCACCGCCCGCGCCGCCCGCGCCCCCCACGCCCGAGCGGCCCCAGCGGTTCTGCACGCCCGACGGCGCCTGCCCGAGCGGGCAGGTGTGCGATCTCCACAGCTGCGTCGGCTCGTGTCCCGCCTGCGCCGACTGCAACCACGTGTGCGTCCCCGCGCCCGCCGACGTGCCCCCCGACGTCGCGTGTGTGGAGCACAGCGACTGCATGGTCGTCTCCACGTGCTGCGACGCGGTCGCGTGGTCGCGCCACCGCGCGCCGCCCCCCGAGCAGGACTGCCGCCAGGTGATGTGCCCAGCGGTCGAGCGTCCAGCCGTGGTCGCGGCGCGCTGCGAGCAGGGTCGCTGCGTGGCGGTGCGCGCCGAGCGCTTGCGCTGATCGGCCAGCTGCAGGCGTGCCGTCCGCCATGAAGCGGGGAAATTCGGCGAACTTGGTCGACTTGTGGCGGAGCTCGAGGCGTGCCCTCCGCCATAAAGCGGGCAAGTTCGGCGAACTTGGTCGAGTTGTGGCGGAGCTCGAGGCGTGCCGTCCGCCACACAGCGGGCAAGTTCGGCGAAGTGGGTCGACTTGTGGCGGAGGGAGACGGCGCCACGGTCGCTGCCTGCGTCGTCGAGCTCCCGAGCCAAGGGCCCCGAAGCTTTCGGTTCACTCGCGCGCGCGGTCCCAGCCGGGCTGGCCGATGACGGCGCCCGTCAGCACGCGCTGCTCCTTGCCCGGCGCGCCGAAGATGGGCTTCTGGTGCCACCAGGTAAAGCCCCCGAGCTTGTAGCTCCACTCCGCGACGGTCATGCGCGTGTCCTCGATCCGCACCGCGATGAAGCCGCGCCCGCCGTGCCTCACCGAGCCGGGGTTGTAGGCGTCGAGGCCGTTCCAGCGGTAGCTGCCGTTCGCGTGGTAATGGCCGTGGAAGATGCCGAGCACCGGGTAACCGTCGAGCAAGTCGCGCAGTGCCGCGCGGTGGCGATCTTCCCACCACCAGCCGTGCGAATAGGGGCCCGTCAGCGGGAAGTGGAACAAGAGCACGATGCCGATGTCCTTGCCGAGCCGGCGCAGCTCGTCGCGCAGCCACACGATGTCGTTTTCGTCGGGCGCCTCGCCGAAGCATACGAAGTGCACGTCTTGCCAGTCCCAGGCATAGCGCCGTGCGCCGTGGCGCCGCGCGATCTGCCGCTCGACGAAGGTGCCCCCGGCGCGGTCGTGATTGCCGAGCACCTCGAAGACCGGGTAGTGGAGCACGCCCTCCTTGCCCGTCAGGCCATAGAGCGCCTCGAAGCGCTCCCACTCCTCGGGCTTGCCGCCATCGGTGAGATCGCCCGCCACGAGCACGCCCGCCGGCTCGCCGAGCGCCCCGCCGGCCGCGGCCGGGAAGGGCTTGCCGGCCATATCGTTCATGGCCGCGATGGCGCGCACGTTGAGCGCCTCGTCGTCGCCGTAGCCGAGGTGCGTGTCGGCGGTGACGAGGAAGGAGAGGTCCATCCCCCCGTGCCGCACGCGCGGCGCGGGCGCGAGCACCTGGGCCGGGCTCGCGTCCTCCGGCGGCTCGGCCGCGAGCCCTGCCGTGGCGGCGGTCGTCGTCGCGCCTCCGCGGGCCGTGCCCGAGCGCGGCTCGCAGTGGCACCCCGCGAGCGCGCAGAGCACGAGCGCGCAGGCGATGCGGAGCATGCTGGCGGCAGGAGCCATCGATCTTCTTGCCGGCGCGCGAGCCAGCCGCGCGCGCGGCGTGGCCTACCTGCCGCCCGACGGGCGCCCGTCGCGCCCGTCCGGAGCAGCCTCGAGCGCCGCGCGCGCGCGCCGCACGTCCCCAGCCGCATGCAGGTGCTCGCACGCCTCGAGCGCCGCCTGGAGCGCAGGGCGGCGCGCCGGGTCGCGCGCCTCGAGGTGGAGCGCGGTCTCGAGGCGCGCCCGCGTGGCCTCGTAGGGCATGGCGAGCCGGTCGCCTCTGGCCGCGGCCTCGCGCCACGCCTGATGGGCAGCCTTGCGGCGCCCGCGGTGCCACTCGGCAAGCCCCGAGAGCAGGCGGTGGCGAGGCACCGCGAACGGCAGCGCGAACGCATAGCGTCGGAGAAAGCCGAGGCACTCGAGCGCGCCCGCCCACGCCGACGGCTCCTCGGAGAGCGCGAGGAAGGTCTCGGTCGCCCCCGCGTAGCCCTCCATCACGTAAAAGGCCGTCGGCGGGACGACCTTGATGAGGCGTCGAGCCTCCTCGCCCTGGGCCCGCGCCCGCACGCGGTCGCCGAGGCGCAGGAACGCGAGGGCAGCGAGGCCGTGCGCCCACAGCTGGTCGGTGCGCGGGATGGCGTCGACGAGGCCGAGCACGACCTCGAGGAGCTCGGCCGCCTCGCGCTCGCGCCCGAGAGGCAAGAGGCTCTCGGCGCGATCGAGCATACCCCACGCCTGGCTCTGCACGTCGCGGGTGTGCTTGCCGCGAGCCGACACCTCGGCCCCGAGCTCGAGGCGCTCTTCGAAGCGCCCCTCGTAGTGCGCCACCGTCGAGAGCCCGCAGGCGAGCTCGGTCCAGCGGCGGCGATCGCCGAGCGTGTCGTAGATGGGGAGCGCCGGGACGACCTCGTCGCGCGCTCGGCGCCACTCTCCGCGGCCGATCCAGTGGATGCCGGCCCATGCGTGAACCCACGCGGTGGCGAACGGCTCGTCGACGTGCTTCGCCATCGATCTCGCGCGGTCGAGATAGCCCACCGCGACCCGGTCGAGCCCGATGAGACCCGCGGGAATGGCGAGGCCGGCGTACGCGACGACGAGCTCGGGGGATGGGCCGCCCTTCTCGGCCGCGTTGACGAACTGAAGGGTTGCGGCCAAGAGCTTCGTGGCGTCGCCGCGGAAGTAGTAGACCAGCGTCAGGAGCGACCAGGCGCGCGCCTGCTCCACGAAGGACTCCTCGCGCGGCCCGTGTCGCGACGTGCCGGGCAGAAGCCGGTGCGCGACCTGCGTCGCGAGGCCAGTCAAGACGCGCGCCGGGACCCCCATCGACCACGGCGCTCGTCCGGCGAGCGTCTCGAGCGCGCGCTCGAGCTGCTCATTGGCTGCGTCCAGCTTGCCGAGGCCGAACTCCGCCTCGCCGAGCTCGCGCTCGAGGCGGCCCGCGCGCAGGCGCTCGGCCGGGGAGGCGCCTCGGGGGCAACGCCGCAGGGCCTCCTCGAGGAACGACGTCGACTCGAGGTACGCGCCGCTCCGCAGCGCCTGCGCGCCCGCCTGCTCGAAGCACGGCAGCGCGCGCCCGTCGTCTCCGGCGCGCGACCAGTGGTGCGCGAGCCGGCCCCACGGCAGCGTGGCGCCGAGCCCATCGCTCGCGCTCTCGAGGCGCTCCGCGACCGCGCGGTGGAGCTTCTGCCGCTGGGCGAAGAGCATCTGGGCGTACACGGCCTCGACGATGAGCGCGTGCCGGAACAGGTAGGCGTCCTCGTGTGCGCTGTCGTCGCGCGTGATGAGCTCGCGTTGCTCGAGCCGCGCGAGCACGCCGGCGAGGGCCTCGCGCTCCGCCATCGGGTAGACGTCGTGCAAGAGCGCGAGCTCGAACACCCGCCCGATGACGCTCGCGACCTTCAGCGTGAGCTGCTCATCGGGCGATAGGCGATCGACGCGCGAGGTGATCACCGCGTCGACGCTCTCCGGCAGCGCGACGGTGTCGAGCGCCACCCCGGCGGCGATGCGGGCCTCCCCGTCCTCGACGACGACGACGCCGGCGTCGAGCAGGCCCTGGGCGAGCTCCTCGCTGAAGAACGGGTTGCCCTGCGCGCGCCCACGAATGAGGTCCGTGACGGCCTCCGAGAGCCTCGACGCCCGGAGACGGCGGCACACGAGGGCGCTCACCTCGTCGCCGCCCAAGGGCGCGAGCCTGAGCCGTTCGGTCGCCGGATCGCCCAGGATCTGCTTGAGCTCCGGCTCCTGCGACTCTTCGGCGACGGGGCGCGTCGTGAGCACGAACAGCACCGACGGGAGCGTCCTCGAGCACAGGTGCACGAGCCCGAGCGAGGCCGAGTCGGTCCAGTGCGTGTCCTCGAGCACGAGCGCGAGGGGCCCGCGGGCCGCCGCGGCCGCGAGCAGGGCGACCAGCAGCCTGCGGGTGTTGTCCGCGCGCACCTGGCCGCGCATCTCGGCGGTGAGCTCGTTGTCGGGCAGGCCGAGGGCGAGCACTTCGTCGAGGAGCGGGAGCCGGGCGTCGTGCTCCGCGCCGACGACCTCGCGAACGCGCTCGAGCGAGGTGGGGACCTCCGGCTCGAGCCCGAGCAGATCGGCGAAGATGGGCCGCCAGGCGTGGTAGGCGCTCGAGTGCTCGGTCGCGTCGGCGTGGCCCGTGAAGACGGCGAAGCCGAGCGCGCGCGCCCGCTCGGCAGCCTCGGCGGCGAGCCTCGACTTGCCGATCCCCGCCTCTCCTTCGAGGAGGAGCACGCCCCCCTCTCCGCTCCCGAGCTTCTGCAGGCGCGCGTCCACGCGCGCGAGCTCGTCCGTTCGTCCGATGATGGGGCGCCGCGCCGGGAGGGCGGCCCGCGGCTCGATCGGCACGTGCACGGCGACGGGCTCCGCCTTGCCTTTGACGAGGATGGGCGGCAGCGCGTCGAACCGGAAGCGGGCGTGCGCGCTGTCTGCCGTCGCGGCGTCGCAGAGGATCCCATCGCCGGCGGCCTGCATGAGGCGCGCGGCGATGTTCACGACGTCGCCGAGCACGGTGTACTCGCACCGCCGCTCGTTGCCGACGACGCCGCAGAAGACGCGGCCGTGCGCGATGCCGACCGCGGAGCGCACGCCGAGCTCGGCGAGATCCGCCCGGATCCGCCGCGCGGCGTACACGGCGCGGGCGGCGTCGTCCTCGTGCGCAAAGGGGGGCAGGCCCATCACCGCCAGCGCCGTGATCCCCTTGTCGTCGACGCTGATCTTGTTGAGGCTCCCCTCGTAGCGGTAGAGCGCGACCTGCAGGGCTCGCACCTCCGCGTCGAGGGCGGCGAGGTCGCTCGCGCTCTCGTCCGTCGCGCCGTGGAGGCCGATGAACAGGACGCTCACCGTGCGCAGCTCGGCGAGCCAATCGGACTGGCCCGCGTCGACGCGCGCACGCACCGCGCCCGGCACGTACGAGTGGAGAGACGCGGCGACGTCGCGGCCCAGACCGACCGACCGCGGGACGCCGCTCGGCGGCGCCGCGTCGGGGAGCTCGTCCACGCGCACGCCCGCTCCCGTCGCCTCGCCCGAGACCGAGCCGGCGAGGCACGCCGCAGCCTCGGCCGAGAGCACCACCTGGCCCGGCGCCGCATGGCCGCAAACGGCGATCTGCCGGAGGGCCGGGCCGGCGACGACGACCTCCCAGCGGTTGTAGACGCCGCCCACGTGCATGATCGCGAGCTCGCCGGCGCAGACGGCGATCCGCGTCGCGAGGGTCACGTCGCCCGCGCCGGACGGCGCAGCGACGGTGGTGAGGACCCGCTGCAGCTCTAGCGCCGTGCGCGTCGCGCGCCGGACGCTCGCCGCGAGCGGCTCCTCCGGAGCGCCGCGCCAGACGACGAGCGCCGCGTCGCCGGCGAGCTTCAGCACGTCGCCCCCCGCGTCGAGCACCGCCGACATGAACTTGCCGAAGTACTGGTTGAGCAGATCGGCGAGGCGCTCTGCGCCGACCGGCCCGTCCTTCGCGAGCCGCTCCGTGAGGGCGGTGAAGCCCGCGATGTCCGCGTAGAGGATCGCGCCTCGCAACGGCTCCGAGCGCGCGCTCCTGCGCGCTCCGGGCTCGGCGACGAGCCGCTCGAGCACGATCCCGGGCAGGTAGCGCTCGACCGGCAGCGAGCCCGGCGACTCCGACGGCGTGTTCGTGGGTGTGTCCATTCTCTCGCATCCTACTCCCGACCCGACCCCAGAGGAACACGGTGGAGGCTCACATCCGACACGCGTGCGTCGGCGCTACGCGTCGGGCCCGAGCGTCCGGCGGTGGCCCGCGACGCTCTTCCGGTGGGGCGGTCCTCGACTCGGCGCACGGCCTGGCACCTCGGTGAGCCAGCCGGCTCCCGTGCTGCGCATGAGCCATACTCGTCCCTTCGCGTGCCCGTGGTCGCTGCGGGTGTGGCACCGTGGCCGGGAGGCCATAGACCCTCTGGAACGCGCGCACGTTCTCGGAGAGGCAAGCCAGGCTCGAGACATCTATGCGGGATTGAGCCTGCGGTCGATTGGGCTCCCGGCGACGGCTCCGTTACCCGGCACGGCGCCGCAGGTCCATGGTCGCGCCCGCTCAGCGCGGGCGGCGTCGCCGCGCGCCGAGGATCGCCCGGTGGCCCTCTTGTCCGAGGGCGCGAAGGGGCACCGCCTCCACGCGGGGCCCGAGCGGGTAGCGCCGCTCCCCAGGATGGAGGACCACGAGCCGCTCGAGCCTGAGGTCCGCCATCGCGATGCGCATCGAAGCCGTCAGCTTCGGCGCGTCCGCGCGCTTCGCCTCCACGCCGAAGCGCCGCCCGTCCTTGATGAGGAGCAGATCGAGCTCGGCACCGGCGTGCGTCGCCCAGAAGTACTCCTCGTCGGGCGACGTCGCGCGGATCGCCTCCTCGAGGGCGAAGCCCTCCCACGACGCGCCCAGCTTCGGGTGGGCCGCGAGGCCGTCGCCGGTGCGGATGCCGAGCAGGTGGTGGAGCAGGCCGCTATCTCGCACGTAGATCTTGGGCGCCTTCACCTGGCGCTTGGCCAGGTTCTCGTGCCAGGGCTGCAGCTGGCGCACGAGGAAGAGGCCGGTGAGGACGTCGAGGTACTGCCGGACGGTCGGCTCGGTGACGCCGAACGAGCGCGCGAGCTCGCTCCCGTTCCAGACGCCGCCGTGCCAGTGCGCGAGCATGGTCCAGAACCGCCGCAACGTCTCCGGCGCCACACGCAGGCCCGTGAGCGGGACGTCGCGTTCGAGGAAGGTCGAGACGAAGCTCCGGCGCCACATGGCGCTGTCGGCGTCCGAGCGTGCGAGGTACGACGGGGGGAAGCCGCCGCGGAGCCAAAGCCGCTCGAGCTTGGGTGCGCCCACCTCTTCGATACCGAAGCCCGCCATCGTCAAGGTCTCGACGCGCCCCGCCAGGCTCTCGGAGATGCCGCGCACGAGCGCCGGCGACGCGCTCCCGAGGATGAGGAACCGCGCCGGCAGCGGCCGTCGATCGGAGAGGACCCTCAGCACCTCGAACAGCGCGGGCCGGCGCTGCACTTCGTCGATCACGACGAGCCCGCGCAACCCGCGGAGCGCGGTCATCGGTTCATCGAGGCGCGCTGCGACCTCCGGGTCCTCCAGATCGAAGTAGCTCGGGGAGGAGGCGCGGAGGAACGTCCGCGCCATGGTGCTCTTGCCGCACTGTCGGGGGCCGAGCAGCGCCACGACCCGGCTGCGACCGAGGGCGCCGTGGATCGCGGTGGCGAGCGCGTGCCGGCGGATCACGCCCCAAGTATACCTAGAAAACTCATAGTCAGGCTATGAAATTTCAAGGCATCGAGCGGGCTCGGGTCTCGGCTCGACCGCGGGCTCGGCAGGAAGAAGGCACGATGGACCGTCGTCGCCGTCGCAGAGGCGCGACTTTCGTGCTCGGGCAGGCCCTCGTGAGCCGTCGGCCGTACGAGGGCTGCGAAGCCATGGCGTTTCCCAGGATTGCCCTTCTCGCTGCGCTGCTCGCCACGCTCGCGCTCGTCGCGTGCGGTGGAGGGGGGCCGGGGCCGGAGACTCACGATGCCGCGCGGACGAGCGGAGTCGCTCCGCCAGGGGTGACGCCACCCAGCGCGTCCCCACGAGAGAGCGGATCGGCCTCCACGGCGAGCACGGCGGGGTGCGGGCCCATCGCCCCGCAGAAGATCCGGGCCTTCGAGCGCTGCGGCGCTGCGAAGGACGAGAGCGGCTGTGTGGCGGCCGGTGGGAGCTGGAGGCGCGGGACCATCGCGACGATGTGCTTCTGTCCGGCGCCCGACGCCGATTGCCCGTGCCGCAGCGCCTCCGACTGCCTGGCAGGCGCTTGCCAGACGGAGGGCGGAAGGGAACGATCGCGGGCATCCGCGCCGTGCGCCAGCGTCGAGTCCGGGCGCTGCGCCGGCGAGTCTCCCGCGGAGGGCTGCTACTGCGCGATGACCCGCGAGGGTGGGGTCGAGGCGATCTGCGTCGACTGATGCGACGCGCACGTCCTGGCGCTCGCGCGCATGCCGGCCCGCCGCGGTGGCCGCCGCGCGTCGGCACGGGCGGCCGCGATTGGGATGCACCGTGCTCCTTCGACGGCGATTGCTGTACCAACGTCTGCAACCAGGCCATCGACGCGTGCGGCTGTGCCAACGGAGGCGAGCCGTGCGTCGATGACCTGGACTGCTGCGACGTCGGCATCATCTGCGACGGCGCCATTTGCTTGTGACGTCACCGACATCGCGGCGGTGAAGGCCTTCATCGATTCCAAAGACGAGCCGCTCGTGGGTTTACTCCGCCATCGCGGGCTGGCTCGGCATCGGCGAGGCACAGCTCCGGCAGAGGCTCGGGCTCGCGCCCAATCATCCGATGGCACTGGCGGCGACGTAGCCTCCGGACGATGCGAAGCTCTGCTCATTGACCGCCGGCGGCGGAGCAACTCCCGCCTCCACGAATCACGCGAGCAGCTCGCCCGAGGCGCCGGACAGGTGTGGTGCCACGCGCTCACTCGGCGACGCGTCGACCGATCCCGTTGCGCGTCACCGCGTATTCGACGACGCCGTTCGCGTCGCGTTCGAACTCGACGGCGAGCTGTCCGGGGATCGGACCGCGCGGGTGTTCGAAGCGCGCGCGCAGCGCCCTGCCGTCGAGGAACACCTCGAAGCGGCCCAGCCACCCGAAAGGGTCGTCGTACACGCCGACGTAGTCTTCGAGCCGCGTGGCTGGCGAGGGCGCGTCCGGCTCTTCGGTCACGCCGAGGAAGGCGCTCTCGGCCGCGTTCGCGAGCCGAGCGAGCTGCATCGGCCCATTCGCGAAGGCTACGACGGCGAACCCACGCGACGGAACGATGCGCACGATGGAGCTCATCCCGTAGGCGAAGCCTCCGTGCTCGAGCGTGCGGAGCCCGGCATGCTCGCGCTCGACGATCCCGTAGCCGTAACGGGACAGCGGCGTCGTCTGCATACGCACTCGCCCCGTCGTCATCGCGGTCACGGCGGACGACGACAGCACGCCGCCGCCGCCCGCGAGCAGGACCTCGGTGAAGTGCGCGAAGTCCTGCACGCTCGCGATCACGCCACCCGCTGCGCGCGAGGCCTCGCAGTCCACGGGGTGCGTCCACACGACGCGACCACCCAAGTGTCCGCGCGCTCCTTCGTCGTCGACGTCGGCTTCGAAGCTCGCCGTCCGCATCCCGCTCGGCGCGAGCATGCGCTCGACCACGACGTCCTCGAAGCGCCGCCCCGTCACCTGCTCGATCACCGCGGCGAGCAGCGCGTAGTCGAAGTTGGAGTAGTCGAAGAGGCGCCCCGGCGGCGCCCAGTAGTGGTCGCGCTCGTGCATCGCGAAGGTCTCGGCGAGCGAGGCCCCATCGGGGCAGTGGACGATGTCGCCGAGCCCGTCGGAGTGCGTGAGGAGCATCTCCAGGGTGACGGCCGACGGGTCGTCGCCCTCTGCGCGGGTGAAGGAGGGCAGATACCGCGTGACCGGTGCGTCCAACGCGACGAGCCCGTCGGCGGCGAGCGTGAGGATCGCCGCGGCCATCAGCATCTTCGTGATCGACGCGGTTCGAAAGCGCGTCGTGGCCGTCACCGGCGCGTCGTGTCCCGCCTCGCGCACGCCGATTCCCGCCGAGAGCCGCAGGTGCCCGTCGAGCACGATGGCGATCGCTCCGCCCGGGATACGAGCGCGGTCGAGGTGCGGTCGCCATCGCTCGAGGAGCTGGGCGAAGCGCTCCGTCTCATCGCCGGAGAACGGTCCGAGCGGCTTGCCCCGCGGCTCTACTGGCTCACCGATCGTGAACGTGTCGCCCGTGAAGGGATGAAGCTGCAGGACCCTGCTCACGCATCCCACGAGCAAGAACGAGAGCGCGAGCACCCATCGCATGAGGACGACGGTATTAACACGCCGCTCGCTCGCTGCCTCGATCGTCCGGGCCTCGATCGGCTCGCATCGGCGCCACGGCAGGCGCCGCACGAGCAGCCGAGCAGCTCGCCGTGGCATTGCAGGCGGGTGGTGCCATCGACGCCGAGCGGCTCGCGGCGGCCTCGGCCTGGCTCGACGGCGAGGCCGGCGGCACGATGACCGTGCGCGCGAGCGACGCCGTCCACGGGGCCGCCCGGGGCGGCGCCCATATTCGCATCTACGGCGAGCCGCCGTTTCGCGACGTGGTCGTGGAGAGCGGCGGTACGGTCGACTACGCGGGGCCGTGAGGCGGGCGGCACATGTGCGCTACGGGCAGGCGTCGTAGTGCACCGTCCCATTCCAGATGCGGGGCGTGAAGCCACTCATGAACGGGTACTGGTTGCCATTGCCCTCGAGCACCTGGAGGTCGGCGTTCTGGGCCGCGACGTTGCCGACGGCGGTGCCGTCCGTGTACTCCATGCTGGTGCCGCTCGTCGTGACGTAGAAGGCGTACCTCTGGCCCGCCGGGATGGAGACGCCAACCGCGATGGGGACGGGCGTCGGCTGGTCGGCGGCGGCGGAGTTGACGGCCGCCGTGCCGGCGAGGGTCCAGCCGGCCGAGCTCAGGTCGAAGCCGACCCAGGTGCCGGGGCGGTAGTAGATCTCCATCTGGTGGGCGCCTGGGGCGAGGTTGGCGTCGAAGGACGAGATCGTGACGT
Source organism: Polyangiaceae bacterium (assembly GCA_020848455.1). Taxonomy (GTDB): domain Bacteria; phylum Myxococcota_A; class Polyangia; order Polyangiales; family Polyangiaceae; genus JACRDA01. Next base: position 11,506 of record JADLAB010000202.1, read on the forward strand.
TGGTGAGGGCCACGATGTCGAACATGTTTCCGTTGAAGCCGTTGTCGTTGGCGTAGATCGTCGTGAGCGCGCCCTCTGCGCAGTTGCCGAGGCACACTCCCGCGGCGCAGACCGTGCACTGGCCGGGACCGGCCTGACAGTCGTCGCACGCGAGGCCGTCGGCTGCGTTCGCCGGCAGGCACACCCCGGCGCCGTCGCAGCTGTCCGGGTCGGTGCACGTCGTGTCGGCGGCCGAGCCGCAGGGCGCGTTCGCCGCCTCGAGGTGGTCGAGGCACGCACCTTGGCCGTCGCACGTGTCGGCGTGGTCGCAGGTCGCCTCGGTGGGGTCGCCGCAGGCGGCGCCCGAGGCCGCGACGCGGGTCTCGCACGCGCCCTGGCCGTCGCAGCCGTCCGCCGGGTCGCACTCGGTATCGGCGGCCGAGCCGCACGGAGCGTCGAGCGCCGCGAGCGCCGGGACGCACTGCCCCGCCGCACAGGCCGACAGATCGCAGTCGGGCTCGCCCGGATCGCCGCACGGGGTGCCGTCGAGCGCGCCGGCGCACGCGCCGGAGCCGCCCGTTCCGAGGCCGCCCGCACCCCCCGCGCCGCCTCCGCCCTGCGCCGTGCTTCCGCCGTGACCACCCGAGTGGGTGGTCGTCGACGTCTGCGTGCCGACGGGGTCGTCGGTCGCGCCGCTGGCGCAGCCGAGGGCGGCGGCCGCCACGGACAGGGTGAGCCGTCGAAGTCCGAGTAGCCGTGATCGCATCGTCTCGCTCCGTCGCGGGCGCGCGCGCCCCCGCGCGCAGCAGCATAGCCGACGCTGGGCCCGCTCACGAGGCCTCTGGGCCCGGAGCCTCGGGCCCGAAGCGTGAAGCCTGAGCCGAGCGTCCTTCTACTTCAGAGCCCGAGGCTCTCGTCCACCGCCGCGTTCGTCTTCTGGGCGCTCTCGACGATGGACAGGTAGACGGCGTCGCCCGAGAGACCCCGGTCGCGCGCGCGCTCGACGAGCCAGTCCCAGCTCGGACCGTCGGGCGCGCCGTACTTGGCGCGGTCGCGCGCCTCGAGAGCAGCGACCTGCGCGGCGTCGGCCATCATGGCCCGCGCCGTCAGGCGCGCGCCGTGGCGCGTCTCGAAGGCGCGTCGGGCGCGCGTCTCGGCGTCGAGCCCGGCCGCGCGGTGCGCCTCGTCCTCGGCGCCGATGCGCCGCACGCGGCACAGGTAGAGCTCGCGGATGGCGCGGTCGTCCCAGCGGCGCCCCGCGGCGCGCGCCTCGACGGCATCGGAAGGGGTCGTGGGCAGCGCCGCGTCGGCGAGCACGGCCGGGCAGCGCGCCGCGAGCTCGGCGTCGCCGCCGGTCGGCGAGCAGCCGAGCCAGAAGAGCGCGCAGGCGAGTGCGAGGCGGCGGCGAGACGGCGAGCCCAAGCACCGGAGCCTATCAGCTCCCCGTGCGCCCGGGCGCACGGGCGCACGGGCGCGCGGGCGCCCGTGTGCCGGCCGCGTCCGGCGCCACCGAGCCTCGACCTTGACGCAGCCCGGAGCAGCCGGGAGGGTGGCGCGCATGGTAGCGAGCGAAGCCACGAACAAACCTTGCGCGCGGTGCGGCGCGGCGCTCTTCCACGCGGAGCTCGACGGCTTCGGCCTCGAAGGCTGCGGCGTGTGCGGCGGCGTGTGGCTCGGCAACGAGGGGGCGGCCGACGTCATGGCGGGCCAGGTGGGGCCCGCGGCCCGGCTCGCGGCGCAGGTGGCGGCCAAGACGAGGCCGAGCCCCGCGCTGCTCGCGCGCTCCGCGTCGTGCCCGGACTGCCAGCGGGCGCTCGCGCCGGTGCAGACCCTCGGCGTGCGCCTCGACGTCTGCGCCGACCACGGCGCCTGGTTCGACCGGGGCGAGGTCGAGCAGCTGTTGCGGGCCACGAAGGTGGCGGCGACGCCCGAGCTGCGCCTCCACGCCCAGAAGGGCGTGCCGTCCGCGGACCTCTACCCGTGGCTGCGGCGCTTCGTCGTGCTCTGCAAGGTCTTCGCGGCCCTGGCGCTCGCGGTAGGGCTCTGGATGCTCCTCGGCGATCTCGGCTTGCTCGACAAGGAGACGAAGAAGGTCGTCGTCTTCGCGGTGTTCCGCACGCTCTTCGTCACGACGGTGAGCGTCCTCTCCCTTCTGGCCGCCGGCAACGCCTCGCAGCTGCTGCTCGATCTCGCGGACCGCCCGACGGTGAGCTGACGTCTACGCAGACCGGAGCCAGTTCCCGGCGTTCGCTCGCGCCGGGGTGGCCATCACTGGCACGCGTGCGGTCCGGCAACCGGCTGCAGTGAATCGTCGAAGGTCGTGGTCTCCAGGCACTCGAGCCCGCCGGGGCAGGGTGGCTCGCTCCCACCGCACGCCTTGAGGCATGCGCCCGCGTGTCCCGGCAGATGGGTGCTGCTCACGTCGTCCGGGTCGCAGACCGTGTAACTGCGCATCTCGTCCGTGATGCACTCGAGCATCTCCTGGCAGCGCGGCGCGATGCGCATGCAGCCATGGGGCAGCGTGGGCGCCGTGACGGTCGCCGCTGGATCCACCGTGCATCCGAAGGCCGACAGGTCCGTCTCGGTCGGCAGGTGCGGGCACGCGCAGTAGGCGCGCAGGATGGCGCCCGCCGCACGGGTCTCGCCCGTGCCGAAGGCGCCGATCGCGGCCGGTTTCTTGCTACCGGCCTGCCACCCCGCCCGATAGCGGAAGATCTCGCCGCCCCACGAAAAGGACGCGCGCAGCACGGCGCCCTCGACGAAGCGGTAGTGGAGCCGCGCGATCGTCCCCTCCATCGCGGCCCGCGCCGCCGCCTCGGGTGAGCTGTCGTGTACCTCGACCGCTGTCGGTCGCGAGGCCACGAACGCGATGCCCGCGCACTCGACGCGGGCCCACTCGCCGAGGACCTTCGCCTCGCAGGCGAGCGGCGCGTCGCCGGGCACGCGCACCGTCACGGCGCGCGCCCAATCTGCCGGGGGCGGCGGAGACGGCAGAGGGGCAAGGTCGCTCGCGCCGGCACTGCCCGGAGCCGCGCCCGACGCCGGCCCGGCCGTCGGATTGGCCGCGCCCGCGCGCGCCGCGCTCCCGAGCGATGCGCTCGACGCCGAGGTCGCTGGCGAGGTCGCGGGGGGCGCGGCCGTTGCCGCAAGCGGTGGCGCAGCGCTCGGTGCTGGCCCGCTCGGAGCCACATGCCCGGTGCAGGCGGCGAGCGTGCACGCGAGCAGACCGAACCGCACCGCGGCGCGCGCTGTCGACATGCCCAGGCGACTTACCATGATTGGGTCACGGGGCACGAGCACCGTGCCGAGCTCCGCGCCCCCCGCGCCCCGCGCCCTCCGCGCCCCCCGCGCCCCGCGCCCCCCGCGCCCCCCGCAATCCAACCCATGAGCCCGGGGCGAGGGGCGTGCGGCGCGACGCGGCGTGGGAGGGCCCCGATGTCGAGCGCGAGGACGCGGGCGGAGGAGCTCGCACATC
>JADLAB010000203.1 GCA_020848455.1 Polyangiaceae bacterium
CACTACCTCTACCACTGGGCGCGGCTCAAGGCCGAGGTCAAGTACGAGGACGTGTTCAAGGCCGTCGGCGAGATCGACGTGCCGCGCGGCATGGTCATCGGCGAAAAGACCCAGTGGGTGACCGCGTCCCGCGACCCGCTCGACGAGAACAAGTGGTGGGAGGTGCACCCGCGGCAGCTCTACATCGAGTACCTGTCGCCCATCGGCCTGTTCCGCCTCGGGCAGCAGACCTCGCAGTGGGGCATGGGCGTGCTCGCCGGCGACGGCGACCACCCGACCCTGTTCGGCGACTACCGGCGCGGCTCGCTCGTCGAGCGGCTGCTCTTCGCGACGCGCCCGATGGGCAAGGACACGCCGCTCCAGGTGGCGCTCGCGGGCGATCTCGTGTTCGAGGACGCGCGCGCGAAGCTCATCGACGGCGACCGCGCCCTGCAGCTCGTCGGCGTCGTGCGCTGGCAGGAGCCGAGCTGGGAGCTCGGCATCTACGGCGTCTACCGCCACCAGGAGAGCGACGGCGAGTCGACCGGGAGCCTCACGCCCTTCACCGACAAGCTCAACGTCGGGGTCGTCGACCTGGCGGGCAAGTTCAACGCGCCCATCCCGGGCACGCGCGCCCACGTGTTCGGCCAGTTCGAGGCCGCGTTCGTCGGGGGCGCCATGAGCTACGTGCGCAACGTCGACCAGACGCGCGCCGGCAACCAGGAGGTCGTGCGCAACTACGGCGGCGCGGCCGTCCTCGGGGTCGCGAGCACGGCCGGCACGGGGGCCGATCGCTGGGGCGATTGCGTGGTCTCGCTCGAGTGGGGCTACGCCTCGGGCGACGCCGATCCGGGCGACGGCGTGACCAAGCGCTTCACGATGGACCCGAACCACAACGTGGGTCTCATCCTGTTCGACCAGGTGCTCGCGTGGAAGACGGCGCGCGCCGCCACGATCGCGCAGGACCGGCTGATCGTGAACCGCCCCTCCCCCGGCCTCCAGTTCCTGCCGTCCGAGGGCGGCATCTTCGGCGCGACCTACCTCTACCCGACCGTCGTCGTGCGGCCGGAGCGCTGGGTCGACGTGAAGGGCGGCATCGTGCTCGCCGAGACGACGGCCGACTTCGTCGACCCGTTCCAGTACGGCGCGCTCGGCAACTACCGCAACTTCGAGGGCGGCCAGGCCAAGGTGCACGAGCTCGGCGCCGAGTTCGACCTCGGGGTCGACTTCCGCATCGCCATCGACCCGCACGTGGCGGTCAACGTGGGCACCGAGGGCGGCGTGTTCGTCCCGGGCGGCGCCTTCGACGACGGGACCGGCCAGCGCCTGCCCGTGCAGTACCTCATCAACAACAAGCTCGGCGTCCAGTTCTGACGCCGCCGGTCGCGGGCTCACCGACTTCACCATGCGCTACGTGGTCACGCTGCCCGGGGGGCGCGAGGTCGAGGTCGACGTCGCGCGGCGTCCGAGCGGCGAGCTCGCGGCGCACCTCGCCGGCGACGCGCCCGCGGCGGCCGTGACCGACGCCGAGCTCGGTCTCGGGCGCGGCGCGCCCGGCGCCCACACGGTCGCGGTCGTCGGGCACCGCGTCGTCGACCTGTGGCTAGACGGCCGCGCGCCCGCGCTCGAGGCGGTGGCGCGCGGGGCGCGCTTCCCCGTCCGCGTCGAGAGCGCGCGCGAGCGCAGCGCGGCGGCCCGGCACCGGCCCGACGAGTCGGGACCGACGCGCATCGCGTCCCCGATGCCGGGGCGGGTGGTGAAGGTCCTGGTCGCGCCGGGCGACGTGGTGGTGGCCGGGCAGCCGGTGGTCGTGATCGAGGCGATGAAGATGGAGAACGAGCTCGCCTGCGACCGGGGAGGCACGGTGCAGGTGGTGCACTGCCAGGCCGGTCAGACCGTCGAGGGCGGCGCGGCGCTCGTCGAGATCGCATGAAGCGCCTGCGGCTCGCGCACCTGCCGACGCCGCTCGTGCGGCCCGCGCGCCTCGCGGAGCGGCTCGGCATCGAGCTCTGGGTGAAGCGCGACGACGCCACGGGCGGCGCCGAGGGCGGCAACAAGGTGCGCAAGCTCGAGCTCCTGCTCGCGGCGGCGCTCGAGGCCCACGCCGACACGGTCGTCACCTGCGGCGGCATCCAGTCGAACCACGCACGCGCCACGGCCCTGTGCGCCGCGGCGCTCGGCCTCCGCTCGGTGCTCTACCTGCGCGTGCCGGGCCTGCCGGCGGACGACGACGGCGCCGGCATCCCGTGGTCGGCCGAGGTCGCGCCGCTCGCCGGCAACGTGCTCCTCGACCGGCTGGCGGGCGCGGAGCTCCGGCTCATCACGCCCGCGAGCTACCGCGAGCGCGACGCCGTGATGGCGCGCGGCGCGGCGGCGCTCCGGGCGGCGGGCGCGCGTCCCTACGTCATCCCCGAGGGCGGATCGAACGGGCTCGGCGCGCTCGGCTACGCGGAGGCCATGGGCGAGGTCGCGCGCCAGCTCGCGGCGGGCGAGGCGGGCGGGCGCCCCTTCGACCTCGTCGTGCACGCCGCGAGCTCGGGCGGCACGGCCGCCGGGGTCGCGCTCGGCGCGGCCAAGCACCGCGTCGCGGGCGAGCTCCGCGCCTTTGCGGTGAGCGACGACGCCGCGACCACGACCGCGCGCGTCGTCGCCCTGCTCGACGAGGCACGCGCGTGCGACGCGACGCTCGGCCTGCCGGTGCGCTGGAGCATCGACGAGCGCGCGCGCGGGCCGGCCTACGCCGTCGCGACACCCGAGCAGCGCGAGCACATCGCCGCCGCGGCGCGCCTCGGCGGGCTGGTGCTCGATCCCGTGTACACCGGCAAGGCCTTCTCGGGCCTGTGGGACCTCTGCCGGCGGGGCGAGCTCCGCGGCGAGCGCGTGCTCTTCGTGCACACCGGGGGCCTGCCGGGCCTGCTCGCCGAGGCCGCCACCTTCGCCGACGTCTGCTGACGAGCGCGTTTGCCCCAAGCGCCGACACCGCCCCCAACCCCGCGCGGACACGCCACCTTCGCCCATGGACCAAGCCACCGAACGCCCGTCCCTCGTCACCCGGCGCCGCGCCGGCGTGCTCCTGCACCCGACCTCCCTGCCCGGGCCGCACGGCATGGGCGACCTCGGCGCGGGCGCGCGGCGCTTCGTCGACTGGCTCGCCGCCGCCGGGGGCAGGCTCTGGCAGGTGCTGCCCCTCGGCCCGACGGGCAACAACTGCCCGTACGTGTGCTGGTCGGCCTTCGCCGGCAACCCGCTGCTCGTGGACCTCGCCGGCCTCGCCGATCAGGGGCTGCTCGACCCGGCCGATCTCCAGGCGCCGAGCGTGCCGGCGGGCCCCTTCATCGACTACGACGCCGTGCGCGCCTGGAAGGAGCCGCGCCTCGCGAAGGCCGCCGCGCGCCTGTGCGCGAGCCCCGAGCACCCGCTCGCCGCGCCCTTTCGCGCGTTCCGCGACCACGAGAGCTGGGCGCACGACGCCGCGCTCTTCGCCGTCGCGAAGCGCCGCCACGGCGGCAAGGCGTACTGGGAGTGGGAGCGCCCGCTCTGCGACCGCGACCGGGACGCGCTCGCCGCGCTCGAGCAAGAGGCCGCGAGCGAGATCGCCGAGGTGCTCGCCACGCTCTTCTTCTTCGAGCACCAGTGGCAGGAGCTACGCGCCTACGGCCGCGCGCGCGGCGTCGAGGTCGTCGGCGATCTACCGATCTACGTGGACCGGGACAGCGTCGACGTGTGGGCCCACCCGGGCCTGTTCTTCCTCGACGACGAGGGCACGCCGACGGCGGTCTCGGGCGTGCCGCCCGATTACTTCAGCGAGCTCGGGCAGCTCTGGGGCAACCCGCTCTACCGCTGGCAGAAGATGGCCGAGAACGACTATCTCTGGTGGCGCGGCCGGCTCGCGCGCGTCCTCGCGCAGGCCGACCACGTGCGCATCGACCACTTCCGCGGCCTCGCCGCCTACTGGGAGGTGCCGGCGGGTGCACCCGACGCGCGCACCGGGAAATGGGTCGACGGCCCGGGCCTCGCCTTCTTCCGCGCGCTCGAGCGGCACATGGGCAAGCTGCCGCTCATCGCCGAAGATCTCGGCATCATCGACGACGCCGTCATCGCGCTCCGCGAGGCGGCGGGCCTGCCGGGCATGCGCGTCCTGCAGTTCGGCTTCGGCGGCGGCGCCGACAACCCGCACCTGCCGCACAACCACACGAAGGACGGCGTCGCCTACCCCGGCACCCACGACAACGACACCGCGGTCGGCTGGTGGCGCGCCGCCGACGCCACGGTCAAGCGCCACGTGCAGCGCTACCTGCGCGCGAGCGGCCACGAGCCGCACTGGGATCTCATCCACGCCTGCTACGCATCCGTCGCGGCGACCGCGATGATCCCGATGCAGGACGTGCTCGGCCTCGGCTCCGAGGCGCGCATGAACAACCCCGCGACCCGCGACGCGAACTGGCGCTTCCGCCTCGAGGGCGACCCCTTCCGCGCCGACCACGCCCGCCGCCTCCGCGACCTGGCCGAGCTCTACGGCCGAATCTGATCCGCTCTCGCACCCGCGCCCGCCCACGCGCACGCCCACGCTCACGCCCACGCCCACGCCCACGCCCACGCCCACGCGCACGCGCACGCTCACGCCCGCGCGCACGCCCACGCTCACGCGCCCGCCCACGCGCCCACGCGCGCCCCGCCGCCTCCGCGACCTGGCCGAGCTCTACGGCCGAGTCTGATCCCCGCGCGCCGCCCACTCGAGCTCCTCGAGCGCGTCCCGTCGGAGCGCGAACAGAGAAGGCCTGAGGCCCACGGGGATGGCCGCCTCGATGGGGTCATACGCCGCGTCGTCGAGGAGCTTCAGGAGCGCCACGACGTCGGCGCGATCTTGGTGGCGTCCGGCGCGCAGCTTGAGCTGCAAGAGCCCCGCGAGCCCGACTATCGCGGGGTCGCGCGGGCTCGCCGCGAGCGCGCTCGGCGCCGGGTAGGTGCCAGCGCCAACGCGGGGCACCGGCTCGCCGGCGACGAGAAGGTCGACGTGGACGCCACTCGCCAGGTGCGTGAGGCGCGTACGCGACACGCGCTCGAAGCCGTGCTCCGCGCACACCTGCGCGAGGGACTCGAGGGCCTCCGCGTCGACCAGCACATCGAGATCGTCGGTCGTTCGCACGTAGCCGTGGTGCACCACGGCCACGCCCTCGACGAGCCGGTGCTCGACGCCTGCTGCAGCAAGGAGGCGACGCAGGGGCTCGAGGGCCTCGTCGACCGGAGGCACATCGACGCTCACGGCCGCGGCGAACCTCCGCACCCGCCCGAGCGCCTGCTGCGTCGCATCCACACCGTCGAGCGTACCACGTGACGGGGCGCCGACGGTCGAGCCCCGGCCCA
>JADLAB010000204.1 GCA_020848455.1 Polyangiaceae bacterium
GGCGCCGCGTTCGAGGTCGAGCCCGAGCCTGAGCCCGAGCCCGAGTCTCAAAGGCGCCGCGTTCGAGGTCGAGCCCGAGCCTGAGCCCGAGCCCGAGTCTCAAAGGCGCCGCGTTCGAGGTCGAGCCTGAGCCCGAGCCCGAGTCTCGTGTCCGTGTCCGTGTCCGTGTCCGTGTCCGTGTCCGTGTCCGTGTCCGTGCCCGGTGCGAGCGGCGGGGGCGGTTCTGGAGGGCGCTGGGGTCGGGAGGGCGGGCTTGACGGCGTGATGTGCGATGGCCGGGGCTGCCGGGGCGCCTTCAGGTCGCGGCGAGAACGGGCCGCGACCGACTGCGGAAGAGCTTGAGGAGGTGGTGCGTGAGGCCGAAGGGGTCGAACTGCGCGCGCGCGGCGTCGAACGCGACGGCGGCGACGGGCGGCGTTCCGGTGCAGGTCGAACTGCGCGCGCGGCGTCGAAGCCTCGCAGCAAGAAGCGTCGTAGACCGCGCGCTGCTTGGACCTCGGCGAAGATCTCCGACACGCTCCTAGACCGTGCCCGGTCCGCCCCAGCCCCCGCCGGGCGGACCCGGCGGCGGGCCATAGCCCGGCTGGAGCGGCTGATCCGGCTGCGCGAGCGGCGCACCGCCCGGAGCACCCGGCGCCGGCCCGTAGCCGGGGGCGGGCGGACCGTAGCCTGCCGGTGCGCCGCCGGTCGGCGGTTGCGGGCCGTAGCCGGGTGGCTGCGGCGGCCCGTAGCCCGGTGCCGGCGGGCCGTAGCCGGGTGGCTGTGGCGGCCCGTAGCCGACGACCGGACCGCCCGGGGCCTGCGGCGGACCGTAGCCCGGCGCAGGCGGACCGTAGCCCGGTGCCGGCGGACCGTAGCCCGGCGCCGGCGGGCCGTAGCCGGGTGCCGGCGGACCGTAGCCCGGCGGCGCGCCCATCCCCGGCGGCGGACCATAACCCGGCGGCGGGGGCCCATAGCCGGGCTGCTGCGGAGGTCCGTAGACCGGATACTGGTAGTTCTGGGGATGGGTATGGGGGCTCTGACCGGACTTGGCGATCGCCGCGACGATCGCGGCGATGAGACCGATGACGAGCCCGACGGCGGCGCCGATGAGCATGGGACACGGTACACCCGCGGGTCGACGCGGCGAAGTGCGACGACACCTGGGTGCAGGTCTCGGTTTTCGGCCGTCAGCCGTCAGCCGCGAGAGCGCGGGTTCTCGAGCACGAGGGTGATCCCCTGGCCGCCGCCGATGCACATCGTGACGGCGCCGTAGCGCTCGCCCTTGCGGCGGAGCGCGTGGGCGCAGCTCACGGTGAGGATGGCGCCCGTGGCGCCGAGCGGGTGGCCGAGCGCGATGGCGCCACCCTGGGGGTTCACCTTCTCGGGGTCGATGCCCATGGCCTCGAAGTCGCGGATGCAGGCGAGCGCCTGCGGCGCGAAGGCCTCGTTGAGCTCGACGTGGTCGAGCTTGCCGCCGTCGATGCCGGCCGCGGCGAGCGCCTTCTTCGTCGCCGGGACGGGACCCCAGCCCATGATGCGCGGGTCGCACGCGGCGACCCCGATCCCGATGATGCGTGCGAGCGGCTTGTAGCCGTGCTGCTTCGCGTCGCTCTCGCGACCGAGCACGAGCGCCGCCGCGCCGTCGACCACGGCGCTCGCGTTGCCGGCGGTGATGACGCCGCCGGGCTCGAAGGCCGGCCGCAGGCGCGCCATGCCCTCCAGCGTCGCGTCGTCCATCACGTGCGTGTCGTGCTTCACGGTGATGGGCTCGTGGCTCTCGTCCTCGACGACGACCGGTGCCGTCTCGAGGTCGAAGTGCCCGGCGTCGCGCGCCGCCCGCGCGCGCACCTGGGAGCGGTAGCCGAAGGCGTCGCACGCCTCGCGCCGGATGCCGTAGCGACGGCCGAGCTCCTCGGCGGTGTTCGCCATCGCCATGCCCGCCGACGGGTCGTAGAGGCTCATGAGCAGCATGTCCTGCAGCTGCGTGCCCGGCGGCAGGCCCTTCGGATCGAGCGGGCCGTACTTCTGCGTCGTGCCGCCGACCGGCTTGCCGCGCCAGCCGTAGAGGCAGAACGGGTACTGCATGCTCTCGGCGCCGCCCGCGACGTAGAAGGGGCGCGCGGCGTCGTGGCGCAGGCCCGCGAGCATCATGTCGCACGCGACGGCGATGGCCTCGGCGCCGCTGCCGCAGATGCGCGCGACGGTGAGCGCCGGCACGTCCTCGGCGAGGCCGCCGCGGTGCCGCATGCCCTGCGCACCGTAGATCGAGTCGCGGTGGCTGTGCTGCGCCATGCCCATGACGACGTGGCCGATCAGGGCCTTGTCGACGGGCGTGTCCTTCAACGTGGCGGCGATGGCGAGGCCGCCGAGCTGCGTGGTCGAGAAGCGCGAGAACAGGCCGGGGCGCTTGTTCTGGATGAGGATGTCCGCGCGCGGGAGCCGCCGGGCGCCCTCGAGGACGACGACGGGATCGGGGTGGCTTTGCATGGTCGTGACTCCTTGTCGCTCGCCGTCGTTCACTCGTGCAGGAAGGCCGCCGGGACGCGGGGGCCGTTCTGGATGAAGTTCTTCATCCCGATGTCCATGTCGACCGTGCGCTTGCAGCGCGCGAAGCCCTGGGCCTCGAGCTCGAGCCCCTCCGGGAGCGGCAGGGCGAGCCCGCGCCGCACGACGTCGACGAGGATGGCGTCGATGGCGAGCGAGCGGTGGCCGACGTCCGCCGCCGGGAGCTTGGCGGGCACCGCGAGGGGCCTCGGATCGACGGGCGCGAGCTTGACCCGGCCCTCGAGGTGCGCGCCGAGGAGCGCCTTGGCGGCCGCGACCGCGTCCGCGGCCGGCTCGCCGTGCGCCCAGCCGAGCTTGCACGCCGCGGCGGCGTCGAGCGTCCGGGCGCTGCGCAGCACGGGCAGCGCCGCCTCGAGGCCGACCAGGCGCGGCAGCCGCTGCGAGCCGCCGTAGCCCGGGATGATGCCGAGATCGACCTCGGGCTGGCCGAGCACGAGCTTTCTGCCGACGACGCGCGCGTGGCACGCCATGCTGAGCTCCGCGCCGCCGCCGAGCACCGGGCCGTCGAGCGCAGCGACGACGGGCTTCGCCGAGGCCGAGATGGCCCCGAGGATCTGGTGACCGCGGCGGCAGATGGCCGCGCAGGCCTCGGGATCGCGCAGGGCCGCGAGCTCGTGGATGTCGGCGCCGGCGAAGGCGCCGTCGCTCGAGGTGAGCACGATGCCCTTCACGCTCGGGTCCGCGCCGAGCAGCGCCACGGCGCGCTCGAGCTCGGCGAGCGTGCGGGCGCAGAGGGCGTTGCGGACCTCGGGGCGGAAGACGCGGATGGTGGCGATGGCGCCGTCCTTCTCGATGCGCAGATCGCGCACGAGCGCGAGCGGCTTCTTGCCGGCGATCGAGGGCGGGACGGGGAAGCCCGGAAAGCGCGCCGCGTAGGCGGTCACCAGGGCGTGCACCTTGTCCATGCCGAGCGACTCGGCGAGCTCGAGCGTGCCCTGGTCGAAGCCGAGCGACATGCGGAGCAGCCAGTTGAAGTCGGACGGCTCGCAGGTCTTGTCGTCCACGACGGCGAAGGCGCGGCCGAGCAGGACCGCGAGGATGCGGTCGACGATCTGCTGGCGCACCTCGGGCTTGCAGGTCGCGTCGACCGCTTCTTGCGGATCGTGCCAGGGTGTCGCGCCCTGCGTCGCGAGCAGGGCCGGCGGCGCGAACCAAGGCGTGCCGGTCGCGGCCGCGCGCATGAGCTCCTGGCAGTGGACGACGAGTTTATTGCCCGAGGTGAGGTCCATCACGTTGAAGGGCCCGCCGCCGCCGATGGCGTCGTTCACGGCCTTGTCGACCTCGGCGGGCGTCGCGAGACCCTCGGCGACGATGCGCGCCGCCTCGGAGATGTAGTTGCAGAACACGTCGTCGGCCGCGAAGCACTCGACGTCGGCCGTCACGATCGGCACCTTGCCGAGCTTCTTCATGGTGGCGAGCATCCGCGCGCCGAGGGCGGCGTCGTCCGACAGGACGATCTCGATGGGGAGCGTGCGCCACGCCGGGTAAAAGGGGTGGTTCACGAAGCAGCGGTTCGGGTGGCGCGCCTCGGCGGCGATGTCGCGGCGCGGGATGCCCGAGGTCGCGAAGCCGATGAGGCAGTCGGGCCCGACGACGGCCTCGAGGTCGCGCAGGATGACGCGCTTCAGGGCGAGATTCTCGGTCGCCGCCTCGAGCACGTACTCGCAGTCGGCGAGATCCGCGAGCCGCAGCGTCGGCACGAGCGCCGCCTCGACCGCCTGCGCCGCCTTCGGCGCGAGCTTGCCGCGCGCGAGCGCCTTTTTCACGTAGCCCCGGATGCGCTCGACGCCCTTCTGGAGCGCCTCTTCCTTGACGTCCACGAGGTAGACCGTGCTCCCCGGCTCGCCCGCGAGGGCGGTGACGAAGCCGTAGGCCAGGTCGGGCCCGATGGAACCCGAGCCGATCACACCGACGATCATGGGAAGCTCCTTTCCGAGGCGGAGGCACGCGAGACGGGACGACGGCTCCCCAGCCTGTCCGAGCGGCCGGACGCTAGCCAAGGAACGCGGGGCGAGCAAAGGCTACGTGCGCGAA
>JADLAB010000205.1 GCA_020848455.1 Polyangiaceae bacterium
GGTTGTCGGAGAGCACGCCGCCGCTCACGACGTACGACAGCTGCCCGCCGCACCGCAGGCTGCGGTGCGAGGGCTGCCCGCCGACCGGACCGTACGCGATGCCGAACGACAGATCGTGATCCGTGTAGGGGTTGTTGTTCGCGTCGAGACGCTTGCGCGGCATGTGGCAGGTCGCGCAGGTCGGCGCGGAGCCCTCGCCCTCGGCCGCGTACACGACGCCGTGCTTCGAGGTCTGGTAGATCTCCCACTGCGAGTGGTCGGGGCCCATGTGGCACGTGGCGCACGCGAGCGGACTGCGCGCCTGCTCCGGGCCGAAGAGGTGCCGCGTGTGGCAGCTATCGCACTTCTGCTCGACCTTGTGGCAGTTCTGGCACGTGGCCGTGCCGCCCGAGTCGGGATTCTGATCGGTCGCACAGGGCGGCAGATCGTCGAGCCGACCGGCCTCGAAGGTACGCTGGTAGCCGATCGAGTGGCGATTCGCCTGGTGGCCGCGGTACTGGTTCGGGTGGCAGCCCGCGCAGGTCTGCGCCGTCGGCATCGGGTTGTGCCCGGGCGCGCCCACGACGTTGGTGCCGTGGCAATCCTGGCACGAGACGAACGGCGCCATGCGGCCCGTCTTGTAGTCCTCGACGATGCCCGGATCGGCTGCGGCATGGCAGAGCAGGCAGGTGTCGCTCTCGGCCTTCCAGCTGCGGAGCTCGAGATCGAGGATCTCGTTGCCGGCGGCGACGATGCTCACCGTGCCCGTGGCCGCGGGCCAGTCGCCGTGCGTGGCCGTGACCTGGTAGACGCCGATGGGCAACGTCACCGTGTAGCTGCCGTCGAGGGCGGTCGTGACGGCCGCGACCGCGGGCGGGTCGAAGGCGAGTTGCGCGCCGGCGACGACCGTCCCGCCGGACAGCTCCGTCACGACGCCGGTGAGCTCACCGGTCGAGATGCCCGGATCGCCGGGCAGGCCATCCTGGCGGGGCTGACGGTCCGCGCCCGGCAGGCCGTCCTGACCGTCCTGGCCGGGCGACCCGTCCTGCCCGGGAAGGCCTTGGGGTCCGATGGGGCCTTCGGCCCCTTCGCAGGCCGCGAGCGCGGCTGCAAACACGAGAGACAGCAATCGCGACGTCGTACGCATGGCCGACCTCCGGCGTGGGCGTACCAGCGTCTCCAGCGGTGTCTGCTGTACCGCCTTTCGAAGGGCGACTCTTGACGGCGCTCAGGCGGAGACCTGGCGCGCGGCATGCCCTGTGGCGAAAGTCATGCGAAGCGTCACGCGGCGCGCGTCAGCGCGGCTCGGCCTTCGCGGCCCCGGCCTTGCGGAGCTCCGCGGGCAGCAGGCGCGAAGCCCCCGCGAGGAGCACGACGCCCATCACGGCGTTGACGAGGATGATCGCGACGGCGGTCGTCGTCGTCGAGGCCGCGACGATCGCGAGCTGTTCCTCGGAGCCCGCGGCACCGACGACGAAGCCCGCGAAGAACTGCTGCGCGAGGGCGTCGCGCGTGCCGATGCCGAGCGGCGTCACGGGCAGCGTCACCGCCACCATGAGGATCGGCACGTAGGTGAGCGCGGGGCCGAGCGGCACCTCGACGTGGAAGAACCAGAACGGGAGCCACGTGCCGAGAAAGAGCACGCACATGTGCGGCAGCCGCAGGAGCATCGCGACGAAGTGGCCTCCGATGCCGAGCTCGAAGAGCGGCGCGAGGACGGAGATGCGCGTCAGGCGCTTCGGCCGCAGCTGCAGGAGCACGAGGTAGCCGACGCCCGCCACGAGCGGCAAGAGCACGAGCTTGATGTCGAGCCCGGCCGTGTACATCCCCGCCGCGCCGAGCAAGAGCATGCACCCGCCCCAGGTCGCGTACACGGCGAGGGTCGCGCCGGCGACGCGCCCGAGCGGCGCGCCGTAGACGCGCGAGAGAAAGTACGTGAGCCACGCCTGCCCGACGTGGTGGTTCAGCATGCTCGGCAGGTACGAGGCGCCGCGCACGAGAAAGAGCTCGTGGTAGCGCACCTTGCCGATGGTGCGGCGGTAGATGAAACGCGTCGCGAGCGTGTCGGCCGCGAGCAAGGCGCAGAGGAAGAGCGCGACGAAGCCGAGGAACGCCGCGTAGTGGACGCGCCCGAGCTCCGCCCAGAAGGCCTCCCACTTGATGCGCGCGAGCACGAACGCGACGAGCCCGACCGCGACGGCGATCGGCAGGAGCCGGCGCCACAACGGACCCGACGCGCGCGGCTTCGCGGGCGGCAGAGCCGGGTCGGCCCGAGAAGCGTCGTCGTGCATGCGCGCTCGCGTATACCGCTCCGCCCCTCCGGTCGCCAGCGGGCCCCGCGCGCGGGGCGTGGCGGCTCCTGCGCGGAGGCCGAAGGCGCCTCGACCGCGCGGCGGCGGTTGCGCTCGGCCCGCGGGCGCCGGAAACTGCGCCCGTGGTGACTCCATCCGGCGGCACGCCCCTCGTCGCGGGCACGCGCCTCGGGGCGGAGCTCTGCCTCGAGCGACCGCTCGTGGAGGGCCGCCCCGAGGGCGTGTGGCTCGCGCGGCGCACGGGCCCGGAAGGACACGAGACCGAGGTGGCGGTGAAGCTGCTCGGCGGGCGCGACGCCGACCCGGCGCTCCGCGAACGGCTCGGGCGCGAGGTGGCGACGCTCGCGAGCCTGGTGCACGCCCACGTCGTCCGTGCGCTCGGCCGCGGGGCGACGGGCGACGGGGTGCCGTTCCTCGTCATGGAGCTCTGCCGCGGGGAGACGCTGCGCCAGCGCATCCTCCGCTCGGCGCTGCCGCTCGACGAGGCGGCGCGCGTCGTCGGCGAGCTCTGCGCGGCGCTCGGCGCGGTGCACGCGGCCGCGCTCGTGCACCGCGACGTGCGCCCCGAGCACGTGCTCCTCGAGGCGCCGGCCGGACGAGTGAAGCTCGTCGGCTTCGCGAGCCCACCACCGGTCGCCGGCGCGAGCGCCGCGCCGAGCTACCAGAGCCCCGAGCGCATCCGGGAGCCCGGCGCGGACGATGTCGACGGCGACCTCTGGGCGGTCGGAGCGGTGGCGTACGAGATGGTCACCGGGCGGCCCGCATTCGCGGACACGACGGCCGACGGCGTCGCGCGCTCGGTGTGCGAGGGGCGCTTCGCGCGGCCGGGCGCGCTCGGCCTCCCGGCCGCGCTCGACGGGTTCTTCGCGCGCGCGTTCGCGCCGGAGCGCGCGACGCGCTTCCACTCGGCGCACGATCTCGGCGTCGCGTTCGCGCACGCCGTGCTCCTCGCGCTCGCCGAGCAAAGCGCGCGCGCCGCCTCGCTCGCGAGCGAGATCGCGCTCTCGGTGCCGATCGTCGTCGCGTCGCCGCCGAGCTCCCCCGGTGCGAGCACGCCCGCCCCGGCCCCGAGCGGGCCGGCCCCGACGCCTCCCGCAGCGGCCGCGCCGCCGGCCGCGGTCACCGGGAGCGCGAGCGCGGCACCGAAGAGCACGCTGCCCGGCTTCGCGCCGCCCGCGCGCGGCGACACGCAGCCGAGCCGGGTGGAGCCCCCGCTGCCCGGGCCCGAGGAGGCGGTCGGGCCGGGCTCGGAGCCGAGCACCGAGCCGAGGGCGGCCGCGCGGGAGCGCCTGCGCGCTGTTGGCGCGACCGTGATGGGGTTCTCGGATCCGTCGATCGAGCGCGCAGCGGAGCCCGCGCGCGAGGCGCGTCAGGCGGCGCTCGAGACGGTGAGCGCCTCCGGCCCCGGGGCCGACACGGTCGTCAGCTCGCGCAAGCCCGGCGCCGGCCCCGCCGAGGCACCCGCAGCGCCCGCCGCGCCGGCCCGGCCTCGTGCCGACGACGAGACGCTCGAGACCGGTAAGCCGCGCATCGATCGCACGGTCCCGCAGGGCATGCCCGTGCCCGCCGAGATCGCGCCGACACCTGCGGCGCGCCCCGCAGAGCTCGCGCCGAGGCGCGCCGACGCCCCCGCACCGGCCGCCGCGCGCGCACCGACCGTGGCGGCGCGCCCACCGGCCGTGGCGGCGCGCCCGCCGGCCGTCGCGGCGCCCACCGCGGCCGCCCTCCCCGCGTGGGAGATGCGCGCGACCCCCGATGCCTTCTGGAGCCAGCGTCACCGCGCGGCCTCGGCGCCCGGCGCCGCCGCAGCGGTCGCCGCGCCGGCCACCGCAGGCGCCGGAGCGAGCCCCGGCGCGAGGCCGGGCGGTCTCGTGCCGGCCATCCCACCCCGCGAGCCCCAGCGCCCGCGGCGCGGCCTGTTCGTGCGACTCCTGTGGCTATGGGCCCTCGTCACGGCGCTCGTCGTGGCCGGCGTCGTGCTCCTCGTCCTGCAGCCCTGGGCCGGCAAGCGGCGCGCCCCCGCGCCCGTGCCCGTACCGACCCGCCCCGCTCCCGCGCGGTCGGCGCCGCCGGCGCCCCGACCGCCCACGACCCGCGCAGAGGCACCGGCGCTCGAGCCGCCCGCGCCGAGGACGCCCGCGTGATCCCCGCAGACGTCATCGTGATCCTCGGGTGCGTCGTGGAGCCCTCCGGCGCTCCCTCGCGCGCCCTCGCGCGGCGTGTCGCCCTCGGGGCGCGCGCCTTCCACGCCGGGGTCGCGCCACGGGTGCTCGCCTGCGGGGGCCGGAGCTGGAACGGGCACGTGGAGGCGCTCGTGATGAAGCGCGAGCTCGTCGCCGCGGGCGTGCCGGCCGGCGCGGTCGCGCTCGAGCTCTGTTCGCTCACGACGGCCGAGAATGCGCGCTACGGCGCCGCGTGGCTCCGGGCGCACGGCGCAGGCAGCGCGGCCCTCGCGAGCTGCCACTGGCACCTGCCGCGGGCCACGGCCGGCTTCCGGCGGGCCGGCTTGACGGTCGTCCCCCTGCCGCCGGAGTGGCTCGTGGGGCCACCCGCTCCGCCGTGGCTGCGCCTCCGCGAGCGCTGGTGCGCGTGGCTCGACGCGCGCACGGGGCGCGCCTGGGCCCGCAGCTCGGTCGCGCTCGGGGTCGCCGCCGCGCTCGGGTGCGCGGGCTGCGAGCGCGCGGAGCCGACCGGTCGGCCCACGGCCGGCGACCCGAGCGCGAGCGTCACGACGAGCGCCGGCGAAGACGGCGGCGCACCGCCGGCGGTCGGTGCGGGGGCCGAGCGACTCGAAGCCCTGCTCGCGGCAGAGCTGGATCGCCGCGCGGACCTCGTGCTCCCGGCGGACGCGGCGAGCCGCGACGCGCGCGTGCGGCGCGCGGCCGCTCGGGCGCTCGCCCGCATCGGCGGCACCGCCGCGCGGCCGGGCCTCTTGCGCGCCCTCGTCGACGAGGACGACGAGGTCGTGGCCTGGGCGGCCTACGGGCTCGGCTTCTCCTGCGAGGGCGAGCGCGACAAGACGGTGCGCGCCCTCGTCGCGGCCGGGGCCGCGCGGCTCGGGAGCAGCGTGGGCCCGACGGGCGCGCCGGTGAAGAGCCGGGGACGACTCGACGCCACGCGCGCCGTGGTGCGCGCCGTCGGCGCCTGCGCGGCCGAGCAGAGCGAGACCGTGCTCGCCGAGTGGACCGCCGACGAGCGCATCGCCATCGACGCGGCCTACGCGCTCGGCGACGTCGCGACCGCCCGCGAGAAGCTGCGCGAGGACACCTACGTCACGCTGCTCAACCTCGCGGCGGGCGACGCCGCCCGCGACCCCCTGCCCGAGGCGCTCTACGCTCTCGGGCGGGTCAAGACGCTGCCGCCGAGCGTCGCGCCGCGCACGCTCGAGGTCGCGCGGGCGCGCCTCGCCCAGGCGGGTCCGGCGCGGGTGTTCGCGGTGCGCGCGCTCGGGCGCGTCGAGGACGGCGCCGCGGCCGCCCTCGAGGAAGTGCTGCGCGCGCCGGAGCGCTTCACGCCCGTCGAGCGCGCCGATGCCGCCCGCGCGCTGAAGCGCCTCGGACGCGAGGGGCAGAAGGCGCTCGCCCGTGCGCTCGGAGCGCTGGCACCGAAGGCACTCGACGCCGCGTCGGCGGCCGAGCTCGTGGGCGAGCCCTTCGGCGTGCTGCTCGCCCTGCTCGAGTCCATGGGCGAGATCGGCGACGCGCGCCCGACCCTCGGCGCGCTCGCGCGGCTCGAGCCGCCCAAGGACGCGACCGAGCCCGTACGCCGCCGCGTCTCGTGGCTGCGCTGCAGCGCCGCGAAGCTCCTCGCCGAGCGCAACTACGCGGACGAGGCGCTGCAGAAGTGCGACCTCGGCTCGAGCGCCACGGGCCCGGGCTGGATCGGCCAGCAGCACGTCGTGGAGGCACTCGGCATCGCGGGCGCCGAGCTCAAGGGCGCGCGCCACGCGGCGTGGCGCCGCTTCGCGCTCGAGGGCGAGCTCCGCGCGCGCGAGGCCGCGGTCGCGCTCGTCGCGGATCATCCCGAGCTCGACGACGCAGCCGAGGTGCTCGCCGCGGCGCTGCGCGCCAAGGAGCCGGGCCTGCAGGCGACCGCCGCCGAGGTGCTCGCCAAGGAGCCGACGCGCGCGCGCGTCGCGCCGCCGAAGAAGAAGAAGCCGCCGCCCGCCGAAGCGCCGGTCCACCCCGACATC
This sequence comes from Polyangiaceae bacterium, assembly GCA_020848455.1. Classification (GTDB taxonomy): domain Bacteria; phylum Myxococcota_A; class Polyangia; order Polyangiales; family Polyangiaceae; genus JACRDA01. The sequence continues at coordinate 6,484 of JADLAB010000205.1, forward strand.
GTGGCCGCGCTCGCCGAGCGACTCGCGGCGACGGACGTCGATCTCGAGGCGCTCGGCACCGCCATCGAGGCCGCCGGCGCGCTCGGGCTCGCGGCGACGCGCGACGCGCTCGCGGCCCACTGTCGCTCGCCGTACCCCTCGGTCCGCGAGCACGCCGGCAAGGCGCTCGCGGCGCTCGACCGCAGCCGCACGCCGGTCGCCTGCGACGCCGCTGCCGGGCCGGGACCGCTTGCGCCCGAGCGCGCGCACCTGCTGGCCGCGCCCGTGAGCATCCGCTTCGCGAGCGACGTGGGCGAGCTCGTCCTCGAGCTCGATCCGAGCCTCGCACCGGTCGCCGTCACGCGCCTGGCGGATCTCGCACGCGGCGGCTTCTTCGACGACATCGTGGTGCACCGCGTGGTGCCCGGCTTCGTGAGCCAGCTCGGCTCGCCGACGGCGGACGGTTACGGCGGCGCTCCGCTCCCGCCGCTGCGCTGCGAGACCACACCGATGCCGTTCGAGGCGGGGTCGGTGGGGATCGCGCTCGCGGGCCGAGACACGGGCGGGAGCCAGTTCTTCGTGACCCACGCGACCTATCCCCACCTCGACGGTCGCTACGCCTGGCTCGGACGCGCGACGGGCCCCTGGTCGGCGCTCGCCGAGGGCGATCGCATCGGCGCGGCTCGCGTGCAGGAGCCGTGAGCGCGCGCGCTACGCGTCCGCCCCGGGCGTGACGACGACGCGCTCCGCGTCGGGGTTGTCGATCCGCGCCGGCCAGAAGCCGACGACCACGGCGTTCGCGACGCCGAGCGCCGCGGTCGCCCAGAAGAGCGGCGCGAGCCCGGCGGCCAGGCTGGAGGCGAGCCCGGGCTCCGCGAGGGCCTGCGCGCGGCGCGTCGGGTCGAGCAGGAGCGAGACCCGCTCCGGCGACAGCGACGTGCCGAGCAAGTGCGCGAGCACGCCCCCGAGTGCGCCGACGCCGAACGCGCCGCCCATGGAACGCGACAGCATGCTCGTCGCGGTCGCCACGCCGCGCTCGCTCCAGCCCACGCTCGACTGCACCGCCACGATGAGCGCGGTGTTGGCGAAACCCATCCCGAGCCCGTACGCGAACAGGATGCCCTGCAGCAGCAGCGGGGGCGTGTGGGGCGCGAGCGCCCAGGCGAGCGCGACGAGCGTGACGGCGACGATGCCGCTGCCGAGCCAGATGGGCGCGCGAAACCCGGTGCGGGCGAGCCGCCGCCCCGCGAGCGTGGAGGCGATGGGCCAGCCCACGAGCATGGGCGCGACCAGCGTACCGGCCCCGGTCGGCGTCCGCCCGAGCACGCCCTGACCGTAGAGCGGCACGTAGATGAGGACGCCCATCATGCTCGCCCCGAGCAGCGTCGAGGCGACGAAGGAGACGGCGATGGGGCGGCGCGCCAGCAGCGCGAGGGAGAGGACCGGCTCGCGCGCGCGGCGCTCGACGAGGACGAACGCCGCGACGGCGACGAGGCCGAAGGGCAGCGCGAGCCAGGTACCGCCCGCCCCGACGAGCAAGAGGACCCCCGCCAGCGTGAGCGTCGTGGCGCCCGCCCAGTCGATGGCAGGCCGCGCGCGCGGCGCGCCGCGCTCGTGGTAGGCGGCGACGAGGGCGACGAGCGCCGCCGCGCCGAAGGGCAGGTTGACGAGAAAGACCCAGCGCCAGGACGCCGCGCGTACGAGCAGACCGCCGAGCAGCGGCCCGGTGATGCCGGCGATCGCCCACACGGCGCCGAAGAGGCCCTGCAGCCGCCCGCGCTGCTCGATGGTGAACAGGTCGCCGACGATGGTGAGCGCGATGGGCTGCATCCCGCCGGCGCCCACACCCTGGATGGCGCGCGCCACGACGAGCAGCTCGATCGAGGGCGCGAGCCCGCAGGCCGCCGAGCCCGCGAGGAACAGGAGCACGGCCCCGACGAGCAACGGCTTGCGGCCGAAGAGGTCGGCGAGCTTGCCGTAGAGGGGCACCGTCACGGTCGAGGCGAGCAGGTACGCCGACCCGACCCAGCCGTAGAGCGTCAGCCCGCCGAGCTCCGCCACGACGGTCGGCATCGCCGTCCCGACCACCGTCGCCTCGACGGCCGCCATGAACATCGTCAGCACGAGCGCGGCGACGGTCAGGGGTCGGTGCGTGGGGCGCATACGGGGAGGCAGGGCGGCGGGCGAGCCGGCGAAGGCGCGCCCGTGCGCGCCCGGGGCAGGCGTGTTAGCACGCCGCCAGGGTGCGCGGGGCCGTCCCGTGCGCGCCGAGCCGCCATGACCGACCTCCCGTTCATCCCCGTCGCGGCGCCCGTCATCGGCGAGCGCGAGATCGCCTACGTGACCGACGCCGTGCGCTCCGGCTGGGTGAGCAGCATCGGGCCGTACATCGAGCGCTTCGAGCGCGACTTCGCCGCGCTCTGCGGCGCGCGCCACGCGATCGCGGTCGCGAACGGCACCGTGGCGCTGCACCTCGCCTTCGCCGCGCTCGGCATCGGGCCCGGCGACGAGGTCATCGTGCCGGACCTCACCTTCGTCGCCACGGCGCACGCGGCACTCGCCGCGGGCGCGACCCCGGTGTTCGCCGACGTCGAGCCCGACACCTGGTGCCTCGATCCCGTCGCCGTCGAGCGCGCGCTCGGCCCGAAAACGCGCGCCATCGTGCCGGTGCACCTCTACGGGCACCCGGCCGACATGGACGCGCTCGGCCGCCTGGCGCGCGCGGCCGGCGTGGCCCTCGTCGAGGACGCGGCCGAGGCACACGGCGCGACGCTCGGCGGGCGGGTCGTCGGCGCGCTCGGGCGCGTCGCCACCTTCTCGTTTTACGGCAACAAGATCCTGACGACGGGCGAGGGCGGCATGGTCACGACCGACGACGAGGCCCTCGCCGCGCGCCTGCGCCTGCTGAAGGACCACGGCATGCGCCCCGAGCGGCGCTACTTCCACAGCGAGCTCGCCTGGAACTACCGCATGACGAACCTGCAGGCCGCGCTCGGCGTGGCGCAGATCGAACAGGCCGAGGAGTTCATCGCGCAGAAGCGACGCATCTTCGGTTGGTACCGCGAGGAGCTCGGCGCGCGCACCGACCTCGAGCTCAACGTCGAGCGCCCCGGCGCCCGCAACGTCTACTGGATGACGAGCGCCGTGCTCGGCGAGCGCGCGGCGACGAGCCGCGACGGCGTGGCCGCGGAGCTCCGCGCCGCCGGCGTCGACAGCCGGCCCTTCTTCGTACCCATGAGCGAGCTGCCGCACCTGGCGCGCTACCGCAAGGTCGGGCGCAGTGGGAACGACTGCCCGGTCGCGCGCCGCCTCGGCGCGCGCGGACTCAACCTTCCGAGCGGCTGCGGTCTGTTCGAGGCGGACGTGCGCCGGGCCGCCCGCACCCTCGCACACGTGCTCGACCGCAGCGCCGCCGCATCCCCACCCGTGGCATGATCGCTCGATGCGACACGCCAGCGCTCGGACGGCCCGCGACGAGAGGCGCCTTCGACGCGCGCTCGGAGCCGCTGCGGCCCTCGCCGCCTGCCTCGGCGGCCCGACGGCCTGCGGCGGCGGCGACGCAACCGAGGAGCCGCCGCCCGTCGACGTGCAGCCGACGTACCCCTACCCGCTCGACGACGTGCTGCGCTTCGAGCACCTGCAGGCGAAATCGACCCACAACAGCTACCACGTGGAGACGCCCGGCAACACGCTCGAGGCCTGGCACTACACCCACGCCCCGCTCGGCGAGCAGCTCGCCGTTCAGGGCGTGCGCCACGTCGAGATCGACGTGCGGCGCGACGCGGCGACGGGCTCCTTCGTCGTGTACCACCTGCCGATCGTCGACGAGCAGACGACCTGCCGGCAGTTCACCGACTGCCTGCAGGCGCTGAAGAGCTGGTCCGACGGCCACCGGGCGCACCATCCGCTCGCGGTACACCTCGAGAGCAAGGACGGCACGCAGGCCGACTTCGAGGGCTACTTCGCCGCGCTCCACGCCGCGATCCTCTCGGTGTGGCCCGTCGAGCGCATCGTGACGCCCGCGCTCGTGAAGGGCGCGCACGCGAGCTTGCCCGAGGCGCTCGCGACCGACGGCTGGCCGACGCTCGGCGAGCTGCGGGGCAAGATCCTCTTCACGCTCGACGACGCGGGACAATTCCGCGACGCGTACACGCACGGCGGCGGCGATCTCGACGGGCGCCTCATCTTCCCGAACAGCGATCCGGGCGTTCCCTACGCGGGCTATGCCGTGCTGAACGACCCCGTCGGCGAGGCCGGCGCGATCGCGGCCGCCCTCGCCGCCCACATGCTCGTGCGCACGCGCGCCGACGGCGACGTCGTCGAGCCCCTGGCCGGCGACACCACCCGGCGCGAGGCGGCGCTCGCGAGCGGCGCGCAGTTCGTGAGCACCGACTTCCCCGTCGAGGTCCCGGACGTGGCCTACTCCGTCACCATCCCGGGCGGCACCCCGACGCGATGCAACCCCGTGACCGCGCCGGCCGAGTGCACCGCCGAGGCCCTCGAGGACCCCGCCTTCGTCGGTCCCTGAGGCGCGGCTCGCGCTCGCGTTTTCGGGCGCGGGCCCCTACGCTCTCGAGCCATGGCGAGCTACCCCACACGGTTCGCGAGCACCCTCGATCTGGCACGCCTGCCCTGGTTCGAGCTCGTCGACGGCGAGCTCTCCCTCGCGGACCCGGCGCTCGGCCCAAGCATCGACGTGCACACCCACCTCGGCATGTCGTTCGTGCTGCCCTCCCGCATCGACCTCGGGCGCCGCTGGCCCGCGACCGAGCACTACCTGCCGGTCACGAGCCCCCTCGACCTCGAGGTGTACGCCAACCGCAACTTCTCGCCCGCCGAGCTCGCGACGCTCGGCCGCGACCTCACGCTGAAGAGCCTCACGGCGGGGGGCATGCGCCGCACGCACACCGCGCCGAACCTGCTCGGCGAGATGAAGCGCCTCGGGGTCGTGGGCGCCGTCCTCTTGGCGATCGATCTCCCGCTCATCTCCGACAACACGCGGCGCTGGGCGGAGGCGGCGCGTGGCCACGACGAGCTCGTGCTCTTCGGCTCCTTGCACCCACTCGTCGCCGACCTCGAGGGCACGCTCGACCGCCAGCTCGCGCTCGGCATCCGCGGCGTGAAGCTCCACCCGGCCATGCAGCTTTTCCACCCGAGCGGCCCGCTCGCGCTGCGCCTCTACCGCGCCTGCGGGCGCCGCGGGCTGCCGGTGCTGTGGCACTGCGGGCCCGTCGGCATCGAGCCCGCGCTCGGGCGCTGGCTCACGCAGGTCGAGCACTACCGGGCCGCGATCGAGAAGAACCCCGAGACGACCTTCGTGCTCGGGCATTCCGGCGCGCTGCAGCTCGAGGCGGGGATCGAGCTGGCGCGCCGCTACGACAACGTGTGGCTCGAGATCGCCTCGCAGTCGCTCTCCGGGGTGCGCACCATCCTCGACAAGGTCGACCCGCGGCGCGTCATGGTCGGCAGCGACTGGCCCTTCTATCACCTGGCGATGCCGCTCGCGAAGCTCTTCATCGCGACCGAAGGGGCCGAGGCGCTGCGCCGCGACGTGCAGTACCACAACGCCGCGCGCCTGCTCGGGCTCGCGCCCGCCGAGGCGTGAGCGCACGACGGCGTCCGGGTCGAGCACCCCATGAGACCCGTCGACTACGGCCGCATCGCCGCCACCTACGACGCCCTGCCGGTGCGGCGCGAGGTCGGGCCCGATCCCGAGCTCGCTGCGCTCGCCGCGCTCGCCGCCCACGACCGCGCGGCGCGGGTGCTCGACGTCGGGTGCGGCACCGGGAGCTATCTCGTCGCGCAGGCGCGCGCCTTCGGCCCGGCCCTCGCGCTGACGGGCCTCGATCCGTCGGAGGCCATGCTGGCACGCGCCCGCGCGAAGCTCGCGGGCACCAGTGCCGAGCTTCTCGTGGGGCGGGCCGAGGCGCTGCCCTTCGCGGACGGCAGCTTCGACCGCGTGGTCAGCCGCTTCGCGTTCCACCACTTCGCGGACCCGTCGCGCGCGCTCGCCGAGCTCCGCCGCGTGCTCGCCCCGGCCGGACGGCTCGGCCTCGCGAACCTCGCGCCCGAGCACATGCCGGGCTTCTGGATGTACGCCTTCTTCCCGGAGGCCCACGCGCTCGACGCGCGCTTCTGGTCGGTGGCGCGCCTGGTCGCGGCGTTCGCCGCGCTCGGCCTCGAGGTGTCGCACCGGATCGCCGTGACGCGCGTCGCGCTGCCGCTCCGCGAGGCACTCGCGCAGGCCGAGCTGCGCGACCAGTCCCACCTCGCGGCCCTCGAGGAGGCGGACTACGCGCGCGGGCTCGAGGCGCTGCGGAGCGCGGTCGCGCGGGATCCGCAGGGCGCCGTCGCGAGCGAGACCGCCGTCCTCCACCTCACGGGCAGGAGCCCTGACTAGAGCTCGCCCTCGGGCTCGGCCGTCTCGGGCGCCGCACACGGGCCGCCCGGGTCGCTGCAGGCCTCGAAGGTGTCCGGCGTCGCCCGCAGGAGGCATGCGTAGCAGGCCTTCGTCGCGTCCGGCGTGGCGGCGAGATCGGCCTGACACTGCGCCTCGATGGCCTGCTGCTCCTCGGCCTCGAGCTCGGCCCGGCCCGACTCGGACAGCAGGCGCGCGACGGTCGCGGCGTACTTGCGGCAATCGACCGCACCGACGGCCGGATGGCCGCTCGGCGGTGGCGGTGGCGGCGGTGGCGGAGGCGGCGGCGGCGGTGGCGCGGACGGCCCGAGCGACGCTGGGGGCACGGGGCTCGTGCCGCTCGGCGCAGGCGGCGCCGCCGGCGTGGTCGGGCCGGGCGCCGCCGGCGACGGCTCGGGCGGGGTCGACATCGGCTCGGCGCTCGGGGACGAGACCTCGGGCGTCTTGCGGATCTTGATGAAGCACCCGGCGCCGAGGCCGGCGACGACGGCGAGCGCGGCGAGCGCGACAGCCGCGCGACGGGCGCGCGGTGTCGGTGCCTGCGGTACGGGATCGCTCATGCGCGGGGTCTCGCCGGGGACGGGGCGAGCGCCATCGTGCTACGGCTTTGCCGGCGCCTGCAAGCGCGACTCGGCGACCTTCTCGCGGATGAACGCCGCGAGCGCCCGGCCCTGGTCGCGCTCGAGGATCGGCAAGAGCACCCGAACGGCGTCGCGCACGAGGCCGGTCGCGAGCGAGACGGCGGGCACCGCGGCGATCTTGTGACGTCGCACGTCGAAGTCGTCCTCGGCAAAGGCGAGCAGCGCCGCCTTCAGGTTCTGGCGCCACGGGCCGAGCCGCTCCTCGAAGGCCCCCTTGAGCGCCTGGGCGCGCACGAGCAGCGCCAGCATCTGGCCGAGGTCGAGGTCGAGCACGTCGCCGAGCGAGCGGGCCGGCGTCTCGGCGCTGTCGTCGCTCTGGCTCTCCTTCTCGTCGCCGAGCAGCCGCTCGGTGAGCGAGGCGCGTTGCGCGGGCGTGAGGATGCGGTGCACACGGTTGATGGCGTCGAGCACGGGCTCGCGGACGTCCTCGCCCACGTTGATCGCCCACGAGGCCGCGGCCGCGAGCGCGGGCGCGCGCCCGTCGCCGTGCTGGGCGGCCGTCGCGATCGCGAGCGCGAAGTCTCGCGCGGCGTCCCAGAACGGCGCGAGCTTCGGCGCGAGGCTCGCCCGGAGCTCGGAGATCGCCTGCTCCTGCGCCTGGCTGAGCGCGAGGCCCGCGAGCCAGGACGGCGCGCGCGGCGCCTTCGGTGTGGGCGCCGTCGTCGGGGCCCCGTCGGTCTTCGCCACCTCGGGCGGCTGCGGGAGGCTCGCACACCCGACCGCCGTCGCCACCACCACGCCCGCGAGCATCCGCAACCCGAGGGCCACCCCAGCGCCAGCTCCCATTCCGGGGGTCTAGCATGCGGCAAGGGCGAGGGCCGGGGCCTCGGGCGAGCTCGGGCTCGGGCGACCTCAGGCGACGCGGCACTTGCGCTCCACCGACCCGGCGGGGCACACTTGGCTTTTCGACCGTGGGGGGCTGCGGAACGCCGACGCGAGGCGGCCGCTTGCTACGAGGGTCCCGCGGAGCCCGACCGCCCCCGCCCAACGCAGCCCCGGCTTCATGGCTTCATCCGTCTGGTACTGCCCGCTCTGCCAGTCCGAAGGCACGGACGGCTCGGTCGTGTTCTGCGGCAACGACGGCGCGCGTGTGCGCCCCATCGCCGAGCGCGGCGCCGAGTGGATCGGCCAGGTCCTCGACGGCAAGTACCGCGTCGTGCGCTTCATCGACGCCGGCGGCACCGCGGAGGTGTTCGAGGCCGAGCGGCTCGGCAGCGGCAAGCGGGTCGCGCTGAAGCTCCTGCACGCGGCGCTCGCGGCGACGAGCGGCGCGCTCGAGCGCTTCCTGCAGGAGGCGCAGCTCGTCTCGCTCATCGCGCACCCGAACGTGGTGGCGATCCAGGACTTCGGGACGCTGCCCGACTCGGTGCACTACATGGTGATGGAGCTGCTCGACGGGCACGCGCTCTCGGTCGAGCTCGCCGACGGGCCACCCCCCGTGCTCACGGCGCTGCGCTACGTCATGCAGGCCTGCGAGGGTCTCGCTGCCGCGCACGAGCGCGAGGTCATTCACTGCGACGTGAAGCCGGCGAACCTTTTTCTCCAGCGCGAGCCGGGCGGCGAGCGCACCGTCAAGATCCTCGACCTCGGCATCGGACGGCTCTTCGCCGGCTCGGCGGGCCGCGGGCTTGCGGAGACCGGGATCATCGCCGGCACGCCGGACTACATGTCGCCGGAGCAGGCCACGGGCCTCGAGCTCGGCCCGGCCACCGATATCTACGCGATGGGGGTCGTCCTCTACGAGATGCTGCTCGGCGTTCGGCCGTTCCAGGACCCCTCGTACCTCAACGTGCTCGCGAAGCACGTGAACGAGGCGCCGGTGTGGCACGCGGACATCGCGGGCGCGCGGGGCGTGCCCCCCGAGGCCGCCGACGTCGTCTTGAAGGCGCTCGCCAAGACGCCGGCGGAGCGACAGGCGTCGATGCTCGACCTCCAGCGCGAGGTCGCGTCGCTCGCGCGGCTCGTGCGCGGGCGCACCTCCGCGCTGCCGCTCGGCGAGCAGCGCACCCTGCCGAGCCTCGAGGCCGCACAGCACGGCTCCGCGCCCGCAACGCGCCCACCGGCGAGCCGCGGGACGCCCCGGGTGATCCCGGCGGCCGAGAAGACCCCCACGCCGTTGTCGAAGGGCAGCCGCTTCCGGCGCGTGCCGCTCGCGGAGGCAACGGGCGACGATCACGAGATCGCCGAGCTCGCGCCCGACGTCTTCTGGGTGGGTCGCCGCAACGACGCCCAGCTCGAGTGCAACGCCTACCTGCGCGTGTTCCGCCGCCGGGGCACCGAGGTGTCCGTGCTCATCGACCCGGGTCCGCCCAAGGACTTCGACGTCGTGGCGGCGAAGGTGGCGGCGATCCTCGGCTCGCTGCGGCGGCTCGACTGCGTGTTCCTGAACCACCAGGATCCCGACGTGGCCAGCAACGCGGCCGCCATCCAGCAGAGCTCGCCGCGCACGCGTGTCATCTGCTCGGAGGACACCTGGCGCCTGGCGCACTTCTACGGGCTCGACCCGCAGCGCTACACCGCCGTCGAGAGCTTCGCGGGCGGGACCATGGCTCTCGCCAGCGGCCACGAGCTTCGCTTCGTGCCGACGCCGTTCTGTCACTTCCGCGGCGCGGTGATGCTCTACGACGCCGAGTCGCGCGTGCTCTTCTCGGGCGATCTCTTCGGCGGCGCCCAGTCCCGCGCCCTCGTGGCGACCTCCGACTCGTGGCCCGGCGTCGAGATGTTCCACCAGATCTACATGCCGAGCGTGCGGGCGCTCGCACTGGCGGTCGCCCGCGTCAGACGCCTCGAGCCGGCGCCGCTCATGATCGCGCCCCAGCACGGCTCGGTCATCGTGGGAGCCGACGTCGAGCCGGTGCTCGACGCCCTCTCGGGCCTGCAGGTCGGCCTGGATCTGCTCGAGCCGGGTGGGGAGGACTTGCGCTTCGTGGCCGCGGCCAACGAGATGCTGCGGGAGTTCAGCGAGCTGGCCGGGCCCGACGGCGCGCGCGAGCTACTCGCCAGCTATGGAAACGACGGCTCCTTCACGAGCCTCTTCGTCCTCGAAGGGCCGGCGCAGATCGCGGCCTTCAAGGTCGCGCCCCGGCTCGCCCTCGACGCGCTCGCGAACGACGCGCTCGCCTCGCTCCCCGCCGGGCTACGGGGCGATCTGCAGCGCTCGATCCGCGCCATCCTGCGCCAGCAGGGCCTCGAGAAGAGCGGCCCGCCGATCGGCCGGCCTCCCTCCGGTCCGCCGCGCTCGGACGGACGGCGCTGATCCCGCGCGTCAGCGCGGCGGCCGCGGACGCGCCGTGGGCTCGCCCGCGCCGGTGAGCGCCTCGACGAGCGCGCGATACGCGAACGTGCGCCCGTGCTTGCGACCCGTGGTCTCGACGAGCACGCCCGCGCGCACCAGGAGGTCGACCGCGCGCCCCGCCGCGGGCTTGGTGGTGTCGAGGCGCCGCACCGCGCTCGCGATCGTGCAGACCGGCGCGTCGGGCAGCGCCTCGAAGAGCCGCAGCGCGAGCAGCGGCGGCGCGTGCTCGGCGAAGAGCCGCTCCCGGTCCCGCGCCACGAGCGCGAGCACGTCGCGCACGGTGGCAGAGCCCTCGTGCGCCGCGGTCGCGACGCCGCCGAGGAACAGCTCGAGCCAGCCCTCCCAGTCGCCGTCGGTGCGGACGGCGGCGGCGCGCCCGTAGTAGGCCTCTCGCTCGCGCTGGAAGAAGCGGCTCAGACAGAGCAGCGGGGACCCGAGCAGCGCCCAGCCCTGGAGCAGCAGGGGCACGAGCAGCCGCGCCATCCGGGCGTTGCCGTCCCGGTAGGGGTGGATGGTCTCGAGCTGCAGCGCCAGCAGGCCGGCACGCACGAGCGGCGGCAGCTCGGGCTCGGCCTGGAGGTAGCGCTCGAAGGCGTCGAGCAGCTCGGCGAGCGCCCGCGGCGGTCGGGGGCCAGGGTCGAGCTGCCGGGGGTGGGCGGCGCCTGCCGTGTCGCCCGAGAACGGGTCCGGGGCGCTCGCACGCGCACCGCGCGCGGGCACGAGCAGCGCCTGCGTCTCGTGGAGCAGGCGCAGGGACAGGGGCCTACCGTGCGCGCTGCGGAGCTCGTCGTGAGCATGGCTCGCAGCCACGACGGCGTGGCACACCTCCTCGACGTCGGGGTCGGCGCGGCGCCCCGTGTCCGCCTCGGCCGCCGCCTCGGCCGCATAGACGTCGAAGAGCGTCGCCTGCCCGCCCTCGATCTGCGCCGAGCGCACGGCCTCCTCGCGCAGGAGCGCCCGGGCGACCCAGCGGTAGGGCGCCGCGAGCTCGGCGGCGAGCGCGAGGCGCCCGAGCGCACGCTCCGCCGCGTCGAGTCGCGCGGCGAGCACCCCATCGATGCGGAGCGCTGGCTCGGTCGGCGGCAGCGGCAGCGGCACGAAGTAGCTGACCGGGGCGCCGGCGACGCTCGTGCGCTCGAGGTGACCGGTGGCGCGGGAGGCCATGAAGTAACGACAATGTTACCACTCTTCACGACGTGCCAACAAACATAACAATATCAGCAATTCAATTAGTAAAGTAACAGCAATGTTACTTCAACTTGGCAATGAAGGGCCGCGCTCGGCCGCCGCCCGGAGGCGAGTGCACGCGATGTGGCGCGTCGTCGCGTGGACCCCCGCACCCGACGCGCCCGCTCTCCGCGCGGAAGGCCGACCCGTGCCTGCCCGCGGCCGGCAGTGCGGCCTCCCCGGGGCGCGGCGCACGCGGCGCACGGACGACAACGCGGCACGATCACCTTGCGCGGCTGGGGGGCACGAGTTAAGTATTATCAGGCCGCAGTTCGAATCGCCTATAAATTATAGGGCACTGCCGCGATGGACGAGATCAACGCTCGACTCCTCGATCTCCTGCAGCTGAAC
>JADLAB010000206.1 GCA_020848455.1 Polyangiaceae bacterium
ACGACGGGCGTGAACGAGCAGGTAGTCTCCGAGCAGCTCATGCTCTACGCCGACAGCTGAGCGTCGTCTGCGTCGCCGTGACCCGACCGCTCGGGTACGCGAGCCTCGTCGCGGCCACGACGTGCGCCCTCGGCGCGTGTGACGCGGGCCGTCCGGACGCGGACGAGCTCGTGCCGGTGAGCTTGGTCGGCGCGGAGGCGACGACCGGCTACCGCGCGCTGCCGCAGTACGCCGAGCAAGTCGCAACGTACAGCCCACTCGTCGAGGGCTCGGTGCTCCACGGGGTGTCGCGCGCGGCGACGCTGGCGCTCTACTTCGACCGGCTCCTCTTGCCCTCGACGGTGACGCGTCAGGCCGTGTGCGTGCGCAACGACGGGGCGCCGGTCGACAAGCTCGACCAGTGCACGGGCCCCACCCAGGACTTCCTGGCGGTCGAGTACGATCCGGCCCGCCGCCGCGTGCTGTTCCGCGGCGCGACCTTCGACCCGGGCACCACCTACAAGATGACGCTGTTCGTGCCCGAGAGTCCCACGGACTGGGGCTTTCGTGCGTTCGACGGCGCGCCGCTCGCACGCAAGTACGAGCTCCTGTTCGAGACCGCCCCGGACGTCACCGCCCCGCCGGCCGAGATCGCGCACACGGCCGCCGACTACTGCGACGCGGTGGGGTGTGCGAACGCGTGCCGGCTGGATCACCGGACCGACGCCGCGGCGCTGGCGGCGTGCGTCGCCGCCAGCTGCCCGTTCCGCGCCCAACAGGAGCCGCTGAAGGGCTGCGGCTCCGGCGGCTGCCACGAGGCAACCGAGGACGATCCCGACGCCGCTGCGGGCCTGCGCCTCCAGTCGCCGGAGGACATCCTCGCGAGCGCCATCGGGGTCACGGCGCACCAGACGGCCACCGGCGCGGCTGCGCAGACGCCCACGCAGAACGGCCAGCCGTTCGGACGGGCCATGCCGATCCTCGACCGGGGCAACCCGGGCAACAGCTACCTCGTCTACAAGGCGGTCGCGCACGCCGACAGCTACTGCTCGCTGCGGGACGACTGCCCCGAGCCCGACGATCCCGGCCTGCGCGCCGAGATCGTGCGGCTTCGCGACGCCTTCGTCATCGGAGCGCCGATGCCCGCGAAGGGGTCCCTGCTCACCGTCACGAACGGGGCGCCCACGTTCGACGGCCTGCGCGTCATCTCGGACTGGATCGCCTGGGGGGCACCGTTCTGCACGTGTGTGGACGACGTCCTGTGCGCTCCCGATCCGACCTTGCCGCAGCCGCCGTGAGGCGCAGCCGTCAGGGTACCCGGTAGAGCTCGACCTCGACCACGCCCGCGCTCACCATCCCGAGCGCCTCGGCCGCGGCGCGCGACAGGTCGATGACGCGCCCGGCCTTGAACGGACCGCGGTCGTTGACGCGGACCCGCACGCGGCGGCCGTCGGGGCGCACGACATCGACCCAGGTGCCGAACGGCAGCGTGCGGTGCGCGGCGGTGAGCGCGCGCGGATCGTAGCGCTCGCCGCTCGCCGTGGCGCGCCCGGCGAGGCTGTCGGCGTAGTAGCTGGCGCGACCGTGCTGGAACGGGGTCGGAGCCGCGCTCGTCGGCGGCGACGCGGGCAGCGCGGGCACGGGCGCCTGTGCGGGCACGGGCCCGGAGCCCGCGTGCCCACAGGCACCTGCGAGGGCCGCCGTGGCGGCGAGCCAACCGAGCCTGCGCGGCGCGTGCATCAGGCCGTGAGCGCCCGGGGTGCAGGGGCCGGGGTCGGTGCGGCGTGCGCGCGGACGAAGCGCGCGAGCTCTGGCAACGGCAGCCGCACGGGGCACGCGCCGACCTTCTGCTCGAGGACCTCGTCCGGCACGAACGCGAAGCCGCGCGCTGCGGCGTCGAAGTCCGGCATGCTGCGGCTCGAAGCCACGACCAGCTGCATCAGACCCGGGTAGGCGCCCTCCGACGCCTGCATGCGCTCGCCTTCCCCGAGGTCGCAGCGACCGCAGCTCAGGCAGCCGGAGAAGCGGGGCAGCGCGACGCGCTCGGTCGCATCGAGCGCCCGCAGCCGGTCGTCGCCGTAGTTGTCGTGGAAGAGTGTGAGCCCGGGCAGACGCTTGCGCAGGTGGCCCGCCAGCACGCGAACCAGGGACCAGCCGAGTATCGCCGCCGCGAGCGCACGTCCCGAGAGCACGACCTTCCATAGCGCCCGGTGAGGCGCGACGAAAGGGCGCGCGAGCGGGGTACTGTTACGTCTGCCGAGACTGTTACGCGTAACACTGTTACGCTGTGACGCAGTACGACGGCGCCCGCCTGTCTTTCATCTATTTGAATTTTCACATGTTTTGCTACTTGCGCGAGATGGCACGTTCCGTGCGTAAGCGGGTGCATGGACCGTGACACCCAACCGCCGCAGGGCAACGACGATCTCGAGCTGGTGGCCGGCCTCCTCCGGAACGAGGAGTCGAGCTGGCGCGAGTTCCACGTGCGCTACGACCGGCTGATCCAGCGCTGCATTCGCAAGGTGACGCACGCGTTCGCCGCCATCGTCCGCGGCGAGGACGAGCGCGAGATCCACGGCAACCTGGTCCTGTCGCTGCTCGCCAACGACAAGCGCAAGCTGCGGCGCTACGACCCGGCGCGGGGCTCGCGGTTCGGGACCTGGCTCGGCCTGCTCGCGACGAACGCGGCCTACGACTACCTCCGCTGCGCGCGCCGCGAGCTGCCGAAGGTGCCGCTCAGCGAGGCCGAGTGCACGCCCTGCACGGACGATGTCGCGTCGCCCTTCGATCTCATCGAGCGCAAGCAGCAGTCGCGCCTCGTGGCCGAGCTGCTCGACCAGCTGAGCGCGAAGGATCGCGCGTTCGTGGCGCTCTACTTCGCGCGCGGGCTCTCGCCCGAGGTCGTCGCCTCCGAGCTGCGCATCAGCATCAAGACCGTCTACTCGAAGAAGCACAAGATCCAGACCCGACTCGAGTCCCTCTCGTCGCAGCGGCTGGCTGCGTGACACGGGTTGTGGCGACCGCGTGCGCAAGGTGTGGTAGATCCTGACGCATGCGACGGCTGGCACTCGCAGCGTGCCTCGCGGTCTCGGGCCTCGTCGGCGCGGGCTGCGGCAGTGGCGGTGGTGATCCCTACGCCATCCCCGCGGCGGATCCCTACGGCTCGGGCGAGCGGCTCACCGATCTGCTCGGTCCGGCCACGTGGATCGAGGACGACAACCCCGACGGCGCCGCGTGCCTGTCGCTGCCGATCGACCGCGAGGTCGACGTCCCCGGCCTGACGATCAGCGCGATCGACAGCTTCGACGAGACGGGCTCCGGTGCGACCGGCAACGTCTACGTGCAGGATTCGCGCGCGGCCCCGGTCGCCTTCTCCGGCATCACGGTGTTCGAGCCCGGGTTCAGTCCGCCCGATCTCCGGGTGGTCGCGGGCGACGTCGTCGACGTGCGCGGGACGCTGAGCGAGTTCCCCGGGCCCTCGAGCGGCCCCTTCCCGTTCTGTCAGACGCTGCCCGAGATCGGCGGGGCGATGAACCTGCGCTTCGACGGCGCGGCGGTCCCGGTGGCCGACATCTCCGTCGAAGATCTCACCACCTACGACAAGATGCGCCAGTGGCTCGGCGTGCTCGTGCGGGTGAAGAACGTCACCATCGCCGCAGCGCCCACGAGCTCTTCGGGGCGCTACTCCGCGCTCCTGCAGGTCAGCGGCGGCGCCACGCAACAACCCTCGATCAACAACGAGCTGTTCGACCTCGAGAACGACGGCCCTCCCCTCGCTCAGGGTACGGTGCTGAGCTCGGTGACCGGCGTCGTGACGTTCTTCTACGCCGTGCACATCGCACCGCGATCGCCGGCCGACATCGTGCCCTGACGTCGAGGCGGTTCGTGGCCCACGCGGACCGCGCTCGGCGCCTGTTGCAGGCGGGGACCCTGGTGCTCGGGCTCCTCGGCGGTAGCGCGTGCGAGCCGCCCGCGCCGGCGCTGCCCATCGCGGAGCCGGTGACGGCCCAGCTCGTGCGCTTCGCCGGCAGACCCGCGCTCCGGGTGGCGGTGCGCGAGGGCGATCCCGCCGCCGCGCTCGCGGTCGCGGTCGCAGGCGACGGCGGGGCCACCGACGCGGCGCTCGGCGCCGCCTTGGTCGAGAGTCGGCTCGCGGCGGCAGGGCTCGACGGGCTGCGCGTCACGAGTGACGCCGCCGGGCTGCGCCTCGTCTGGTTTCCGGTCGAGGTCGAGCGGCTCGGAGCCTTCTTCGAGGCGCTCGTGGCGACCTTCGCGCACCCCGTGGATCCGGGCGGCAGCGACGCCGAGGGGGTGCTCGCGGCGGCGCGCCTGCGCCTCGCCACGCTCGGGAGGGTGCCGCGCGTCGCGGACGCGCTCGCCCCCGTCATGGCCTGCCAAGGCGGTGCGAGGCCCGCCGCGGACGCCGGCGGCGTCCCGTCGGCCGCGCCCGAGCTCGCCGCGGCGCTCGAGGCGGCGCGGGTCCGCTTCCTCGTCACGGAGCGCGCGGCGATCGGCATCGTGGGGGACTCCGAGACAGCACGGCGCGTCACCGTGGCCCTCGAGCAGTCGGGCCCGTGGCCGCACGGGTCGGGGCCGTTGGACGCACCGCTCGAGGCACGCGGCTCGGAGCGCCACGGCGTCTACGCGGCGACCGAGCTCGGTCCGGGCGGGGCGCGGCTCGACGTCGCGCTGCCGGCGCCGCGCGCCATCGACCTCGTGCGCCTCGCGCGGCGGCTCGCGCCGCGTGCAGCGCCGCTCGCCGCTCGGCTCGCGGCCGACGCGCCCGACTTCCAGCCCACGGCGCTGCAGGTCACCGCGCTGCCGGGTGCGGGCTGCCTCACGGCGAGCTTCGTGGCCCGCGCCGCAGCGGTGGATGCGGCCGGGCTCGTGCGCGAGGCCGCGTTGCTCACCGAGGCCGTGCGCCGCGAGGCGAGGCTGGCCGCGAGCGCCTCCGACGCGGCGAACGAGACCGCGCACGCGCGCCGCAGCGTGTTCGCTCACCTCGGCGACGTGCGCGAGGCAGCGCAGGTCGCCGCGTGGTGGGAAGCGTGCGGACAAGGCGACGCCCCCGCGGCGACGGGCGGGCCCGACGATGCGCGGAGCGAGCTCGACCCGAGCGGCGGTGGCCCCCGGCTCGACAGCGCGCTCGGCGTGTCGGCGCTGGGCGCGCAGGCGCTCGCGCCCGATGAGGTGCAATCCGCCTACCGTGACGCTCTGTCCCGCGTCGCGGCGGCGCGCGCCAGCGCGGCGATCGAGACGACCGTTCGCGAGGAGCGAGGCCAGGGCGAGCTCTGGCTCCTGCTCGCGCCGCGCTGCGGGCTCGAGACCGAGGCCCCGGCGGAGCACGGTCTCGCGGCGCTCGCCGCAGAGGCGGCGGTCCTCGGGCAACCCGCCGATGGCGGAGTCGTCGTCGAGCCGTGGCTGAGCGGCGACGGAGTGGGCCTGCTGGCGCACGGGGCCGCCGGATCGACCGCGGAGACCTCGACCGAGCTCGCGACCCGCGTGGCCGCAGCGCTCGGCCACACCCTGGCGCGCGTGCCGGGCACCGAAGGCGCGGTGGAGGAGGCGCGCGCGGTATGGCTCGGCGGGCTCGAGCGGCCCGAGGAGCGCGCCGCCGCGGCCTTCGCGGCCATCGCGGCCCCCGAGCACCCGGCGCGCCTCGCCCCACGCGGGGTCCTGGCGGTCGGCCTGCAGGCGGGCGCCAGCGCGACCGCGGCACGCTGGCGCGCGCTGTGGGAGCGGCCCGTGCGACTGGCGGCGCTGACGAATGCGAGCGCGGCGCAGCTGCTCGCAGCCGAGCAGGAGATCGAGCGCTGGCTGCCACCCCGCGCCGGAGGCTCGTGCCCCTCGCCCACCCCGCCCGACCCGCCGCGTGCCGGGACCTTCGCGACGAGCGAGATGCCCGAGCTCTGGCTCACGGCGGGCGCGCTCGTGCCCGGCGACGCCCTGCCGCTCGCCGAGCTCGCCGAGCTCGCGCTCGCCGGTGACGGCGGCGCGGTGGCACGCGCGACACCAGACAGCGCGGAGCGCTGGCACGTGCGGGTCGCCGGCGGGGCCTTCGGCGCGGCGCTCACCGTGCACGCGCGTGCCCGTCCCGGGCGCCTCGAGGCGCTGCGCGACGCGCTCGTGCGCTCCTTCGCGTCGCTCGACGCACTCGACGAGCCGGCCTTCGCGGAGCTCCTCGCGCGCGCGGCGCGCCGCTCCATCGAGCGCCGGCTCGAGCCGCGCGAGCGGCTGCGCGATCTGTGGCGAGGGACCTCGCCCGGCGCCGCAGCGGCCCCGAGCTACGCCGACTGGCGGCGCTTGGTGCGCGAGCGGCTCGCCCCCACGGCCCTCATCGTCGTGCGGGGGCCGTGACCTCGTCAGGCCCACGCTCCCGCTGCGAGCCGATCGCCGGAACGGCGTGGCGGCGCCCCTCGAGCGCGACGCAGAGCACACCGTCGTCGTCCTCGCAGAGCAGCGGCTCCATCGAGAGCTGCGCGTGACGCGAGAACCGCGCCTCGAAGCTGCCGCCCTTCACCCGCGCTCGCAGCTCACCCTCCGCGCCGATGGCGAGGGAGCCGGGGTCGAGCGGCTCGCGCGTCCCGTCCGAGAGCTCGAGCTCGGCGCGGTCTGCGTCGCGCTGCAGCGCCACGACGAAGTAGGGCGTGTCCTCGACGGTGAGGTAGCACCAGTCGTGGCCGTTCGTGAGGACGTAGCGCCGGTCGACGGGGTGGCGGGCGATCCAGCGTCCGAGTGCGGCCCGGAGCGCGGGGTGGGCTACCCGCTCGCCCTCGTGCCAGAAAGAACCGTGGCGGTCGAGGACGATGCGGCTCTCGCGGCTCTGGCCACCTGGCGGGGCGACGCGAAAGAAGTCCGGGTGTTCGGCGGGTTTCACGGTAGGACGGCGGCACGTGCCGCCTGCGCTCCGGGTCCTGCTTGCGGTCGGCCCCGGCGCGCACCATGTTGAGCACCACGGAGCGCCGGGGCCGGAGCGCCGGCGGCGAGACGATTCCCCCATAGCAGGGCCAACGTGGTCACGCACGACGAAGGACGACACCTCGAGCACACGCGGCGCTACTACGACGCCTTCTCGCGACGCTACGACGCGGCGCGCGGCGGGCGCGTTCCGGGCGGCTACCACGACCTCGTGGACGACCTGGAGCTCGACTTCCTGTCGCGTCACGCCCGGGGCAAATCGGTGCTCGAAGTGGGCTGCGGCACCGGTCTGTTGCTCGAGCGGATGCGCGACTTCGCGGGTGATGCGCGCGGCATCGACCTGTCGCCGGGCATGCTCGAGCGCGCCCGCTCGCGCGGTCTGGACGTCGTCGAGGGGAGCGCGACCTCCCTGCCCTTTGCGGATGCCTCGTTCGACGTGGCGTGCTCCTTCAAGGTGCTGGCGCACGTGCGCGACGTGCGTCGCGCGGTCGGGGAGATGCTGCGCGTCGTGCGGCCAGGCGGCGTGGTCGTCGCGGAGTTCTACAACGCTCGCAGCCTGCGCGCGCTCGTCAAGCGGCTCGGGCCTGCGGGTGCGGTGGCGCACGACCGCGACGAGAGCGAGGTCTACACGCGCTTCGACACGCCCGACGAAGTGGCCGGCCTCTTCGCGGCGGCCGCGCGCATCATCGACCGGCGCGGCGTGCGCATCGTCACGCCGGCGGCCCGGGCGCTCGAGCTCCCGGTGGTCGGCGCCGCGTTGCGGCGCGCGGAGCAGCGGCTGTGCGACACGGTGCTGGCGCGCTACGCCGGCTTCCTGAGCGTGGCGGCGCGCAAGCATGCCTGAGCGCCTGAGCCCACGCCGTCGCTAGAAGACGCCGCGCAAGCCGACGAACGCGCCGTCCGGTGACAGGCTCACGGTCGGTGCCGGGCGCAGCTCGGGGGGCAGCTCACGGGGACGCTGGGTGCTGCTCTCGTCCTCGAAGGCGACCTGTGCCTCGATGATCCCCGTGACGACGAGCGCGAGCGTGCTGCCGAAGGACGCCCACTGAACCGCCCGGGCGACCTCGAAGTTGCGCTCCAGCTTCACGAGGTCGAGCTGGCCGTCGGCGACCGGCTCGCAGGGCACCACCTCGGCCCCGTTGCAGCGCGGCTGCGACACGGCCTGCGCGTAGTGCAAGGCGAGCCCGGCCGACACCACGGTCGAGGCGAGCGTCAGCGTCTCGCTCGTCGCGAAGAACGCCCCGAGCCCCGGCGCGTCGTTCTGGAACTGTCCGACGCCGAAGGGGATCGCGGCGATCCACCGCGAGCGCGACGCGACGACGGTCTCCTCGGCCGCCAGGGCCTCGAGCGCCGCGACCCGCTTCTTCTCGCGTTCGCGGGCCTCGCGGGCCTTGCGCTCGCGCTCGCGCTGGGCCTCGATCTTCTCGCGCATGATGCGCTCGAGCTCCTCGCGCAGCTCGGCGCGCACCTCGATCACGCGGTCGATGTAGGCCTGAGGGTAGAGGCCGGGGGTCGGGCTGTAGGTCGGGTCGGCGCGCAGCAGCGTGGCGATGGCGATCTTGCCCTCGTCGATGCGCTCGAGCGCGATGAGCGAGGCGGCGTTCATCTGGCTCGCCTCGAAGCGCAGGCGCTCGTCGCGCAGGTACTGCGCGCTCTGTCGGTCGAGCAGCGGCGTGAAGCGCGCGACCGCCTCGCCCCACTTGCCCTGGTCGAAGCGGCTCTTGGCGAGCTCGTAGTCTGCGAGCTCGTCGGCCTGCGCGCTCCTTGCCGGCACGAGCCCGAGCCCCCCGGCGAGGGCGAGGGCGAGCAGGATGGCGGCGCCTCGTTTCGGCACGACCGCCCTGGTGTATCGGAAATCCGACCGCGCGGGGAGATTTCGCCGCTCGCCCCCTCACTCGCCCGGCCACGGCACGACGTTCGCCTCCCCGGCCAGGAAGGTCCAGGTGCTCGTCTTGCGACCTGGCGTGAACGTGCAGTTGTCCGTGAGGCTCGCGTCCGGCAGCACGATCGGCACGGGCATGGCACCGGCGGTGAAGCCGGCGCGGAGACAGGTCATCGAGCTGCCGGGCGGGCCGCCCGAGACACTCGCCGTGCCTGGCTTCGTCTTCAGCTTGTAGATGAGCGGCATGGGCGCGTCGGGGCTGTCGGCGGGCGGCGCCGTGACGGTGAAGGCCGTCTCGAGGTTCTCGCAGCACTTGGCGCCGGCCGGCATGGTGATCCGCACCGTGTGACTCGAGCCGACCCGCAGCGGAAACTCGCGTCCCTGCCAACCCTCGGTCTTGTCGTCGAGCACGAACACCGCGCCGGGCGGGGCGACGACGAAGGTCACCCGCCGCGTGTCGGGCGCGCGCGGCGGCACATCGTTGCTCGTCGTCGCGAGCGACCCCGTCGCGGTGCTCCCGGCCGACGGGTGGGCGCTCGCCGACGTGCTCGGCGTCGTCGCTGTGCTCGCGCTCGGGGCCACGGAAGCACTCGGCGGCCCCGTCGCGGCGCTCGCGGGCACCGAGGCGGTCGCGCTCGCCGGCGGCTCGACGCGCTCGCCCGCCGGGCCCGTCCCCAGCGCCTCGCCCGTCGCCTGAGCGCTCGGACCGACTGCTCCCTCGCTCGTGCGCAGCCAGCGCGTCATGCCGAACGCCCCGAGCCCGAGCGCCGCCGAGAGGAACGAGACCGCGCCGAGCCGCAGCGCGCGTCGCCGCCACGCGGCCTCGGCCGACAGGGCGCTCACGCGCCGCATGATGACGAGGTCGTCGGGGCGGTAGGCGAGCGCGCGGTTGAAGTCCGCAGCGGCCGCGTGGACCATGCCCTTGCGGCGCGCGTCCTCGCCGCGCGCGAGCAGTCGCTCGGGCAGCTCCGCCGCCTGGCGCGCGCGGTAGGCCGCCGGGTCGGCGAAGTACTCTGCGACCTCGCCGCGCAGGTCCGTGACGCCGAGCGCCGCGAGCTCCGCGCGCACCAGCTCCGCGAAGGCCGCCGCCGAGGCGATCCGCGCAGGGACATCGCGCTCGAGAGCGCGGCCGACGATGCGGCCCCAGCGACCGCCGACGACCGGGCGCTCGGCGTCGGCCGGCTCGTACTTGCCCTCGATCACGCGCCGCAGCACCTGCGCGGGGTTCTTGCCCTCGAACGGCAGGTGCCCGACCATGCACTCGTAGAACAGGACGCCGAGGGCGAACACGTCCGTCGCGGGCACCACGGCGCCGCCCTCGATCTGCTCGGGCGCCATGTGCGCGGGGGAGCCCAGGATCTGACCCGTCGAGGTCACGCCCTGCGCGTCCAGCACCTTGGCGATGCCGAAGTCGGTGAGCTTGACCCGTAGCTTCTCGCCGTCGGAGCGGCGCGACGAGTCGCGCCGGCCCGAGCCGCTGCCGCTCGAGCCCGCCGGTGGCGGGTCGGAGGCGGAGCGCACGACGGGCGGCTTCGGGGTGTCCGCGGTCGCAGGCGGCAGCTCGACGAGGACGTTCTCGGGCTTGATATCGCGATGGATCACGCCGCACTGGTGCGCGTGCTCGACGGCATCGCAGAGCAGAGCCGTGATGCAGGCACCCACCTCCGCCGGAAGCTCCGGGTGCTGCCTCAGCAGATCCCGGAGGGTCGTGCCGCGGATGAGCTCCACGACGAGGAAGCGCTCGGCGTCCGCCTCGTCGGAGACGTCGTAGACCTCGACGATGCAGGGGTGGCGAAGCTTGGCGACGGCGCGCGCCTCGGCCACGAAGCGCCGGCGCACCTCGGGGTTCTCGCGCAGGTGCTTGTGGATGACCTTGACGGCGACGTCGCGGTGGAGTCGCAGATCGCGCGCGCGGTAGACCGTCGCCATGCCGCCGTGGCCGATCTCCTCGGCCAGCTCGTACTTCTCGATGTGCGGCAGCGGGCCGGTGGGGCTGGACGACGCACTCATGACGGGGGACCCGGATCGCGTGGGCAAGGGGGCACGCAGCCGAGACCGATGCGGCTTGCTCCCGCCCTGGCACGACCACCGAGCACGAGGGTGAGCATGACATGGCGCGCCCTCCGGGCAAAAGGGGACGCTTCCGGCGCGCCCACGGCTCTGATACGTGGCCGCCTCGAGCGCGGTCCGCGCGCCGAGCCTCGCCATGCTGCAACGAGACCCTCTGGGACGCGCCGTCTTCGCCGGTGAGCCGCTCGTGGACCTCCTCGGGCGCGCCGCTTGCCCGACCCCCTGCTACGTGTACGACCTCGGGGCCATGGCCGCCGAGGCACGCGCCCTCGCCGCGGGCTTCGACGACGCCCCGCACCTCGTCGCCTACGCGGTCAAGGCGAACAGCGCGGGGCCGGTGGTGCGCGCGCTCGCGGCGGCCGGCTGCGGCTGCGAGGTGGGCTCGGCGGCGGAGCTCGAGCTCGCGCTGGCCAGCGGCGTCGCGCCGCGCGCCATCCTCTTCAGCGGCGTCGCCAAGAGCGACGCCGAGCTCGACCACGCCATCGGCGGCGACATCCTCGCCATCCAGCTCGACTCGGTGGGCGAGGTGGCGCGGGTGCGCGCGCGCGCCGTCGCGGCCGGCCGCCGAGCTCGCGTGACCCTGCGCGTGAACCCGGACGTCGAGGCCGACACCCACGCCCACATCGCGACCGGCCACGGTGAGGCGAAGTTCGGCATCGCGCTCGGCGACCTGCCCGAGGCGTGGGCGGAGCTCGCGCGCGCGCCCGAGCTCGAGCTGTGCGGGCTCGGCGGACACGTGGGCTCACAGCTCGTGAGCACCGACGCGTACCTGCGGGCCGCGGAGCGGCTCTTCGAGCTGGTGCGCGAGCGCGAGCGGGAGCACGGGCCGCTCGAGCTCGTCGATCTCGGTGGTGGCTTCGGCATCGACTACGGGCAGGGGTGCCCCGTGCGCCCCGCGGATTTCGCCCGCGGGATCCGCCGCCTGGCCGCCCGCATGGGCCTGGGCCCTCGGAGGCTCGTGGTCGAGCCCGGCCGCGCCCTCGTCGGGCCGTTCGGCGTCCTCGTCGCCGGGGTGCTCGCGACCAAGCGCTCCTACGCGCAGCGCTGGCTCATGATCGACGCCGGCATGAACGACCTGTTGCGCCCCGCGCTCTACGGTGCGCGCCACCGGGTCGAGGCGCTCGACGCCGCGACGGGCAGCGCCCGAGCGACGTACCGCGTGGTCGGTCCGGTGTGCGAGAGCGCCGACGATTTCGGCGCCTTCGAGCTCCCCGATCCACCGCCCGCGCGCGTGCTCATCCGGGACGCGGGCGCGTACGGCTACACGATGGCGAGCCACTACAACGGCCGTGCGCTACCCGCGGAGATCTTCGTCGGCCGGGGCGGCGCGCTCAGCGTCGGCCGGACGGGGAGCGCCGCCGACTGGGTGCGCTCGCGCGTCGACGTGCCCTCGCCACCGCTTTGATCGTCCGTCACGACCGCGAGCGGTTGTTGCGGATGTCGGAGGGACGCCAGGACACGCGACGGTTGGTCTCGCTGCGCTTCGGCGGCGGCATGCTCGCCGGTCGCGCGCGCTGCCGTCCATCCTCGAGCTGGACCTCCACCCCGAGGGCACGACAGCGGCGCACCAGCTTCTCGAGGTCGACGCCGGGGCCGAGCAGCAGGCCCGCGGGTGGCGACGGATCGACGAACAGCTCTGCGGTGGGTAACCGCGTACGCAGCAGCTCGCGCACCTCGGGGTCGTCGACCCAGAGGAAGCCGGAGGCGCCGACGAGCGTCGCGCGCCCCACCACCTCGCCGGCCTGCGTGAGCGCTTCGGCGAGCTCCGACGCGAGCGGAGCGAGCGCGGCGATGCGCTCGCGCATGGTGCTCGCCTCGACGCCCGCGGCCAGACCACGCGACACGGCGGGTGCCGCGAAGCAGAGCTCGAGCGTGGTGCCCACGGCGCCGACGTCGGCGAAGGCGCACAGGTCGAGGACCTGGTAGCAGCGCGCACCCTCGCCGACGGCGAGGGTGCGTCCGGCAGTGAACTCCGCGACGAAGGGGGGGGTCTCGGGCGGGACGGCCGCGAGCAGGGCGCGACCACGCCCCGTGAGGCGCACGCTGAGCGCGTCGGTGGACGCCGCAGCGTAGGCGCCGCTTCCGGTCGCGGTCCGGTTCCCCACCTCCTCGTCACCGACGTCGACGACGCCGAGCGCCGGCAGGGACTCGAGCAGGACGCGCCGCGCGACCTGCTGCACCACGGGCAGCGGCTGCCCCGTGCGCTGGGCCCAGCGCGCGAAGAGCCGCTCGAGGGCCGCCACGCGCCCATCGGCGGCGAGGTAGCTCTCGAAGGCCGAGCACGGCACCCACAGGCCCTCGCCCAGGTCTCGCAGCGCCCCCAGGACCATCTCGCGCACCGCCGTGGCGGGGCTCGGGTCGCGGTGGTCGGCCGCCACGCGCAGGGTCTCCGCGTCGGAGCGCGCCTCGTCCCAGGCGCCACCCCGCCGCCACGTGTCGAAGAGCACCTGCGCGAGCTCGCGCAGCTCGAGCGAGCCGGGTGGCGTGGCGCGCGCGATGCCGGCCGGCTCCCAGAGCCCGACGGCGCGTGACAGGGCGCCGACGAGCGCCGTCGACTCGACGTCGCGCCCGAACCGCTGGGCGAGGCGCGCCACGAGCGAGCGCGGCGTGCCCACGCCGAACCGGAGCTCGGCGGAGAGCTCGCGCACGGCGAGGGCCAGCCCGAGCGCGAAGGGAGCGACCGGCGTCGAGAAGCGCGCGCGGCGCGGCAGGTGGTCCTCGGCGCGCACCGCCGAGCGGATGGTGCGGCGTCGCTGCTCCTGCGCGCTGCGCCGGGCCTCGCCGACCAGCACCGCGACCTCGGTCGGGATGACGTAGCGATTCGGGTGCAGGGGAAACAAGAGGCCGCGCTTCTCGAGGGAGAAAGCCGCGCCCCTGCGCCCGGCCGCGATCCCGTACACGCCGCGCACGCGCATGGGCTCGCGCTCGAGCTCCATGAGCTCCTGCGTGTCGACCTCGCCGCCCACCTGCTCGACCGCCTCGAGCAGCCGCCGCTCCTGGTGCGCGATGCGCTCGAGCTCGAGCCTCAGCACCTCCGGGTCGCCCAGGACCTCCCACGCGGCCTCGAGCGACAGCGCCAGCGGTGGCGTGCTCGGCCGGCCGAGGTAGTGGCTCGCAATCGCGCTCGCCGTCTCGAACGGCGCCTCGGACAGCAGGGCCCGCAGCGAGCGCGGATCCTCGCCGTCCCAGCCGCGCAGCTGCACGACGAAAGCCGTCGGCAGGACGAGCTCCACGCGGTCGCCGAGCACGCGCGCAAAGAGCAGCCCCCGCCGCACGAGCAGCTCGACGCCCGTGGGCAGGGCGTAGACGACGAGCGAGCCCCCCGCCTCGGCGACGCGGCGCAGGAGCTCCTCGCTCGCGGCGGGCAGCCGCGAAGGCTCGCGGATTTCCGGCAGGCGCACGAGCGCTCGCGCGGCCTGCGCCGGCGCATCGATGCGCTTCTGGGCGTCGACGCGCACGCCCATGCGTTCCATGAGCGCGGCGAGCTCCTCGGCGCCGAGGCTGCGGAGCACGGACTCGAGGCGCCGCTCGGCGCGGGTGGACGGAGGTGCGGGCGCAACCCCGCTCACCGTGCCGGTCGCCACCGGTCGGTCGCCATCCGTGCTCTTTCGGGTGCGCTTCACGGCGTGCTTGCCTCGTGGGGCAAGCCCAAGGCTTGCCCATCATGAAACCAGACGATAGTACCGCCAAGGGTCGCCGATAACAGCACAAAAGACCGCGCGGCCGTGGCGCACGTTACTACGCTACGCGTACGTGCCCGCGTTTGGCATCGCGGAGCACGCGGGCTCGGATAGACTCCCGCCGTGATCCTCCGCGACCCCGTCCACGGCCTCGTGAGCTTCGAAGGCGAGGAGGAGCGTTGCGTGGTGCGGTTGCTCGGCACGCCCGAGGTGCAGCGCCTGCGGCGCATCCGCCAGCTCGGGCTCACGAGCCTCGCCTACCCCGGGGCCGAGCATACGCGCTTCGCGCACGCCATCGGCGCGGCTCACGTGATGCAGCTCTTCGTCGCCCGGCTGCGCCGCATCGACGGCGAGCTCCCGTTCTGGCAGCGGCTCACGAGCGAGCGCGCTCGCGACGCCATCGCGGCGGCGCTGCTCCACGACCTCGGGCACGGTCCGCTCTCGCACCTGTTCGAGGAAGCGCTCGCGTACGCCCGGCCCGTGCGCGCGCTCGGCTCGCAGCCCGGCCAGGTCGGCCTGCCGGAGGAGCGGCGCAGGACGGGCTCGACCGAGGCTGGTTCCCTCCTCGAGCGCGCGCATCACGAGGACTGGACCGAGGCGATCCTCCTCGACCCCTCCACCGGCGTCGGGCGCGTGCTCCGCGCCGAGGACTCCGAGCTGCCGCGGCGCGTCGCAGGCCTCATCCGGGGCCGCCACGAGCTTCCGTACCTCGCGCGGGCGGTGAGCGGGACGTTCGACGTGGACCGCTGCGACTACCTGCTGCGCGACGCCCACGCCACCGGCGTGCGCTACGGCGAGCTCGACCTGCCGTGGCTCCTGCGCAGCCTGTGCTTCGCCGTGTCGCCGCACGGCGAGGCGCCCGGGCTCGGCATCGACGGGCTCAAGGGCCTCGCGGCGATCGAGGCCTTCGTGATGGCGCGCCTCTTCATGTTCCAGCAGGTCTACTTCCACAAGGCGACCCGCGCCGCGGAGTGGATGCTGCAGGTGATCCTGCGCCGCGCCCTCGAGCTCCTGCGCGACGGGACGCCGCTCGAGTCGGTACCGGCCGCCTTCTACGCCTTCGCCGTGGGGCGCCAGCCCACGCTCGGCGAGTACCTCGCGCTCGACGATCTCACGCTGCTCACCGCGATCGACGCCTGGCAGGGGGCGGCCGATCCGATCCTGGCGGATCTGTGCCGGCGCCTGCGCGCGCGCGAGCTCTTCAAGACCTACGAGCTGCTCGGCGAGGCGGCCGCCCCGGATGCCGCTGGGCGGTGGCTGGCGCTCGCGCGCGACGTGGCGGTCGCGCGCGGCCTCGATCCCGAGGTGTACGTGGGGCTCGACGTCGCGCAGGACGTCCCCTACGGCGAGGACGGGTCGCTCGACATCGTCTTCCCGCGGGGAGCTACCCGGCGTCCCTCGGAGGTGTCGTTCGTGCTCGGCCGCCTCAAGGACGAGCCACTCCGCCGCGTGC
Source organism: Polyangiaceae bacterium (assembly GCA_020848455.1). Taxonomy (GTDB): domain Bacteria; phylum Myxococcota_A; class Polyangia; order Polyangiales; family Polyangiaceae; genus JACRDA01. The sequence goes on from JADLAB010000206.1 coordinate 15,983, forward strand.
GACTCATCTTCGCCAGTGAGCTCCGAGAAGCGGTGCACGCGGTCATGCAGTCATGACGGCGCGCGGGGCTCGCCGGACCGCGCTCCCCGAGGCCGTCGCAGCCGTCGTGGCGCTGGCGTGTCTCACGTCGGCGCGCGCGGCGCGCGCCGACGACGACGACGGACTCTACGGCCGCTTCGACGGCGACCTCATGCTGAGCGCGGAGGTGGGGCCCACCGAGTCCTTCCCCGGCGAGGCGTTGAGCGTGCGGCTCGGGCTCCACTACCTCGTCACGGCGGGTGTGTTCGCGGCGTACGACGAGAGCTTCGGTCTGTCCGCCCAGCCCGTGTGGCGCGCGTTCGCGGGCGGCGTCGAGCTGCGGCCGCTGTTCCTCGCGCGCTTCGCGACCGACTTCGAGCACGGGCCCGCCCTGCTCGACCTCTTCGCGGACTCGTTCGCGCTCGCCCTCGGAGGCTACGTCGCGGAGCTGCCCCCGGGCTCGTGCGAGCCCCCGGTCCGTTGCCTCGACACGGGCCTCGTCGCCGCCGCCAGCATCGAGCTGCCGCTGCTGCCGCAGATCGACGGCCCCTTCCTCGCCGTGCGCACGTCGCTGCGCTGGAGCGAGCAGGAGGAGGTCGCGCTCGACGGCATGGTCGGGCTGACGCTCGGCTGGCACGGCATCGTGCCGACGCACCTCGTCGACGCTTCAGACCGGCTCGTGCCGTGAGGACGTGCGAAGAGTCCTTCGACCGACGCGCTCCTTGGGCTAACATGAACGGACGATGCGTCGATTCGTCGTTTGCTTGGCACTTGCGGCGGCCGCGCTGCCGCTCCTCGCGGCGCGCACGGCCTCGGCCGAGACGATCCCCGCGGGCTCGACCGTCACCCTCGGGGGCGACAGGGTCGACGACGTGTACGACATCGCCGGGACGATCCTGGTCCCGGCCTACAACCCGAACGTGTCCAACACCGGGTACCTGCACCTGCGGGCGAACACCATCACCGTGCAGACGACCGGGGTGGTCTCGGCCACGGGCGCGGGCTTCGGGTACACCGTGAGCTCCGGCGGGCAGGGTGTGGGCACGACGCCCGCTCCCACCGCCGCCAACGAGCCCGGCGGCGGTGGCTCGCACACCGGCCTCGGCGGCACGGGGTTCCAGTTCGCGGCCGGCCAGCCTTGCATCCCGTTCCCGGCAGGCCCCGGTCTGGTCTACGACGCCACGGCGCTCGCGCCGGCCGCCCTGGTCGCCCCGCTCACCGGTCTCGGCAGCGCGGGTGGCGGCAGCAACACCGTCAACAACCCCGCGGTCCAGCCCGGTGGGGCGGGCGGCGGGGTCATCATCCTCGAGGCCGCCGTCGTCGTGATCGACGGGCAGGTGCGCGCGGAGGGGCGCAGCCCTGCGCCGGTGCTCGGGACGGGCGCAGGCGGTGGTGCCGGCGGCACCATCGTCATCCGCTCCAACGGACTCACGCTCGGCGCCGCCGCGACCATCTCCGCGCGGGGCGCGGCCGGCGCGATCGGCAACAGCCTCGGCGGCGCCGGCGGTGGTGGCCGCGTGCTGCTGCAGGCGCAGAACGAGCCCACCCTGCTCGACCGGGTCGAGGCGAGCGGCGGCGACCCCATCGGCGCGCCCAACCAGTCGGGCTGCACCTCGACCGGAGGCTCGGCCGGCCTCGAGGAGCTCGACCCGCTGCCGGGCTGCCTCGACGTCGACGGCGACGGTCACGGCAGCAGTCAGTGCGCGGGCGACGACTGCGACGACTCCGATCCGGCCGTGAGCCCGGACGCGAACGAGATCTGCAACGACATCGACGACGACTGCAACGGGTCGACCGACGACCAGCTGAGCGGAGCGCCGCGGCTCTGCGCGGAGGGCTCGGTCTGCCAGGCCGGGGCCTGCGTACCGGTCGGCGACGGCGGCCCGCCACCGGTCGACGCGGCCGTCGGCGAGGCGCCGGAGCTCGCGCTCCGGGGAGGGCTGTGCTCGAGCGGCCTGCCCGGCGCCACTGCCGCCGGACGCGGTCTCATCGCATTCGGCGCGCTGGGACTGGCGATCGCCGGCGCGACGGCGCTCCGCCGCCGCCGCCGCCGCTGAGTCGCCCCGGACCGGGACGGCTCCGCGGGCCCGCCCGCCGCGCTGTAGTACGCTTGCGGCATGCGGCTCGCGTGCGCGCTCGCGCTGGGGCTCGTGCTCCTCGCGCCCACCCCCGGTGTGGCGCGGGGGGCAGAGCCGCGCGCCGGGGCCGACGTCGCCGACGGCGTCGTGGTCCTGCGCGCCGAGGGACCGAGCGAGCTACTCGTGCGCGGGGGCTCCTTCATCATGGGCTCGGACGTCCCCGCGGTGATCGAGGCCTACGAGCTCTGCGCGCTCGAGCCGCGCAGGGACCAGTGCCTGCAGAACATGTTCGCCGACGAGCTCAGCGGGCATCGCGTGACCCTCAGCGACTTCTGGCTCGACCGGACCGAGGTCCCGAATCGGGCCTATCGCCGCTGCGTGGACGCCGGCGCGTGCGTTGCACCCACGAGCGCCGGTGCGCTCGCCTGGACGCGCAGCGACGACGAGCCCGCGACCCTCGTGACGTGGTCGGAGGCCGCGACCTACTGCCGCTGGGCGGGTCGCAGGCTGCCGACGGAGGCGGAGTGGGAGCGGGCCGCCGTGGGGTGGAGCCACCGCCGCTACCCGTGGGGCGATGTCTGGAACCCCATGATCTGCAACCACGGCCGCTATGCCTTCGGCACGGCGTCGCTCGACGACGGCGACGGGTTCGCAGAGCTCGCGCCGGTCGGCTCCTTCCCGGCGGGGCGCACCCCCGAGGGCATCGACGACCTCGCCGGAAACGTCGAGGAGTGGGTGGCGGACTGGTACAGCCCCGGCTACCTCGATGGCGCAGCGCTCGATCCACGCGGCCCGGACAGCGGTGACCATCGTGTCGTGCGCGGCGGCAGCTTCCAGTCCGGTCGCGCCTGGCTGCGCGGATCGGCGCGCGACCACGACATCCCGAGCGCGCGCCGCGCCTGGCGGGGCTTCCGCTGCGCCCGGGACGCCGCGCCTTGAGGCGCTCCACGGCCCACGGCGCGCCGCGTGCGCGCCACGCCGTGGCCCGCTAGAGTGGTCGCTCGTCGGCGCCGCTGCCCGTCGCTCCCCCGACCATGCGTATCGCCCACCTGTCCGACTTGCACCTGCTCTGCCTCGACGGTGCCGTGCCGTGGCGACTGTTCAACAAGCGCCTCACGGGCTACGCGAATCTCCGGCTCCGGCGCGGCGCGATCCATCGACCGGGCCTCTTGCGGGCGGCCGCGGCAGCCGTGCGCCGGCATGCGGTCGACCATGTGGTCGTCACCGGCGACCTCACGAACCTGGCGCTCGAGGTGGAGTTCCAGCGGGTGCACGAGCTCCTGGCCGAGGAGCTGGGCGTCCCCAGCAGCGCCCTGAGCGTGGTGCCCGGCAACCACGACGTGTACACGCGCGGTGCCTACGTCGGCCGCCGCTTCGAGCGCTACTTCGCGGCGTGCATGACGAGCGATCTGCCCGCACTCGCCGTCGCGGACGGGCGCGGCTTCCCCTTCGTGCGCCTGCGAGGTCCGCTCGCCCTCATCGGCCTGTCGAGCGCGCTGCCGCGCGTACCCTTCGTGGCGGCTGGAGCCATCGGCGAGGCGCAGGCGCGCGCCCTCGAGGCCGTGCTGCGTCATCCCGAGGTGAGGAGCCGCACGCCCGTGCTGCTCCAGCACCATCCCTGGCACGGCCGCGCGGGCGTGCTCAGGCAGCTCCTCGAGGGCCTGCGCGATCGGCACCGCGAGGCTCGCGCGCTCTCGGACGTCGCGAGCGGGCTCCTCTTGCATGGGCACCTGCACCGCCGCGTCCAGCGCTACCTCGCCACGCCTGCCGGCGGGCTCGACGCGTACGGCGCCACGAGCGCCTCGCTCGCCCACGCCGATGCGGCGCGCCGCAGCGGCTTCAACCTCTACGTCTTCGACGCCGCGGGGGGGCTCGTCGCGGCCCGCTCGTTCGTCGCCGCTGCCGCTTGCGACGACGCCGCGCTCGGCGACGGGGCGGTGGCCTTCGAGGAGACCGCACTGCCCCGCGCCTGAGTACGCGGGGCGCCGAGGCGCGTAGCGCCAGCGCCTCAAGTGCGAAACTGTCTACGCACCCGTGGGTGCTAAATATTCGACATCCATGACCTCAAACTTCGGCACGTAAGTCGCATGCGGTCCCGCCCATCATGGCAAGCACCTGGGCCTCGGCCTCCGCTCCCTCTCCGGACGCACGTGGCGCCCGTATCCTCGCGAAGACCGTGTACCGGGAGCTCCGCGAGAACGGGCTCCGGCACGAAGACCTCATCGCGTTCGCGGCGGAGATGATCGGCCTCGTGGCGAGCGGCATGAAGGGCACGGAGGCCGCACCGGGCGGCCCGACCTCGCGTACCTGAGCCTCGCCGGACGAGCCGCGCTCGCGCGCATGCGCAACGCCCTTTGGCGGCCCGGCGCGCCGTAGTAGGCTGTCGGGGCTCGGGCGTTCTCGCCCTCGCGCCGCGCGGATGGGTCATGCTGGCTCGGCCTTGCGCGGGCGACGTGCGGTCGCCTCCCGGGCCACCCTGGTTTCGTGGCGGTCTCGATCATCATCAGCGAGAAGGGCGGGGCCGAGCGGCGCGAGCTCTACGACCAGCCCGAGGTGAGCATCGGGCGCGTCAAGGGCAACGACATCCTCTTGCCGAAGGGCAACGTCTCGAAGCGCCACGCTCGGCTCATCTTCCGCGACGGGCGGTGCATCGTCACCGACCTGAAGAGCACGAACGGCACGTACGTCAACCACCGCCGCATCACCCATGCGACGCTGGTGCGCGACGGAGACCGCATCTACATCGGTGATTTCGTGGTGCGCGTCGAGGGCGAGCCCACGGCGGGCCACGATCTCAGCCGCACGACGCTCGGCGGACTCGACGCCCCTTCGGAGCCGAGCATCTCGAGTCGCGCCCAGCGCATGGTCGCTCCCGCGGTCGCGTCCTCTGGGCCGGCGACGCCCGAGGTGGTGAGCCACTTCCCCATCGAGCACGACCCCGACGAGTCGTCGCCGTTGCTCGAGGTTCCGGGTCCGCCGAGGGTGCCGGCCGGGCTGCGACCGATCCCCGCGACGGCGGCGCCCGCGCCTGCCGAGGGCCCGAGCACCTCCGAGCTCTATGCCGCGCCTCTCCACCAGAGCTCCGAGCCGGCGCCAGGGCCGGCGCACTCGAGCTCCAGTCCGCAGCCCGATGGCGACCGACTCGCCCTGCTGCAGCGCTGCCTTACCGAGCTCGTCGCGGCGCTCGAGGGGACCGGAGCGTGGAGCGACGACAGCACGGCGCCCGAGGCCGAGCGGGTGGCCGCGCTCGAGACCGAAGCGGCCCGCGTCGCTCAGGCGGCCGGGGGGGAGATCGACCTCGGTGCCCTGCGCGACGCGGCGCGCCGGGAGCTCCTCGACCTGGGGCCGCTCGCGGCGCTCCTCGAGGATGCGAGCGTGTCCGAGCTCCACGTGCTCGGCACCGAGATCAGCGTGGTGCGACGCGGCCGGCGCACGCTCCACCGGGGGCTCGGCTTCTCGAGCGACCGCGCGCTCGCGCGGGCGCTCGACCGGCTCGCGGCCCGCAGCGGGGTGACGCTCGACCCGCGCGAGACGAGCCTGCACGTCCTGCTCGACACCGGCGTCGAGCTCTGCGTCGTGCGGCCGCCTGCGTCGCCGACCGGACACCTCGTCTCCTTGCGCAAGGCCCTGCGCTGCGAGGGCACGCTGAACGGCCTCGTGCGCAGCGGGGCCATCTCGCGCGGCATGGCGACCCTGCTCGGTCACGCCGCCATGGCGCGCGCCAACCTGCTCGTCACGAGCGCTCCGGGGGCGGGTGCCGAGGAGCTGCTCGGCGCGCTCGCCGACGGCGCGACCGCGTCCGGAGGGCGCGTCGTCTGGCTTCTCGACGGGCGGCAAGTACCCCCTGCCCCGGCAGCCTCGATCGAGATGGGCCGCTCGGCCGCCGAGCGGCTGCGCGCGCTCGAGATCGCCTGTCGACTCGGCCCGGCCCACCTCGTTGTGCCCGCCCTGACGGCCCCCGAGATCGGCGTCCTCGTCGACGCGGTGGCCGAGGGGCTCGAGGGCGTGATCCTGCGCGCGTCCGCGCCGACGCTGCGCCAGGCGATCGCGCGGCTCAGCGCCGACCTGGCGAGCTGCACGGCGGGCGGCAGCACCGAGGCGGCGCGCGAGCGACTGCTGTCGGCCTTCGACATCGTCCTCGAGGTGGCCCGGCTGCGAGACGGGCGCCTGCGGGTGCTGCGGCTCGCGGAGCTCCGCGCCGCGGTCGCGGGCGGGATCCACATCACCGACATCTTCAGCTTCAGCTACCACCGCACGGCAGCGGGAGGCTCGATCGAGGGCTCGTTCGTCGCATCGGGCGCGATTCCGAGCATCGTGGAGGAGCTCGCTGGGCGCGGGATGCCGATGGACACCTCGATCTTCCGTCGCCACCCCTCTGGCTGAGGGGGCCGCTGCGCCTACCCTCTGGACTTTTCGGGCATCGGTCGCATAAGTAACGTATCGTCATCGAGCGGTCGTACCTCCGCAGCTCGCATCGTTCTCGTCTGCCATGGCCATCCGCAGCATCCTGCACTACCCCGACCCCCGCCTCCGCCAGAAGGCCGAGCCCGTCGCGACCATCACCCCGGAGATCCGCCGCCTCGTCGACGACATGGCCGAGACGATGTACGCGGCGCCCGGCGTCGGGCTGGCCGCGCCGCAGATCGGCGAGCTACACCGCGTCTTTCTCGTGGATGTGGCCGGTGACGACGAGCCGAGCGACCTGCACGTCTTCATCAACCCGGAGATCGCCGCGCGCGAGGGCACGCAGGTGTTCCGCGAGGGCTGCCTCTCCTTTCCCAAGGTCTCCGAGGACGTGGAGCGGGCGGCACGGGTCGTCGTGCGCGCCACCGACATCGAGGGCAAGCGCTTCGAGCTCGAGGCGGACGGCCTGCTGGCCGTCGCCATCCAGCACGAGCACGACCACCTCGACGGCGTGCTCATGATCGACCACCTCGGGCCCATCAAGCGACGCATCGTGCACCGCAAGATGCTGCGGCGCGAGGACTGACGCTCTGGCGCGGCGACGCTCGGGCGAGCGCAGGCAGCGCGTTCGTCAGCTCTGGGACTCGCGGTCCGGGTAGTGGATGACGCCGAAGGCGTAGGCGTCCTGGCCGCACACTTCCCAGCTCGGGCTGTCGATGCGGGGGGCCTCGGCGGGCGTCTCGGGGCCGGCCCAGTCGACCACCCCCGAGCGACCGCGCGGTCCGAGCAGCAGCGGCGCCACGAAGGCGTGGAGCTCGTCGGCGAGCTGTCCGGCGAGGAGACTGCCGATGAGCTCGGCGCCGCCCTCGAAGAGCGCCGAGACCACGCCCCGCTCGGCGATCGCGCGCAGGGCAGCGGGGACGTCGACGCGCCCCTCGGCGCTCGCCGCCACGCGCATCACCGTGCAGCCGGCATCGACGAGCGCCGCCTCGGCCTCGGGGCTTCCCTGCTCGGTCGTGAGCACCCAGGTGGGTACCTGGGGCGCAGTTGTCACGAGCCGCGAGCCGAGCGGCAGGCGCAGCTGGCTGTCGAGCACGATGCGTACCGGGTTCTTGCCCTCGGGCAGGAGCGTGCGATCGCGTACCGTGAGCCGCGGGTCGTCCTGCACGGCCGTACCGATGCCGACCGCCACGGCGTCGCACCGCGCCCGGAGCTCCTGCACCTTGGCGCGCGCCTCGGGCCCGGTCACCCACTTCGACGCACCGCTGCGCGACGCGATGCGCCCGTCGAGCGACAGCGCCAGCTTGAGCGCCACGTGGGGCATGCCCGTCGTGATGAACTTCGCCCAGGGGGCGATGAGCGTCCGGGACTCGACGGCCGCGACACCGATGTCGACCGTGATCCCGGCGGCCCGGAGCCGCTCCGCGCCGCCGCCCGCGACGTGCGGGTTCGGGTCGAGGCAGCCCACGACGACGCGCGTGACGCCGGAAGCGAGAATGGCGTCGACGCAGGGCGGTGTGCGGCCCTCGTGGTTGCAGGGCTCGAGCGTGACGTAGAGCGTGCCGCCGCGGGCAGCGTCGCGCGCCTCCTGCAGCGCCGCCATCTCGGCGTGCGGGGTGCCCGCCTCGAGGTGGTGAGCAGCCGCGACCAGCTGGCCGTCGGCGTCCACCACCACCGCCCCCACCGGGGGGTTGGGTGACGGACGCGCCCGCCGCGCTCGCTCGAGCGCCTTGCGCATCATCTGCTGGTCGAAGGCTTTGTCGCTCATGGCCCGCCGCTATCCCTCGTATCGAGACAAGACGAGCGTCGCGTTCGTGCCCCCGAAACCGAAGGAGTTGCTCATCGCATGTCGCAGCGGTCGGTCGCGCGCCGTGTGCGGCACGCAATCGACCAACACCTCGGGATCCTGGTTCTCGAGGTTGAGGGTGGGAGGCACCTTGCCGTCGGCGAGCGCGAGGGCGCAGAACGCCGCCTCGATGGCGCCCGCAGCCCCGAGCAGGTGCCCGGTCGCGCCCTTGGTGGAGCTCATCCAGAGCCTGCCGGACAGGGCGTGGTCACCGAACAGCGTCTGGACGGCCTTGGCCTCCTCGAGGTCGCCCTGCGGCGTGGAGGTGCCGTGGGCGTTGACGTAGTCGACATCGGTCGGATCGAGGCGCGCGTCGCCGAGCGCCTGGCGCATGGCCTTCACGGCGCCCTCTCCGCTCGGCTTCGTGACGTGGTAGGCGTCGCAGCTGGCCCCGTAGCCGGTCACCTCGGCGTAGATGCGCGCGCCCCGGGCACGGGCGTGGGTCAGCGACTCGAGCAGCAGCGACACGGCTCCCTCGGCGCACACGAAGCCGTCGCGGTCCCGGTCCCAGGGCCGGCTCGCCTTCGCCGGCTCGTCGTTGCGGCGCGACAGGGCGAACATGGCGGCGAACCCGGCGATGCCGAGGCCCGTGATCGTGGCCTCGGCGCCACCCGCCAGCATGACGGGCGTGCGGCCGAGGCGGATCCAGTCGCAGGCGTCGCCGATGGCGTGGGCGCTCGAAGCGCAGGCGCTCGTCGTGCAGTAGCTCGGGCCGCGAAGACCGAGGTCGATGGCCACCTGCCCGGCCGCCAGGTTGCCGATGACGCAGGGGATGAAGTACGGGCTGACCTTGCTCGGCCCCTTGTCGTTCAGGGTGACGGCGTGCTTGTAGAGGAACTCGATGCCGCCGAGCCCGACGCCGATGAAGGTGCCGCACTGGTCGCGCAGCTCGTCGGTGAGCTCGAGCCCCGAGTCCGCGAGGCACTTCTGAGAGGCGGCGATGGAGAGCTGGGCGAAGCGCCCCATCTCCTTCACCCTGGCCTTGCCCATGTAGGCCAAGGGGTCGAATCCCTTGACCTCACCGGCGATGCGCACCGGATAGGCCGCCGCGTCGAACTGGCTGATGGGCCCGACCCCGCTGTGGCCCTCGAGCACGGCGTGCCAGGACTCGCGCGCCCCGTGTCCACAGGGCGAGAGCATGCCGATGCCGGTCACCACCACGCGTTCCACTGTTCCACTCCGCAGGCCCCGACGACCCCACGCGCGTCGCCGCCTCGAGCCCCGCAGCGCAGCGCAACTCGTCGAGAAAGCTCAGTTCTTGGCGTGCTTCTTGATGTAGTCGATGGCGTCCTGGACGGTGCGGAGCTTCTCGGTGTCCTCGTCTGGAACGTCGATCTCGAAGGCTTCCTCGAAGGCGAGCACCAGCTCCACCAAGCCGAGCGAGTCGGCGCCGAGGTCGTCGATGAACGTCGACTCCGGGGTGATGTCCTTCTCGCCGACGTCGAGCTGCTCGGTGATGATGCGCTTGACCTCGGCCTCAATGTCCCGACCTTCCGCCATGGAGCGTCCTCCCACGAAAAAAAGTAACCCTCACTAGCCCATCGTGCGGCGGGTTGCCATCATCTTGCGCCGCCGGCCCGGGGACCCGGGCACGGGCTCGTGCTCGCAGGCCGACCGCGCCTTGCGCTCAGGCGTACATGCCGCCGTTCACGCGCAGGACCTGGCCGGTGACGTAGGCGGCCTCGTCCGAGGCCAGGTACACGACGGCCGCGGCGACGTCGGCAGCGCTGCCCACCCGCCCGAGGGGGATGCCCTTCAGGAGCTCGGCGCGCGCCGTGTCGTGGATGGCGCGAGTCATGTCGGTGTCGATGAATCCGGGCGCGACGGCGTTCACGGTTACGTTACGGCTCGCGTACTCACGGGCGAGCGTCTTGCTGAGCCCGATGATCGCGGCCTTCGAGGCCGAGTACGCGGCCTGGCCCGCGTTGCCGGTCTCTCCGACCACGCTCGACAGGAAGATCACGCGCCCTTGGCGGGCCCGGATCATGGCCTTGATGGCGCCGCGCGCACAGCCGAGCGCACCCTTCACGTTGACCGAGAAGACCTGGTCGAGGTCCTCTTCCTTCACGCGCAGGAGCAGAGCGTCGATCGCGATGCCGGCGTTCGCGACCAGGATGTCGAGGCGACCGAGCCGCTTGGCGATGCCGGTCACCGCTTCCTCGGCGCGCGTCATGTCGGAGACGTCGAAGCCGACGATCTCCGCCTTGCCGCCACGGGCGGCGATGCCGGCGACGACGTCGCGCGCCTGGTCCTCGCCGCGCACGTAGCCGACCACCACGTGGGCTCCGCGCTCCGCGAGCGCCTCGGCCACGGCGCGGCCGATGCCGCGCGAGCCACCGGTCACGAGGGCGATCTTGCCGTTCAGGTCGAACATTCGCTTCTACCTCATGCGCCAATGAATTGACTTACTTTTTCCAGATCCGCAGGCTCGGACAGACTCAGGGTCTCGAGCTCCTTGGCCGTGCGGCGCACGAGCCCGGCGAGGACCTTGCCGGGCCCGATCTCGAGCACGTGCGTCACGCCCTCGGCGCGCATGTGCTCGACGGAGCGCTGCCACTCGACGGCGCTGTCCACCTGTCGTTCGAGCCGGTCGCGCACGTCGGCGGGCGACGCGACGGGCGCAGCGTCCACGTTGGCGATGACGGGGAATGCCGGGGCGCGCACGGCGGTCTCGGCGAGGGCGCGGCGCATCACCTCGCGGACCGGCGCCATCAGTGCACAGTGGAACGGGGCGCTCACCTTGAGCGGGATGAGCTTGCCGCCGCGCGCCTTGACGAGCTCGGCGGCACGGGCGACCGCGCCCGCGTGGCCGGCGATGACCACCTGACCGGGCGCGTTGAAGTTCGCCGGGCTCACGATCTCCCCCTCGGCCGCCTCGGCGCAGAGCGCCGCCAGCGTCGTGGGGTCGACGCCCATGACCGCTCCCATCGCGCCGAGTCCCTCGGGGACGGCCCCCTGCATCGCCTCGCCGCGGCGGCGACACAGGCGGACCGCGTCCCCGAGGTCGAGCGACCCGGCGGCGCAGAGGGCGCTGTACTCGCCGAGCGAGTGCCCGGCAGCGCACACCGGCGCCGGCAGCGCCGGTAGCCGCTCGCGCAGGGCGGCCAGGATCGCCGCGCTCGCGGTCACGAGCGCAGGCTGGGTGTTGCGCGTGAGGGTGAGCTCCTCGATGGGGCCCTCGAAGCACAGGCGCGAGAGGGGCTCGCCGAGCGCGCGGTCGGCCTCCGCGAACACGGCGCGCGCGGCGGGGTAGGCGTCGGCGACCGCCTTGCCCATCCCGACCACCTGCGACCCTTGACCCGGAAACACCCAAGCGAGCTTCACGGCGCGCGCACCCGCCTGCCGCGGGCGGCACCGCAGCCCGGCCTGGCGGCGAATACCACAAAGGCCCGCGGACGGCTCGCCCGCGAGGTCGGCCGGGTGGCCGCTCGTACGGCGGGCAAGGTTCTTGCGCCGCACGAGACCGCCGCACTGGGGCGGGATCGGGGGCGGCTCGCGACGGCGGGCTCGACCCTCGGCGCGCCTCGTGACATGAAGGCGCATGCCGTCGCCACGCGGACCGCAGGGGCGGCGTGCCGGAGTCGGGGCGCGGCGAGACGTCGAGGACGTGCAGGCGCCGCCGCCCGCGAGCGCGCGTCCGGGCGCGCGGATCGCGTGGCCAGCCGCGCGCGCCCCCGAGAACGGGCCCGCGAGTCAGCGGCCCGTCGAGCCGTTCGGCGAGCGGGTGCCGCCCGACCGGCCGAGCCGGGTGCCGCCCGACCGGCCGAGCCGGGTGCCGCCCGACCGGCCGAGCCTGCGCGGCAACCTGCCGGGCCGCCCCGGAGGCAAGTTCACCCAGCACCGACGCATCGACGTCATGCGCCAGCTGCTCCTCCAGCACCCGAAGGGGCTCACGCTCTACGAGCTCAGCGAGCGCCTGCGCGTCACGCCCCGCTCGATGCGTCGCTACCTGTCCGAGGTGCGCCGCGACCTCGAGATCGAGCCGACGCGGGAGCGCGGCGGTGGCCCCACGCGGTGGCGCGTCGCGCCCTCCGAGATGCCGCGGCGGGTCGCGCTGCGTCGCACGCAGGCGTACGCCCTGCTCGGGGCGCGCCGACTGTTCGAGCCGCTGCGCGGCTCCTCGCTCTACGAGGAGATCGACCTCGTGGTGCAGCGCCTGCTCGGCGTCGCGCGCCTGCCGGGGCGGGGACCCAACGCCGGGCTCGGCGATGCCCGGCTCGAGGACCGCTTCCTGTACGTGCCGTTCGCGCCGAAGGACTACGGCGACCGGGTCGACGCCGTCGACGAGCTCTTCCAGGCGGTGGCCAACAACCGCCCGCTCGGCTGCCGCTACCCCCGCGCGGAGGACGGCACGCTCGAGCGGCTCGTCGTGCATCCGTACGCGATGGTGCTCTACAAGGACGAGGTGTTCTGCCTCGGCCGCAACGTCGCAGCGGGCGAGGTGCAGGCCCTCGCGCTCGACCGCATGCGCGACGTGGCACCGACGGACGACCCCCCTTTCGAGCTGCCGCGCCGCTTCTCGCTCGAGAGCTACTGCCAGGGGCAGTTCGGGCTGTGGCGGGCGCGTGAGGAGCACGTCGTCGCGATCGACTTCGACCCGCGCGTGGCCGACTACGTGCGCTCGCGCCAGCTGCACCCGTCGCAGCGCGTCGAGCCGCTCGGCGGCGGGGGCGTGCGCCTGCACCTGCGCATGGGCGGGCTGGCGGAGCTCACGACGTGGGTGCTCGGCTTCGGTGCCCTGGCGCGCGTCGTCGAGCCGCCCGAGCTGCGCACCCGCGTGCTCGAGGAGCTCGGGCGCGCCGTCGCGGCCTACGCCGACGCCCCCGTGGCCGGTGCGGTGCCGGCGCCGACGCCCCCGGCGCGCGAGGCGCCTCCCCGCGCGCCGCGCCAGCCCCGGCGCAGCCCCAAGGCCTGAGCTGCGCGCGGCGCGAGCTCAGTAGCCCGGCACCGGGGAGCTCGAGGCCGCCATCACGTCGGGGACCGTCCGGTAGCGGTGGTAGTAGTGCAGCACCCTGAGCACGTAGTCCTGCGTCTCCTCGTAGGGCGGGATGCCACCGTAGCGCGTGACCGCCCCCTCGCCGGCGTTGTAGCCGGCGATGGTGAGCTCGAGGTCGCCGTTGAAGGTGTTGGCCAGGATGCGGAGGTAGCGCGTGCCGCCGAGGATGTTCTGCTGCGGATCGAAGATGTCGCGGACCTGCATGCGCCCGGCCGTCTGGGGCATGAGCTGCATCAGGCCGCACGCGCCGGCGTGGGAGACGGCACGTGGGTCGTAGTCGCTCTCGACCTTCATGACCGCGCGGATCAACGCCTCCGGGATCTGGTAGAGCGTCGCGGCCTGACGGATGGTGGCGTCGAAGCGCGTGAAGCGCTCGACCGTGCGGTCGCTCGGCGCCGAGGGCTCGGCGGCGGGTCGACTCTTCCTGCGCTTCGCAGGCGCCGTGCGCGCGTAGAGCTTGTAGCGCGTGTCGCCGCCGGGGCGGTTCGTGAAGTGCACGACGCCCTCGGCGTCCGTGAAGCTGTAGATGTCGGCGCGCGCGGCGAGCGGAGCGAGCGCGAGCAACGAGCCCGCGCCGAGCACCACGAAGAGCGGTCGCAGACGGCGTGCACGCATGGACTTGCCGTCAGCCTACGACGCCGGAAGCGCCCGCGCCAAATCCGGGCTCACGAGCGCCCTGGCACGCGCGCCGGAGCGCTCGGCGCACGCCGCGCCCCTCGACGACGGGTCGCGCCCACGCTATTCGCCCCGACATGCCGCAACCTCGGCTCCGCTTCGCGCCCTCCCCGACCGGCATGCTCCACATCGGCGGGGTGCGCACCGCGCTCTTCAACTGGCTCTGGGCGCGCAAGACCGGGGGGACGTTCGTGCTGCGCATCGAGGACACGGATCGCGAGCGCAGTACCCCCGAGAACGAGGCCATCATCCTGCGCGATCTGCGCTGGCTCGGTCTCGACTGGGACGAGGGGCCCGACACGGGGGGCGCCTTCGGGCCGTACCGGCAGATGGAGCGGCTCCCGCTGTACCGCGAGTACGCCGACAAGCTCATCGCCGCGGGCGCGGCCTACCGCTGCTACTGCACGAAGGAGGAGCTCGACGCGGCGCGCGAGGCCCTGAAGAAGAACGACCCGAAGCAGCAGTTTCGCTACCCGGGCACCTGCCGCGACAGGAAGAGCGCGCCCGACCGACCGAGCGTGGTGCGCTTGCGCGCCCCGAGCGACGGCGCGGTCGTGTACCGCGATCTCGTCTTCGGCGAAGTCACGACGCCGAACAGCGCGCAGCAAGACGTCGTGCTGGTGCGCTCGGACGGCATCCCGCTCTACAACTTCGGCTGCGTGGTCGAAGACCTCACGATGGGCATCACGCTCGTGGCCCGCGGCCGCGACCACATGATCAACACGCCGCTCCAGCTGCTGCTCTACGCGGCGCTCGGACGGACACCGCCCTCGTTCGCCCACCTGCCGATGATGCTGGCGCAGGACGGCCAGAAGCTGAGCAAGCGCCACGGCGCGGTGAGCGTGGCCGAGTACCGCGACCGCGGCGTGCCGGCGACCGCCCTCTTGAACTACCTCGTGCGCTTCGGCTGGTCCTTCGGCGACGAGGAGGTGTTCTCGGTCGCCGACCTCGTGGCGAAGTTCGACTGGGAGCGCTGCGGACGCGGCGACGGGAAGTTCGACCTGAAGAAGCTCGGTGCCATCGCGTTCGAGCACCTGAAGCGCCCCGAGCTCACGAGCGATGCGCGCTACGTCGAGCTCGTCACGCCCTTCCTGGAGGCGCGCGGGCTCGAGGTCCGGGACCGCGAGCTCTGCCTGCGCGCGATCCCGCTCATCCGGCAGCGCGCCGAGACGCTCGCCTCCGCAGCGGACTGGCTCGACTGGGTGTTCCGCGACCCGCCCGCCATGGACGAGAAGGCGCAGAAGAAATTCCTCCTGCCCGAGCGGGCGCCTCACCTGCGCGCCCTCGCGGCGCGCCTGGCCGAGCTCGAGTCCTTCACCACGGCCGAGATCGAGCGCGTGGCGAAGGCGTACCTCGCCGACAGCGGTGCGCCGATGGGCGAGGTCGCCCAGCCGGCGCGCGTCGCCGTCACCGGGCGCGCCGCCTCGCCGGGCCTCTACGAGGTGATGGCCCTGCTCGGGCGCGAGCGCACGCTCGAGCGCCTCGAGCGCGGCGCAGCGCTCGCCGCGCCGGGCGCGTGAGCCGGAGTCGAAGTCGCGCATGACGCCGCTCGTCGGGAGCGCCGCGGCGCCGGGACTGTCGCTCTGGGGCGGTCTCTCCGGCACGATCGTCGCGATCCTGCTGCCGATCCTGGCCTACTTCGCCGTGGCGCCGGTCCTGTGGCGCTTCTTCCGGACCACATGGCGCGAGATCGACGCCGAGGCGCTCGCCGAGCGCGAGCGCCTGGCCGCGAGCGCCGGCTTCGACCGGCGGCCGGCGGCGCTCTTCGCGATCGCCGCCCTGTGTCTCACGTTGCAGGAGTACTACGGCAGCCTGCGCTTCTACATGTACGACGTCGAGCCGTGGCTGCGCGAGCTCGAGCGGGCCTCGGGAGGCAAGGGTCTCGTCAGCGTGTCGCGCTACGGCGAGCTCTACAGCTTCGGCTGGTGGTCGCTCACCCGCGTGCTCGGCTACTTCGTGGTGCCGGTCACGGCGTACAAGGCGCTCTTCCCCAAGGACAGCGTGCTCGACCTCGGGCTGCGGCTGCGTGGCTTCACGCGCCACGCCTGGATCTACGGCGCTTGCCTCGCCGTCGTGGTGCCCTTCGTCATCGCCGTCTCCTACTTGCCGGAGTTCAAGAACTACTACCCCTTCTACAAGCAGTGCTCGCGCTCGTGGTTCGACTTCCTCAGCTGGGAGGCCCTGTACTTCGCGCAGTTCTTCGCGCTCGAGTTCTTCTTCCGCGGGCTTCTGCTGGCGCCGCTGCGCCGGAGCCTCGGCAGCGGTGCCATCTTCGCGATGTGCGTGCCGTACGTGATGATCCACTTCGGCAAGCCGTTCTTCGAGGCATGCGGCGCCATGGTGGCGGGCGTGGCGCTCGGCTCACTCGCCATGAAGACGCGCAGCATCTACTTCGGCTTTCTCGTGCACGTCTCGGTGGCGCTCCTCATGGACACGCTCGCGATCGCGCACAACCACGGGCTGCCGACGCAGCTCTGGCCCTGAGGCTTCTGCTACTTCACGAGCGCGAGCAGCAGGGCGAGCAGCCCGAGCCCGAGCGCCGCGACGAGCAGCCAGCCGGCGCGGGGATGGGCCGCGAGCCCGCGCACCCGGAGCTCGGCACGATCGGCAGCCGGCAGGAGCGCCGGGCTCACGGGCTCGGGGCGCACCGGACGAGCGGGGACCTCGCCGCGCCGGAGTACGTCGATCTGCGCCTGCGCCGCGGCGAGCTTCTCGAGAGCGGCGAGCCGGTCGCCGCGCGAGGCGAGCAGCACCGCCTCGCACGCGACGCTCACGGCCTCCGCGGCGGCCTCGGCCGCGTCGGCCGCGCGCCGCGCGCTCCCGGCGGCGTCCGCCGCGGCGCCGAGCAGCTGGCGCGCGTCGGCGAGCAGCCTACCGGCACCCTCCGGCACGGTGGGTGCCGCGCCTCCCCGGCTCGCCGTGACGTCGGCGACGACGGGCGCGGGGGCGGCGGGAGCGACACCCTGGGAGCCGGGGCCGAGCGGTGCCGCGCTGCGCTGGGTGTCGAGCACGGAGACGCCGGGGGCGACCCGCGCGGGTGCGCGCTGCGACTCCTCGCCGCCGACGCCCTGGGCGGCACTCGTCGTGGGGGGCTGGGGGTCGGGACCACGGGCCGCGCTCGGCTGCACGGACGGGGGCGCGGCCGACGGGGAGCCGGCCGCCATGCCCGGCGGCGGCGGGCGCACCGACGGCACGGGCGGGGCGTCCGGGTCGGGAGGCGCGATGACGCCCGGTCGCGACGCGCCGGCGGCAGCCGTGACCGCGCGGCGGCGAGCGGTGTCATCGGCGTCGGATGGGGTCGCGGGCGGCACGACGGCCCCGGTCGGGCGGCCCTCGGTGAGCTTCGCGAGCGCGCGCGCGACCGCCGCGCGCCCCACGGGGCGCGTCTCGTCCTCCCCGCGCTCGCTCTTCTGCTCGCCGGCCACGGCCGGCCTCGCCGCGTTCGTCGCCGCGTTCCCGGCCGCAGTGTCGCGCGTCGCTGCCTTGCTCGAAGGGCGCGCGTCGCCCTGCGCTCCCGCTCCGCCGCCTCGCCCCTTGCTGCGCAGGGCGTCGATCATCGCGCGGGCGCTCTGCGACTTCTTGATGAGCGTGGGCCCGTCCTCGGCGCCCCAGTCGGAGTCCTCGGGCGGCGGTTGCTCGATCGACTCGTCCTCGTGGGTGTGATCGCGCGGCTCGGCGGGCCCGCCGCGGGCGCGGTCGGCGCGGCGCTCTTCGCGCGCCTGCTCGACGAACTCGCCGCCCACGGCGCGCTCGAACCAGCGCATCTGGCGCATGGCGTTGCGGCGCACGAAGCGCGACAGCGACTCCTGGTTGTCCTCGCGGTAGCCGTGCGCCGCGAGCCACTGGTCGAGACGCGCGCCGAGCTCCGAGGCGCTCTGGAAGCGCTTGTCGGGGCGCTTCTCGAGACAGCGCGCGACGACCTCCGCGAGCGCCCGGTCGATCTTGGGGCGCAGCGTGCGCAGGTCGACAGGAGCGCGCTCGGTGATGGCGCGCATCACGTCGAGCTCGTTCGTGGCGTTCCAGGGCCCGCGGCCCGCGAACAGCTCGAACAAGAGCACGCCGAGCGCGAAGATGTCCGAGCGCGCGTCGAGCGGCTCGGAGCGCACCTGCTCGGGCGACATGAACTGCGGCTGGCCCTTGAGCAGCCCCGTGAGGGTCTTGGTGAGGCGCGACTTCGCCTTGGCGAGGCCGAAGTCGGTGATCTTCACCTCGCCGTCGAAGCCGAGCAGCACGTTGCCCGGGGTGAGGTCCCGGTGCACGAGGTGGAGGAGCTCGCCCGCGGCGGAACGCGCCGCGTGCGCCGCAGCGAGCCCCTCGCAGATGCAGGCGCCGAGGAACACGACCATGCGCTCGCTGAACACCTCGCCCGTGTCGAACACGGTCTTCATGAGGCGCGCGAGCGAGACGCCGCGTACGCACTCGACCGCCAGGTAGGGTCCCTCGGCGTCCTGCCCCCAGCCGAGCACCTCGACCACGTGCCGGTGCTTGAGCGCCGCGGTCATCCAGACCTCGTCGCGGAACATGTCGAGGAACTGCGGATCCTCGGCGATGTAGGCGTGCAGCCGCTTGACGGCGACGAGCTCGCCCGTGCGTGCCCCGGTGGTGACGCGGCAGAGCTCGATGCGGGCGGTCGCGCCGACGGCGATCTCGGCGAGCAGCTCGAAGTCGAGCGCGCGCGGGGCTCCGTCGGGCGACAGCGACATGGGGTGCGCTCCCCGCTAGCAGCCTGCGGCAGGGAGCGTCGGGGAGCCCATCACTCGCGGTGCCCGCGGTCGGGGTTTGCGCGGAGCCGGCCTCACGGCGTGCGGGCGGCGGCCAGCGCCTCGGCGATGCCCGACGGTGACGCGCGCAGCGACACGTCGAGATGGTCGTCGCGCGTGCTCACCGCACGCACCCCGAGGACCGGCGTGATGACGCCGATCCAGCGCCGCACCTTGGCGTTGCCGGCGAGCTTCGGCACCTTCATGAGGTCGATCGTGACGCGGTCGTCCTTGGCCTCGACCAGCATGTCGGGGCGCTTGGGCATGTAGGCGACGAGGTTGCCGGGCTTGGACAGGTCGAGCGCGCCGCTCAGGATCAGCCCCGCGAGCGGTGTGTCCTTGCCGTCGAGGACCTCGAGCTTCATGTCCGCGATGCGCAGCGTGATGCGCGCCTGCTCGGTCGTGACGTGCAGCTCCTCGACGAACAGCACGAGCGTCGCGCGCATCGTCGTGCCCATCTGCTTGACGGTGGCACCGAGCCGCAGGCCCGGCGGCGCGGCCTCGATGAGCACGTCCTGCGGGGCCTTCGGACCCTGCGCGAACTCGCGCACCATGTAGCGGAGCGCGTCGAGGGGCAGCCCGAAGCGCAGGCCGAAGGCACCCTTGACCGCGCGCGCGATCTCCTCCGGATGCGTCTTGAGGTAGGCGGCAGCGGTGCGCAGCAGGACCTTGGGATTCGGCTTCGGCATCGGCGCGAAGATGAGCCGAACGCGCCGGCCGCTGCAAGCGCCTTCGCCAAGTCGAGGCTCGGGCCTCGCGCCCGTCGACGCGACCGCCTACTCGCCCTCGGACGCCGACGCGCCGAACGGGCGCACAGGCACGCCGCGCCGCCGCTCGGGCGCGCTCGGCCGCCCGCGCAGGTCGCGGAGCAGGTCGAGCATGGCGCCGCGCGTGCGGTCGCGGAGCTCCTCGACCCGGGCGCGCTCGTCCGGCCCGGTCGACGCCCGCACGGTCGGGCCGACCCGCACGCAGACGACGCGCGCGGTGCTGCGGCCCCCCGCGGCGTCGACCGCGCCCTTGGGCATGAGGTCGAAGGTGCCGTCGACGACGACGGGCACGATCGGAGCCCCGGCGCGCACGGCCGCGAGGAACCCGCCGTTCTTGAAGGGACGGAGCTCGCCGTCCGTGCTCCGCGTTCCCTCCGGGAACACGAGCAGGGGCTTGCCATGGCGCAGGGTGCGCTCGAAGGCGGCGGTGGTGCGGGCCGCGGCCGCCGGACCGCTCTGCCGGTCCACCGGGACGTGACCCGCGAGCCGCAGGTGCCAGCCGAGGAACGGCACGTGCATCAGCTGGCGCTTGGCCGCCCACTTGAAGTCGCCCGGCAGCGCGGCGCCGAGCACCAAGATGTCGAGCTGGCTCTGGTGGTTCGCGGCGTAGACGAAGCCGCCGTGCGGCGGCACGTGCTCGAGGCCGCTCGGCTCGACGCGAATCCCGAGACCACGCAGGCTCGACTCGCTCCAGCGGCGCATCGCCCAGAGGCTCGCGCGTCGGTCCGGGGTGAGCGGACCGAGCGCGAGCGAGCAGGCGCCGTAGGCCACCGTGCGCGCCCCGAAGGGCCCCCACTGCCCGAGCCAGCGCAGCGCCTGACGGGCGCCCATGTCGCGCCGCGTGAAGATCCCCCACTGTCCGATCCACGCCACCGTTTCGCGCAAACCCATCGTCCGAGCCCCGACGCGCGCCCGCTCCGAAGGCGCGCACGCCGACGTCTCTAGCATGCCCGGCCGGGGGGGCCGCAACGGCTCAGGTCGCGGGCGGCAGCATCACCCAGCCTGGACCCACCCAGGACAGGCCGCCGATGATCGGGCGCTTGACGAGCACGAGCCCGGGAGCCTGGAGCTCTCGCACCTCGCCGGGCTGCATGCGGCCGTTCTCCGGCACCCACACCTGCGCGCCCACCTTCAGCTTGAGGTCGAGAGGCAGCGGCCGCAGCACCGCCTCGTCCACCTGCAACGCCACCGACCCGTAGTCGAGCGCGAGCCAGCGGCGCTTGCCGTCCGCGTAGTCCGCGGACGACACGAGCAGCACGTGCCGCCAGGCTCCGTCCTTCGGATCGCGAAAGACCGCGCGGTTGCCGGGTGCGAGGCCGGGGCCGGCCGGCGCCACGTCCTCGACGTCGACCGCCTGCTCGCCGCGGTTGTCCCCGTCGTCGACGAAGCGCACGCCGAGCTGCTTCAGACCGAGCGAGGTCACGACCCCTTGGCGCAGCCTGCCGCGGTGGGCGACGAGCACGGGGCGCCCGTGACGCGGTCGGCCCTCGGGCAGAGCGATGCAGTAGGCCGGGTGCACGCGATAGGGATAGGAGCCGGGCACGCGCACCACGAGGTCGCCGCCCTCGACCGAGTCGACGTGGACGCGCTCGAGCGGCATCACCTTGCCGAGCGCCGCGCCCCGGAGCGCCCGCTCGGTGACGGCGAAGACCTTCTCGGCCTTGGGGAGGCCACCGCGCGGGGGCGGCAGCTTCAGGGGGTTCGAGTTGGGCGCGACCTCGTCCGGCAGGACGAAGCCCGCGCGACCGCGCGGAGCGCTCGCGCTCGGCGCCGCGGTGGGTGGCGCCTCGGGCGCCTGCGGCTCGGCCGGATCGGTGCTGCACGCGGCGAGCACGAGCGCGAGCGCGGTCGAGGGCCAGGGACGCATGGCGGCAGTCTTGCCGAGCCGAGCGGAGCGGGCAACCGCCGCGCCGCGCGCGTCACCCGAGCGCCCGAACCGTCTCCGCGAGGGCGTCGACCCCGGCGTCGAGCTCCTCGTCCGTGAGGTAGGGTGCCGGACCGAGCCGCAAGAGCTCGCCCCGCGCGTCCACGAAGACCCCGCGCTCGCGCAGGCGGCGCACGACCTCGCTCGCCCGCGGTGGCCGGACGGCGACGAACCCCGCGCGCCGCGCGGGCTCGCGGCTCGTCGCGAGCGGCAGCCCGGCGCGGTCGAGGGCGGCGACCAGGCGGGCCGTCTGGCGCACCGAGATGGCGCGCAGCTCGGCAACGCCGAGACCGAAGGCGTCGAAGTGGTCGAGCACGGCGCGCGCCCGGTAGAGCGAGGTGGGGTCGAAGGTCGCACCCGCGAAGCGCGCGCCCCCCGGCCCGTAGCCGACCGGAGCTCCCGCCACGCGCGCGCCCTCCAGGCCCGCAAAATCGGCATACCAGCCGGTGAACGCGGGCCGCAGGGGCGAGCCCGGCGGCGAGCGCAGAAAGCACACGCCTTCGCCGAGCTCGCCGTACTTGTAGCCGCCGGCGACCACGTGCAGCGCGCCGGCGACCGGCCCCCAGTCGAGCGGCACGACGTTGAAGGCATGGTAGGCGTCGACGAGCACGAGCGCCCCCGAGGCGACCGCGCGGGCGCAGAGCTCGCCGAGCGACTCGACGATCCACGCGTCCTCGAACAGCACGGCCGAGAAGGCGAGCAGCGCCGCGGGGCGAGAGACGGCCTCGAACAGCCGCTCGGTCAGGGTGACGCGTGGCTCGGCGGCGACCCAGTCGACGTCCACGCCGTCCTCGGCGAGGCGGCGGAGCTGCCGGTCGAGCGAGTGGAACTCACCCGTCGTCGTGACGATGCGCGGACGCTCGGCGCCGGCCCCGCGCGGGGCGCCGCCGCGGGGCGAGAGCACGGCGCTGAGGAGCGCGTAGACGAGCGTGTGGCTGTTCGGCCCGAAGGTGACGGGGTCGGTCGGCGCGAAGCCGAGCCGCGCCGCGAGCCGCCCCGCGACCTCGGCGGCGAGCGGGAACACCGCCTCGGACCACTTGTCGTCGCAGTAGCGTGCCGCGTCGTCGAAGGCGGCGAGCGGCGCCGCGCGCGCGACGTCGGGCCAGGCCTGGTGCGAGTGGCCCGTGAGCAGGATGCGTCCGGGGCGCAGGAAGTGACCGTACGCAGCGCGCAGGCGCGGGAGGTCGATCGCGGCGCCGTCCATGCGCCCTGCGTCGCACGCGGGCGCAGGCCGTGCAAGGTCGGCGCGCGCCGGCCTCCGCGCTCTCCGGCGGCGCGCGCGCGGAAATCCGCCCCGGAGCTTTTGCCCGACCCCGAACGCCGCTATCCTCCGCGCGAATGCGCGAAGATCTACTGGCGCGGCTCCTGGAGCTGCCTCGCATCGAGGATGCCGAGGCGCGCCGCGGAGCGTTCCGGCAGGCCTTCGCGGCGCTCGGCGTGGGCGACGCGCGCCTGGGGCCGCTGGCGCTCGCCGGCGTGGATCCGCAGGCGCTGGCGCGCGCGGTGGCGGTGGCGTCGGACAGCGGCCTGCTCGCCGACCTCGGCTTCCTCGCGCCGGCGGCGGCCGCCCTCGCGCTCTACGAGGTCGCCGGTGCCCTGCCCCTCGGGCGCGAGCGGCGCATCGTGGGCCGCATGGTGCTGAGCCACCTCTACCAGGGCAACGCCGAGACCTTCGCGGCGCTCGCGTCGCGCATGGCGCTCGGCACGACGCGCGGGCTGCAGGACGCGGCGGCCCGGACGCGCGTCGAGCTGTGCATGGCGCTGCGGGGCAACGCCGCGGTCGACCGCATGGCGCTCGCCTTCCTCATGCGGCGCGAGCTGGCACGCGACTACGTCGGGGTGCCGGCCCAGGGCTCCTTGCCCGAGCGGCGCCTGGCGGCGCGCCTCATCGAGCACGCCGCGCGCGAGGCGGCGCGCCGCGCCACCGGCGGCGACGAGCACCCGCTGCGCATCTTCCGCGGCGTCTTCCAGCCGTGGCGGCAGACCTTGCTGCCGCGCGCCGAGACCTTCGACATCACCTCGGCCGCCTGGCACACGCTGCTCGCCGACCGCGAGACCCTGGTGTGGCGCCACGTGGCCGTGGCGCGCGGCCTGCTCTGCGGCGTCTTGCCCCACTTCGCCGAGGAGACGCGGGCGCTGCTCAAGCCCGAGCTGTCGCCGACCGAGTGGCGCCGCGGCGCGACCTCGCTCGTCGCGCGCATCGCCGTCGATCGCGAGACGGGGCTCACCGACGCGCTCGATCTGCTCGACAGTCCGCTGCCGCGGCGCGACCCCGGCATCACCACGGCGATGATCTGGGGCCTCGGTGACGTCGCCGAGGTCGAGCCCGAGGCCGCCGACGAGCTCATCGAGGCCATCGCCGCCCTGTCGCCCATCTCGATCGCCGACGCCCTCGTCGAGCTGCGCCAGGAGGTGCCGGGCATCGGCGAAAAGGCCGCGAGCCTGTGCGCCGCCGCCCTGCGCCAGAACCTGGCGCGCCCTGAGGTCGACGACGGCTTGAGCGCGCTCGCGCGCGCCATCGTCGACGATCTGGGCGACGGGGGGCTGCACCGCGAGCTCTACGCGGCCCTGCGCGCCGGCCTCGACGCCTTCGCGGAGCAGGGCTCGGCGCTCGCGCTCGACATCGCCCACACGGCGCTCGACGTGGCCGACGCGCGCATCTCGGAGCTCGAGTCGCTCGACGTGAGCTACGACGCGAGCCCGCTCTCCGTCGAGCCGCGGCGCGCGGCGATGTCGCTCCTGCGC
>JADLAB010000207.1 GCA_020848455.1 Polyangiaceae bacterium
ACCGGCCCGGTGAGCTGTCGGGCGGCGAGCAGCAGCGCGTGGCCCTCGCCCGGGCGCTCGTGCTGTCGCCGAAGCTCCTGCTCGCCGACGAGCCCACGGGCAACCTCGACTCGGCCACGAGCCAGTCGATCCACGAGCTCTTCTTCAAGATCAATCGCGAGCACAAGACGACGCTGCTCGTCGTGACGCACAACACCGCCTTCGCGCAGAGCATGCCGCGCGTCGTCACCATGCGCGACGGCCGCATCCACGCCGACGAGCGTCGGCCGCGGACCGAGGCGCGCGGCGAGCCCGTCGAGCCCGTGGTGCCGTCCGTCCGGGCGCCCGCCGAGGCCGAGCCGGCCGAGGTCGCCGGCGCTGGGGACGGAGTCGTCTCGGCGAGCACGCACCACGGCGAGCGGGACGCGGACGCGCTCGCGAGCGAGTAGGCCAGCCTCGACCTGCGCCCTTCGGGCACGAGTCTCGCGGCTCGCGACAGGCTGTGCCACGGGTGTGCCAGGGGCATGAGCGGGCGCGTGCGTCGCCACGCCCTTGCGCGCCCTTGCGGGCTCGACGCGCATGGCACGTACCGTGCACTGGGTGCGGGCCATGAGCCACTCACGCGCGATCCGGGTCCTCGGCGCTGCGTTTCTCGTCGCAGCCGGGGGTGCCTGCGCCGTCGTGTCCGTCGGTGACGAGCCGGCCGGCCGCGGCCCGCTCGCCCTCCGGGCCGGGGACGTCGCGGTGACCGTCCACCGCTACGGCGGCATGCCGGGCATGTGCGGCAGCGGCCTCGCGAACGCGTCCGACGACCTCTATCGGGTCGTGCTCGGCACGGGGACGCTCGGCTGGGCGCTCGACAGCGGTTGCCTCGGCGCCGGCTGCGCCTCGTCGCGCTCGGGCTCGACCGACCTGACGCCGACGGACGTCGCGGTCTTGACCGATCGCCTCGGCGCGATCGCGCTCGTGGCGGATCCGAGCTGTGGCGCGGACTACGGCATGGCGGAGATCGCGATCGAGCGCGCGGACGGCTCGGTCGAGCGCTTCTTCGCGGAGAGCTCCGACGGGACCTGCCCCTTGCCTGGCCCGACCGTCGCCGACGAGGACTACGACGACCTCCACGCGCGGCTGCACGCCCACGCCGCCGCGGGCGTCGGGACGTGCGCGGTCGACCAGCTGTCCGGCCCACCGGACGGCGCACCGTGCACCACGACCGACGCCGTCTGCGACTACTGGAAGAACGGCTCCGGCGGGGACGACGACTTCGCGTGTCGCGCGACCTGCGGCTCGGACGGTCGCTGGCGGACTCCCTGCGTGCCATGCTTGGATACGCCCGGGCAGCTCGAGGCGTGTGCGGACGCGCATATCGTCGGCTGCCCGTGACGGCGAGCGGGGTGATCATGCAAGAGCGCGCTTTGCTTCCGGCCCTCGGTCTCGTGCTCGTGGCCGCCTGCGGCGGCGAGGTGTTCGTCTCGGGCACCGGCGGGGCCGGTGGCGCGGGCGGACAGGGCGCGGCCGGGGCGACCGGCGGCACCGGGCCGGGCGGCAGCGGGGGCGGCGGCGGCATCGACTTCACGGCGTGCAGCGGACCGGGCCAGTGCGCGCTCCGCTCCGTGAGCTGTTGCGGCCAGTGCGGCGCGGCGACGCCCGGCGACATGATCGGCGTCCACCACGACTTCCTCGACGACTACGCCGCGGCGTACTGCGCGAACGTCGCCTGCCCGGGCTGCTTCATGCCGCAGGATCCGAACCTGTTCTCGTACTGCGAGGCCGGCCACTGCGTCGCCGCCGACGTGCGGGCGCTCGAGCTCGCCGCCTGCAACAGCGCCGCCGACTGCACCCTGCGCTGGGGTCTCGAGTGCTGCGAGGGGTGCGGTCTCGCCCCGGCCGAGGGGCTCGTCGCCGTGAACGCGAACGCAGTGGGCATGCTGAGCGCGCTCGTGTGCGCGCCCGACTGGGGCTGCCCCGACTGCCTCGTGCAGTACCCGCCCGGCGCCATGGCCACCTGCAGCGCCGGCCGCTGCGAGGTCGTGTTCGTGACGCCTGGGGGGTGACCTCTGCGCGCCTTGCCGGCCAGCTCCGGAACGCCCACACTGATCGTGAGATGAGCGCTACTGCCCCCATGCGCACGCCGCGGCCAGCCGGAGCGTCCCACCTCTCGCTCCCGAGCACCGACAGGGCCCGCGCGAGGTCGCTCGGGCGCGCGCGCCGCAAGACGCGCGGACACGCGCTCCGCCGGGGGCTCGTCGCGGGCGCGATGTTCGGGCTCACGGGCGCCGCGGCGCTCCCCTCGACCGGCTGCGGCGCTTGCCCCGGGGAGATGTCGGTCCCGCTCGCGACCGCGCTCCCGGCGAAGGAAACGCCGCTCACGGTGTCCGAGTGCGTCGCCGCGGGCTGCCGGGCCGCGCTCGGCCCGTGGGCCTTGAGCGGGTGCCGCCACGCCCAGATCCCGGAGATGAACGGCCACCCGGCGAGCACCCAGGACGAGTGCGACTACGGAGTCAGCGAAGACGACGATCCGGAGGGCACCTACGCGGTCGACACGAGCGCGTGTGGGCTGCCGTGCTCCAACTCCGACGCGCACGGCACCTACGGCCAGTGCGTCGAGATCGACGGCGCTCCCGCCTGCGCAGTGCGCCACTGCCGCGGGCTCTGAGCGCGAGCTGGCCCGGCGCCTCGGCGCCACCGGACCCGTGGTCTTCCCGCTCGCCCTCCGCCCGCCTCTACGGGGGGCCTCCAGGCCGCCGACACCGCACGTCGCGGCGCAGGCGGTCTTCCGCCTCGCGGGCTCCGAGGCGGACTGCCCCGGCTGCTTCATGCCGCAGGACCCGAACCTGTTCTCGGACTGCGAGGCCAGCCACTGCGTCGCCGCCGACGTGCGGGCGCTCGAGCTCGCCGCCTGCAACGCCGCGGCGGACTGCACGCTGCGCTCTGGTCTCGCGTGCTGCGAGGGGTGCGGCCTCGCGCCGCCCGAGGGGCTCGTGGCCGTCAAGGCGGGCGCAGCGGGCATGCTGAGCGCGCTCGTGTGCGCGCCCGACTGGGGCTGCCCGACTGCCTCGTGCAGTACCCGCCCGGCGCCATGGCCACCTGCAGCGCCGGCCGCTGCGAGGTCGTGTTCGTGACGCCTGGGGGGTGAGGCGGGCTGAGGGGTATCGGCGCGGGCAGCTGGCGGGTCGCGTCTACGACGCCGCTACGCGGGCGACCTTCCGCTCC
>JADLAB010000208.1 GCA_020848455.1 Polyangiaceae bacterium
GGCGAGCCCGGCCGCGCGCGCGAGCGACGCGACGTCGAGGTCGCGCACGTACTCGACGAGGTTCTGCCACACCGCGTGGAAGCCGAACCCGCCCTCGACCATCTCGGCGATGGCGTCGTCCTTCGACCAGCCCTGCACGATGATGCGGTAGATCGCCGTCATCATGCCGGTGCGATCGGCGCCGTGCTGGCAGTGCAGGAAGAAGGGCTGGCGCGCGCGGTCGGTCGCGATGCGCAAGAACGCGACGACGTCCGACTTCTCCGGGTGCCAGGCCTTGAAGCTGATGTGCTCGTAGTCGAGGCTCTGGCCCGCGAGCAGGCTCCGGTCCGAGTGCATGGCGCGCAGGTTCACGACCGTGCGCACGCCGAGCTTGCCGAGCTCCGGGATTCCCTCGGCCGTGGGCTGCGCGCCGCGGTAGAAGCCCTCGTCCACTCGGTGGAGGTTCGGCAGACCTGGGCGAGCGACGGGCTCTGCCCAGCGCGCCGGACGCGCCGCGGAGGAGGCCGCGCTCGGGCTCGAGCTCGGAGCGGCGCTCGGGGCCGTGGCGCTCGCGCTCGCCGCGGCCGTCACGCTCGGAGGGGTCGCCGCGCTGGCGGCACCAGGTGCGCCCTCGACCTTCGCGCCGGGGCAGCCGGCGCCGAGCACGAGCGCGAGCACGAGCGCGAGCGAGCGAAGCTTCACCACCGCGCCAGCGTAGCGCATCAAGGCGCCGGTGCCGTGCGTCGGTAGAGGAACCAGGTGCCCTCCTCGGCCACGAACGCGATGGACGGATCGGCGGCGAAGATCGCGTCGGGGCGGCTCCGGGCGCGCACCAGGAACCAGTCGAAGAAGGGCCCGTGCCGAAGGACGCGGAAGCGCTCCGGCGTCCACTCCCAGCGCAGCGGCACGGGCGGCGGCACGACGGCCCCGGGCTCGGCGGGGTCGCGGTAGACGACGGGCGAGTTGCGCCACATCGCGAAGTGAAAGGAGAGCCACCCGCCCTTGTCGGCCTGCACCCAGGCCGGCAGGTGGATGAACGGCGTGTGGGTCGCGACGCTGCCGCCGTGCTCGAGCACGAGGTAGAGCAGCTTCGGTGCCTGGGGCAGCCGCGCGACGATGCGCGCAAAGTCGGCCGTGGCGTGGTCGAAGGCGCGGTAGGCGCGCGCCGTCACGGTGCCGAGCGGCACGAGCGCCGCGCACATGGCGGCGACCGCGAGCGCCCGGAGCCAGCCGGCGCGCGGCAGATCGGGCAACAGGCCGAGGCCCACGTACACCGCGGCCGTGGCCTCGCGCGGGTACACGTACCACCACAGGCCGATCTCCATCGGCAGGGTCAGGTAGAGCCCGAGGAAGACCGCGGCCGAGGCGGCGACGACGGCGTGGGCGCCCGCGTCGAACCAGAGCTCGCGCCGCGTGCGCCGGCGGAGTCGCCCGTCGAGGACGAGCACGACCGCGAGCCCGAGCGCGAGCGCGAGGAGCCAGTAGGCCGCGCTCTGCGCCGCGGCGGCCTCGGCCGGGTCGGTGAGGCTACGGTAGAGGTGCTCGCCGAGCGCGCCGAGGCGCTTCGGATCGGGCGCGAGCTTGCCGAGGCTGCCGCCCACCTCGGCGGGGCGCACCAGCCACCAGGCGACGAACAGGGCGCTCGCGCCGAGCACCGGGAGCACGACGGGGCGCACGCGCCGCGTCGCCGGGTAGAGGCAGACGGCCGAGCCGACGACGGCCGCGATGGCGAACGGGAAGCGGAAGACGTGCGTGAAGAAGACGGCCACGAGCGCGAGCGCGAGCCCGAGCGTCGCGGCGCGGCTCGGTCGGTCGAGCGCGCGCAGGGCGAGCCCGACGACGGCCGCGAACAGGCCGAGCGCGCCCATGAAGTTGAGAAAGCCCCAGCTCGTGAGCCCGCCCCAGACGAGGCCCAGCCCAGGCAGGCCGAGGAGCGGCGATTTGCGCATGCCCCACGCGAGCACGGCGAGCCCGGCCGGCAGGAGCGCGAGCATGAGGGCCGCGGCGACCTTCACGGCCGCGAGCGGGCCGACGAAGAGCATGAAGAACGCGGCGAGCCCGTAGAAGGAGACGTAGGGGACGGCGAACGGCTGGAGCTCGAACTGCTCCTGGAAGTGCCAGGCCGGATCGAAGTAGTGCCGCAGGGCGGACGCGTTGGCCGCGTGGAACGGCAGATCCGTCATCATCGGGTAGCGCGCCGCGAGGAAAGGTCCGACGACGACGTAGCTCACGAGCGCGAGCGCCACGGCGCCGAGCGCGATGCCGAGCGCCGGTGCTCGCCCGCGGCCGGCGAGCCACGCGCGCCAGCCGAGCCACGCGCCGGGTCGCCCGAGGGAGCTCACGCCGGCGACCCTAACGCGGGCTCCGTGGTCGCCCAAGCGCGACGAGCGCGCGGGCGCCCATGGTAGCGTGCGCGCCCGATGGCGGCACAGGGGCAGCTCGCAGGCTGGGTCGGGAGCCGGCTCGCGCGCGGCGCGGACGGGCTGCCGATCGCCGGGCGCTTCGAGGTGCGGCTCGCGCGCGCCATCGTCGTCGTGGCGAGCGTGTGGTTCGGGCTCGCGGCGGCCTGGGAGCTGTTCGGGCCCGTGCTCGCCGGCCACTACGCCGCCTCGGCCTCCGAGGGCATCATCGCGGAGAACATGCTGCGCTGGAAGATCGCCGGGCCGGTGTGGGAGTACACCGCGACCCGCCCGACCCCGGCGCAGTACTACTGCCACCACCCCTGGGGGATCTTCTGGGTCACGGCGGGCGTGCTCGAGCTCTTCGGCCGCTTCGACTTCGTGTGTCGGCTGCCGGCGGTGCTGCTCTCGGCCGCGACCCCGCCGCTGCTCTACCTGCTCGGTCGGGCGCTGTGGCGTCCGCTCGCGGGTGCGCTCGCCGCCGCGGGCTTCGTGGTGCTGCCGATTGCGCTCGCCTTCGCGAACTTCAACGCGCTCGAGGTGCCGGTCATCGCGTGGTCGTTGCTCGGCCTCTGGGCCTACGTGCGTCACGCCCAGACCCAGCGCCGGCGCTACCTCGTCGCCTGCCTCGGCGGCTTCGGGATGGCGCTGCACGCCGACTGGCCGGCCTTCGTGCTCGTCGCCGAGGTGCTGGCGCTCGGCCTGTGGCGCGGCGTCCTCGCGCGGCGCGGCGCCTACGGGCCCATCCCGGCGCGCCCGCACGCGCGGCTCTGGGCGCTGCTCGCGGTGACGGCGGTCGCGACCGCGCTCCTCTACGTCTACCTGTTCTCGAAGGCCGGCAAGCTCGACGATTTTCTCGGCAGCTACGGCATGCGCGCGGCGGGCAACCAGCAGTCGCTCGCCGACGTGCTCGCGGGCCGGCGCTACTGGATCGAGCTCACCTTCACGCCCGTCGCCATCCTGACCGGCAAGCTCGCCGCCGTCGTGTGCCTCGGGCGCGCGCTCGTGCGGCGCGACGAGCACGAGCTCCTGCCGCTCGCCGTGCTCGCCATGGCGCTCTTTCAGTACCTCGTCTTCAAGCAGGGCGCCGACATCCACGTCTACTGGCCGCACTACTTCGCGCCCTTCTTCGCGCTCGGGCTCGGCGCCGTGGCCGACACGCTGCTCGCGTCCATCGGGCGCGTGACACGGCTCCTCGCGGCCCGGCGCGCTCGCCGCAGCGGGACGGTCGGAGCGGCAGGTCGAGCGACCGCCGCGGTCGAGCCACGGCGCGCCCTCGTCGCGGTCGCGGCCCTCGCCCTCGTCGTCTGCGCCTTCGTGCTGCGCGACGGCTTGCCCGCGCTCGTCTACGCGCGGCAGACCGGTGGGCGCTTCAACGAGAAGGGCGCGCTCATCCAGTCGGACGGCGACAAGGTCGCGTTCCTGCGCTGGCTGGATGCGCGCATCCCGCGCGACGCCGAGGTGTCCCTGCACGAGGGCATGATCCCGAACTGGTCGCTCGTGTGGGCGCTCGGCGGGCGCGTGGTGACCCCCACGGCCGCGTCGCCGCACAAGGCGGGCACGCGCGTCTACCTCGCCGACACGCGCTTCCTCTACGACTCCGCGCAGGCGGCGCTCGCGAAGAGCGCGCACGTCACGGCGGTCGGGCCCTTCTGGCAGGTCACCGAGGGCGAGCCCGTGCTGCCCCTCGAGGCCTACGCCTTCGTCGAGCGCGAGCCGGGCCCGCTCGAGTGGTACTTCGTGAGCGGCACCGAGCCCGTGCGCACGATCGTGCCGAGCCCGTGGCTCACCTGGGAGCTGCGCGACCACTTCGGCCAGCCGGCCGAGCCGCCCGAGGGCGAGCCCCGGGATCTCGACGAGCTCCGCGTGGCGCACAACCTCGCGCTCGCGCGAGGCGAGGACGCGAGCGCGCTCTTCCGGCGCGTGGCCGCGCAGTTCGGGGCGCCGGCGGCGCGCTTCGACGACGGCACGGAGCTCGTCGGCGTGCGCTTCGAGCCGGGGGCGCGCGACCTGCTCACGCTGCTCGTGCGTGCGGCCGCGCCCCCCGTCAGCGACGTGCAGCTCTTCGTGCGCTCGCGCGTCGTCGCGCGCGCGACCCTGTCGACCACGATGGCCGATCCGAGCGTGCGCGAGGTGGGGCTGCCCCTGCCCATCGCTCCCCAGCGCTGGAAGCCGGGCTACCTCTACTTCGACCGGGTGCCCATTCGCAAGCGGCCGGGCACCGAGCGCTTCGAGGCCTACTTCAAGCTCCGGTCGGGCAAGGGCAAGGCGCCCGTGCCCGTCGACGGCGGCACGAGCGTCGTCGTGCTCGAGCTCGATTGAAGGGCGAGCTTGCGGCCCGGCACCGGCGCGGCGACATTTTCGCCATGGGTCGCGCGGCTGCAGAACCAC
>JADLAB010000209.1 GCA_020848455.1 Polyangiaceae bacterium
GTGATCCACGTGGTGCCGCCGGGGCTCGGCGACATGCCGCGTCCGCTCGCCTCGCTCTACGTCGAGACCGCGCGCGACGAGTATCGCGGCGTGGATGTCTGGGCGGACACCCTGCTCCGCGACGGCGACGCCGCCTCCGAGATCGTCGATGCGGCGCTGCAAAAGGAGGTGGGCCTCATCGTGATGAGCACGCACGGTCGCACGGGCTGGGAGCGTTGGACCATCGGCAGCGTGACCGAGCGCGTGCTCCGCACGGCGCCCTGCCCGATGCTGGTCGTGCGCGGGGTACATGGCGACGATCTGCGGTGAGCCGACGGGGGCATCGAACCACGAGGGAGACTCGACATGGTCAAGGCACGCGGAGAGGGAGCCGAGCTCCCGAACGAGCTTCTGGTCGCGGCGTGGATGAACCAGCCGGACCACCAGGTGGCCCCGACGACCACGCTCGAGGACGCCTTTGCCGTGATGCAGCGCGAGAACGTGCGCCACCTGCTCGTCGTGGACGGCGGCGACCTCGTCGGCATCGTCAGCGATCGCGATCTGCGCCGGCAGGAGACGCCGCGCCGCAAGAGCTCGAAGGAGCCCTGGACCCTGCACGACCTCTACCTGTTCGGCGACGAGCTCGCCGTGCGCGACGTCATGACCGAGGACGTCGTCACGGTGTCTCCGGACGACCCCACGTCCACTGCGGCGCGCGTCATGGTCGAGAACAAGATCAACTGCCTGCCGGTGGTGCTCGGCGGCGACCTCGTCGGCATCCTGACGAGCAGCGACCTCTTGGCCGCGCTCGTGTACTCGTCGGACCCCGACGAGCGCGAGGCCCGCGAGCTCGAGGACTGAGGGGCACCGCGCGCCCGCGTCTCAGCGGATCTTCACGTCGGCGACGAGCGGCAGGTGGTCGGAGGCGCGCCGCGCGACGTCGAGCTTCGAGCGGAACACGTGCACGATGTCCACGTCTCCGCGCACGTACACGGCGTCGAGCGCCCGCACCGGCGCGTAGGCCGGGAAGGTCGAGATCGGCATCGACATGCCGCGGAAGCCCGCCGGCACGAGCAGCTTGGGGCCCAGCGTGCCCCAGACGTCGTTGAAGTCGCCCGCGACGATGACCGGCGTGTGCCCGTCGAGCCCCGCGAAGGGATGGCTGTCGAGGAAGCGGCGCAGCTGCACCTTGCGCTCGAGCCCGGAGAGACCGAGGTGGAGGTTGTAGACGTGCACGGTGCGCGTCTTTCCGTCGTGGCGGACGCGGAAGCGCGCGTGCAACACGCTGCGGCGCTTCTTCGGCGGGATGGTGAGGTCGATGTTCTGCGAGTCGCTCGCCGGGT
This sequence comes from Polyangiaceae bacterium, assembly GCA_020848455.1. Taxonomy (GTDB): domain Bacteria; phylum Myxococcota_A; class Polyangia; order Polyangiales; family Polyangiaceae; genus JACRDA01. The sequence goes on from JADLAB010000209.1 coordinate 1,323, forward strand.
GGCGGCTCAGAATGGCGTTGCCGTACTCGCCGCCCGCGCGCAGGCGCACGTTCGGGAAGTAGGTGCGGTACGGCATCCCGAGCAGGTTGCCGAGCAGATCGACCTGCCGGTCGCGGTTGCTGCGCGCGGCGTCGGCGTCGACCTCCTGCAGCAGCACGAAGTCGGGGCTGTAGTGCGCGATCGTCTCGTGGATCCGCGCCGGCTGATAGCGCCGGTCCACGCCGCCGATGCACTTGTGGATGTTGTAGGTCAGTAGCCGAAGCTGCACGGTTCGAGCCCCGGTGGAAACGCCGGCATGGCTGGCGGTGAGGCGCGGTCGGCCCGCCGGACGCGCATGTTAGCGCGTTGCCCGACCGCCCGTCGGAAATTGGCCCGCTGCGGGGCGCGTCCGGAAGGCCGTGCCGCGTCTCGCGGCGCCTCGAGCGACGTCAGGTTTGCCCCCCGAAGCGGCTCGAGTCCGGGGCGATCTCGCCGGCATTCGTGAAGCTGTAGCGGTGAGGCCGCAGGTGGACGCGCGAGGCGTGGCGCTGGCACCACATCTCCTTGCCGCCGCTCGCAGCCCGCGCCGCGAGGCACTGCGGGCACGCCGGCTCGATCTCGGGCACCTCGGAGGCGTTCTCGTGGTTCTTCGGGCGCACCACGAACACCGGGCAGCGCGCCGTGCGCAGCACCCGCTCGGCGACGCTGCCCATCACCAGGCGGTCGAAGCCGCGCCGCCCGTGGGTCCCGAGCACGATGAGGTCGGCGTCGAGGTCGACCGCCAGCTGCACGACCTGGCGCGCCGGGGCGCCGAGGCGCACGTGGCTGACCAGGCGCCGCAAACCGTAGGGTGGGCCGCTCTCGGCGGGGGCCGGCAGCTCGGCGACGTACTGCCGGAAGCGGGTCTGGGCATGCTTGTCGAGCTTGTCGAGCGCAGAGGCTGCGTGGGTCGGCGCGTCGCTTGCGATGGCGGCGGCCTCGAGCGGATCCTCGCGGAAGTCGCGCTCGACGTAGACTGGGTGGACCTCGGCGCGCTCGTACCCCTGTGCGATCCGCAGCGCCGCGGCGAGCGCGGCGTCGCCGAGCTCGGAGTAGTCGATTCCAACGACGATCGTGTAGGGCGCGTCCCTGCGAGGGGCGCGATCCGATGGGCGGCTGGTCATGGCTTCCTCCGGAGGGCGCGCCCTGCGGTCGGGCGGGCCCGGTGCATCTCGTCGTCCGCTCCTGCTCCCGCACGCGCGGGAGCTGCTCGGGCTCCGCGCGTCGGGCTGCATCCTGCATGCCAGACCTGGCGGCGCGTCGCCCGTCCGCGGCACGCTCCATGCTTGGCGCGTCGACAGCATGACCATGCCCAAGGGTGCCTCGCGTCCGCCACGATCCGCGCCCCCGCGTGCGCTCGACGTGCCCCTGCTCACGCCCGAGCTCGCGGCGGTCGTCGAGCGCGCGGCGCCCGGATCCCGCGTGCTCGAGGTGGCGCCGCTCGCCGCCGACGCGTCGACTCTCGCCGGCACGCACAAGGGCGGCGGCTACGGGGTGCCTCTGCGGATCACGCTGCGCGATGCACGCGGCGCCGTGCGCCGCATCGTCTTCCACACCGAGAAGCCGAGCGACTTCGGGCACGACCGGCGCGCCGACCGCGCGGCCGACATGTTGCTCGCGTTCGACACGTTCAACGGCGTGCCCGGCCACGTCCCCGCGCTCGACGTCGGGGCGATCTGCGCCGACGGCAGCCTCGTGTCGCTCGGGCAGAGCGGGGAGTTCTACGTCGTGACGGGCTGGGCCGACGGGCAGCTCTACGCGGACGATCTGCGCCGCGTCGCGGCCGAGCGCCAGAGTGGTCCGCTCGACCTCGGTCGCGCCATCGCTCTCGCCGATGCGCTGGCGGTCATCCACGTCCCGTTGCCCGAGCCCCGGCCCGCCGTGTACCGCCGCGCCATTCGCGATCTCGTCGGCCATGGCGAGGGCATCTACGGCATCATCGACTCCTACCCGTCCGACGTGGAGGAGGCGTCGCCCGCGCGCCTGCGTGCGATCGAGCAGCGCGCCGCCGACTGGCGCTGGCGGCTGCGCGGCAAGGAGGCGCGGCTGTCGCGCACGCACGGAGACTTCCACCCCTTCAACGTGGTGTTCGACGAGCGGGGGAACCTGAGCCTGCTCGACGCGAGCCGCGGCTGTCGCGGCGACCCCGCCGACGACGTGTCCTGCATGGCGGTGAACTTCCTGTTCTTCGCGCTCGGGGCGCCGGGCTCGTGGCCGCGGGGCTTCCGTCCGTTGTGATACGGCTTCTGGCAGCGCGCGCTCGAGACCCACGCTCCCGGGCTCCTCGAGGTCGTGCCCCCGTTCCTCACCTGGCGGCTGCTCGTGCTGTCGAGCCCCGTCTGGTACCCCTCCGTCGAGGCCCGCATGCGCGACGCGTTGCTCGGGCTCTGCGAGCGCGCGCTCGACGCGGGCCGTCTGCAGCCCGAGTGGGCCGAGGAGCTGTTCGCTTGAGCGTCGAGGTCGGTGCGCCTGCGCCCGGTGCGCCCGCCGCGGTGCTCGCCGCCGCGGGCGCCGTCGTGTGGCTCACCGGCCTGCCCTCGAGCGGCAAGACGACGCTGGCCTGGCGCGTCCACGCCGCCCTGCGCGCCTCGGGCCGCGCCGCCTGTGTGCTCGATGGCGACGAGGTGCGGCGTGCGCTCGTGCCCGCGCACGGGCACGACCCGGCCGGGCGGGCGGCCTTCTACCGCTCGCTCGGTGGGCTCGCGGCCCTGCTCGCGTCCCAGGGGCTCGTCGTCCTCGTGCCGGCCACGGCGAGCCGGCGCGCCTTCCGCGACGACGCGCGCCACCTCTGTGGCCGCTTCGTCGAGGTCCACGTGGCGACACCGCTCGAGACCTGTCGGGCTCGGGACCCGAAGGGTCTGTACGCGCGCGCTTCCCGTGGCGAGCTGTCCGCGCTGCCCGGCATGGGCGAGGCCTACGAGGCGCCGGCACGTCCCGAGGTGCGGGTCGAGGGCGGTCAGGACCCCGAGGCCCTTGCGCGGATCCTCGCGGCGCTCGCCGCGTGAAGGGGCGCAGACCGCGTGCCCTCGACCCCGGTGCTCGACGTGCGACGCGAGCGTGCGTCCGAGATCCAAGAGACAAAAGCAACGAAGGCCCGAGCTTTTGACTCGGACCGCGTCGCCGCCGCGTCATCCGCGGTTCGACAGGCCCGAAAGCCTGGCAAC
>JADLAB010000210.1 GCA_020848455.1 Polyangiaceae bacterium
GCCCAGACGTACGGATCTTTGACGCCTGCTCCGATGGGACGTCACAGATCTTCGTGGCCTACTACACGACCGCTGGCGATGTCACCTGGGCGCGCTTCAACACGGGCCCGACGCAGACGCACAGCGGAACCGCGGCTACGGCCGCCGTCTCGTACATCGCGGCCTACACCGACGGGACTAACCTGCTAGTGGGGTTCGCACGCACGACCCCGCTTACCAGCGTGGTGATGCGCAGCGCGGCCGATCTTACAGCGGTCCTCGCAACCACGACCTTGATCGCGCGCGAGTCGCGCAACATCACGTTTTCGTCGGTTGACTCGAGCACGTACTTCTACGCCTTGGGCGAGGTCGGGCGCACGCTGTCCGCTGTCACCGGACTGGCAAGCACGAGCACCGGCACCGTTACGACCGCCGGTGTAGTGACCGACAACGACGCCGAGCTGTACCACTGGCTGCCGGCATCCAAGCTGTTCGCCTACAACAGCAAGCAGTACATCGCGCTAACGTGCCCTGCTCCCACGGTCGAACTTCAGTCCGCGCTGGTAATTCACGAGATCAAGGCCGACGAGGCGCCCTACACGAGCGAGTTCGGCCTGCGCCCGGTGTGCGCACTGAACAGTAGCGGGCTGGCCCCGGTGACCGCGCCGGCGCAACAGGCACTCAATCAGATCGCGGTGACCGCAACGGCCGGCGAGTATCGATTTGCCGCGCCCGAATATTACTCGTTCTCGAGCGAGGGGCGCGAAGCGGGCCAGGCCGGGCTCGTGAGTTGGGATCTGAGCTTCGTTGACCCGCTGAATTTTCAGACCGTCGAGCACGCCGACGCCCTGCACAGTTGCGGCGGCGTTGTCGGGATGTGTGATGGCCAAGTTTGGGCGGAAAACGGATTTGCTTACGCGCCGATCTCGTCCTGGATGCTCGTTACTCCAACGGCCGGCGCGAGCGTCTGGAAGTACGTTGCGACCTACGTCTGGCAGGACGCCACGGGGCGACTGCACGAATCGGCGCCGTCAATCCCGGTGAACACCACCGGGACAACCCCGGTGGCGGTGGTGGTTCCGTGCTTGACGAGCACCTACAAGCAGCCGTCGACGTACGGCGGCGCCCCCGTCCGCCCGGTGGCGATCAGGATTTACCGGACGCTCGACAACGGAACGACGTTCTATCAGGTGGGCGAAACCGAGAACACGGTTACCGGCGGCGTCGTCACCTACACCGACACCACGTCCGACAGCTCGCTTGACGAGCAGCCGGTGCTCTACACCGATGGCAACGTGATCGGGACGAGTCAGATGTTTTCGGGGTCCGCGATTGGTGCATGGGATGATCGCGTGTGGGTATCCTCTGGCTCTGCGGTCAGGTGCTCGAAGCGCGCGTCCACTGATCGCGCGTCGCACTTCGTTGATCACTCGACGCATGAGGTCGCCACGCGCGATTCTGGGTCCGTCACCGCGCTGACCACGATGGACGACGCGCTGGTGATCTTCAAGGGCGGCGGGATCTACCTGTTGTCCGGCTCCGGGCCGGGCGCGACTGGCGTGCCGGTGTTCCCCGAACCTCGATCCTTGGCGACCGACGTGGGGTGCTCGGAGCCGCGATCTGTCGCGCTGACCGGTCGAGGGCTAGTGTTTCAGTCCCCGCGCGGTGTCCACTTGATGCCCCGCGGGTTTGGCGCCCCGGAATGGCTCGGCGCTCGCGCTCGCGATCACCTAGCGTTGTATCCGACGATCACCGGGTCGTGCGTCGTGCCCGAGAGTAATTGGGTGCTGTGGGCAACCACGGAGGCGGATCTCACCAACTCGCGGATCCTGTGCTGGGACTACGCGCGCAACGTGTTCACGACTTGGTCCGGGCTGAACGGCGACGGCTACATGGCAGGGCTGGCGGCGATCGATGGCGCTGCGTTCTTCTGCTCTGGGTCGCCTGTGATATTCGTCTCTGACTCCGCCCAATACGCGACCGGCGAGAACTTCGTCACGAGCACGATCGAGAGCACCAAGATGCGTCCGAACGGGCTCGTCACCGGCACGTCTCGCGTGCCGCGCGTGCGCATCCTGGGCGAGTTTCGCGGCAGCTGCGTGGTTACGCTGAAGGCCGCCTACAACGACGGCTCCTACGATGACCGTTACAACGTCTGGACGTTGACCGGCACGGCCGGGGACAAGATCCATCTGGAGTGGACGCTGCCGGTTCAGAAGGTTGGAAGCCTCCAGCTGTGGCTGTACGACGGCGAAAGCGGCGAGGACGGCCACACTGACGGGGTAGCGATCAACGCCTTTTCGCTCGACGTAGCGACCCGCCCGCAGCGGGGCCTTTTGCACGCCGCGGCCAAGGGCGTGAACACCAAGCTGGGAGTTGCGTGATGCCGAATCCGTTGAATCTGATCAGTGTTCCGGCGAAGGGCCTGGCACCCGGCGCGAAGAGCCTCGCGGGCGGCGCCTGGGACATGATGTCGGACCCGTTCAAGGGTGAGACTGTCGACGCCTACGAGCCCGATCAGGAAAACTTCAAATACCGCGGGCAGGGCGAGGGCTACTTCCAGCAGCGCGCCGAGGCCGCCGACAAGAAACAACTTCCGTGGCAGGTCAACGCCGCGCGACAGCAGGCGCTTGCGTCGCGCGCGCAGATTGGTCAGCAGATGCAGGACACGCAGCGCCAAATGCGTGATCCAAACAGCAGCGTCGCGCAGCAGCAGTTGCGCGCTGGCACTGACGCGAACATGAGTCAGTCGCTCGCGCTCGCGCGTAGTGCGTCGGGTGGCGCTGGTGCCCAGGCGGCTGCACTGCGGCAAGCGCAATTCACGAACTCGGCCGCTGGAACGCAGTCCAACCAGCAGGCGGCCACGCTCCGCGCGCAAGAGCAGACCGGCTGGCAGAACCAACTGAACCAGCTGGCAGTGCAACAGCGCGCTTCGGATCTCCAGTCGCAGGGATTGGAGGGACAACTCGGGCTCGGCCTGATGGGCGAGCAGACCAAGGCGTCTCTCGGCAACCTGGCGCTTGGGCAGCAGGCGGCGAGCTACCAGCAGCGCGGCGGCATCGGGTACGAGCAGACCAAGAGCGGGAACATCATGGCCGCGCAGATGGCCAACCAGCAGGCCGACGCGCAGCGGGATGCCTCGCTCATGGCCTTGGGCGGCACAGTGCTCGGCGGCATGGCCTTGGGCGGCGCGTTCTCCGATGTGCGTGGCAAGGTGGACATTGCTCCAGCGGCCGGGACCTACGCCGAGGGGCTGAACATGCCGAGCGCGCCGAGCCAGGAACGGGTCGACGCTGCGCAGAAGACGGCGTCGGGCGCGTCGCCGCTGGCGCAAGGAGTCGGCTCGAGCCTGATGTCCTACGGCATGGGCCAGATGCAGCAGGGCGGGCAGGCTGCTGGACCGAACCCATACAGCTATCTGAGCTACCCCGGCATGGTGGACTCCGACGCTCGCGCCAAATCCCTGGAGACCGAAAACAAGGCTCTGCGCGACGTGATCAAGGACCGCGCGATCGACTTCGCGCTCGACACCGCGCGGGATGTGAGTGCGCCTCCGGGATCGCCCACGCTACGGCGCGGGTCCGCTGGCGTCGCCGCGATGGCCCGGCGTGCGAAGTTCACGCCGGATGTGGTGGAAGCCTTTGCCGGCGGGCGGGAGGGCACCTACTCGGCCCCTCTGACCCCCGCAGAGCAAGCGCGACTGGACAGGCTGGCGGCGGGTGGAGTGCGGACTCCGCGTCAGGTGGCGGTCGCTGCCCCGGCGCCCCCGGTGGTCCCCGGGCCGCCGTCGCTGGCCGCGGCGCTTCCGATGCCCACTCAGCCCGTCAGCGACGAGAACGCCAAGGACGTGCTCGCCGCGCTTCGACAGCGCGCCACCGAGGGCGAGCCGGGCAGCGAGACCGCGGCGTTTCTCCAGCGTGCTCGCGAGCGGCTGAACGAGAACCAGGAGAAGAAGCTCGACCACGCCCTGCTTTCCGCCGGCCTCGAC
>JADLAB010000738.1 GCA_020848455.1 Polyangiaceae bacterium
ACGAGCTGATCCGGGGTCCAGTCTCCCCCGCCGATGACGTTTCCCGCGCGTGTCGTCGCCAGGGGTACGCCTGCCTCGGCGAGGTACGAGAGGCGGTACGAGCGGGCGACGATCTCCGCACAGGCCTTGCTGGCCGAGTACGGATCGTGGCCTCCCAGCTCATCGTCCTCGCGGTAGCCCCACAGCCACTCCCGGTTCTCGTAGCACTTGTCGCTGGTGATCACGACGACGGCGCTGGGCGCCGGGATCGAACGCAGCGCGTCGAGCGTGTTCGCGACGCCGAGCACGTTCGTGGAGAGCGTGAGCAGCGGGTCGTCGTAGCTCAGGCGCACGATCGACTGCGCCGCCAGGTGGAGGACGATCTCGGGCTCGAATGCGGCCAGCGCCTCCCCGATCGCTCCGCGGTCGCGCACGTCGCCGATGATCGAGCGGATCCCCTCTCCGGCGGCCGTCTGCTCGTACATGCTCGGGTCGGTCGGCGGCTCGAGCGCGAAGCCGCAGACATCGGCTCCGAGCAGCCGCAGCCAGATCGTCAGCCAGGACCCCTTGAAGCCCGTGTGCCCGGTGACGAAGACGCGCTTCCCGCGCCAGAAGTCCGGATCCGGGCTCACGGGCCGTGATGCTAGACGGTCGATCGGACTGGTTCGTTCCCAGAGGAGACCAGACCAGGCTGGTCGACCAAGCGCTAGGATGCAGGTCATGGAGGTGACGGTCCAGGAGGCCAAGACCCACCTTTCGCGCCTGCTGCGGCAGGTCGAGGCCGGCGAGGAGGTCGTCATCCGGCGCGGGCGCGAGCCCGTGGCGATGCTCGTGCGGGCTCCCGCACGGGGGGGAGCACGAGCGATCTGGGGAGACCTCGAGGGTGCGCTGGGGCCGGATTTCGACGGGGTGCCGGGTGACTTCGACGGCTACGTGTGACGCGCCTGCTCCTCGACACGAACGTGGCCCTGTGGCTCTTGCTCGGCGATCGGGAGCGGGTCTCCGGCCAGGCTGTGGACGCGCTCGAGGACGAGCGGAACGAGCTCGCGCTCAGCGCGGCCAGCGTGTGGGAGATCGCGATCAAGCGGTCGCTGGGGAAGCTGACGATCGAGGACGTGTGGGCAGCGGCGCTTCGGCGCCTCGATTTCGACCCGCTGCCGGTCACGGCCCTGCACGCCGAAGCGGTCGAGCGTCTGCCGTGGCACCACCGTGACCCGTTCGATCGGCTGCTCGTCGCCCAGGCGCTGGTCGAGCGCCTCGTCCTCGTCAGTGCCGATCCCCGCCTCGCCGCCTACGGCGTCGAGGTGTGCTGGTGAGTTGATGCTCCTGATGCTGGTACATTGACATCATGCGCACCACGATCACGCTGGACGACGACGTCGTCGCGCTGATCGACAGCGAGCGCGCGCGCACGGGCGAGTCCTTTCGCACGGTCGTCAACCGGCTGCTCCGCCGCAGCGCACGCGCCGCGCCGCCGGCGGCCGGGCCGCCGCTGCCGACGCTTCCTGGACGCCCGATCCTCGACGTCTCCGACGTCTCGGCGCTGCTCGCAACGCTCGACGACGAGCGGCGTGCCCAGCGCGGGCTGCCGTGACGCTCGTCGACACGAACCTGCTCGTCTACGCGACGTTCGCCGGTGCGCCGGAGCACCGCCGCGCTCGCGGCTGGCTGGAGCAGCGGCTCGTCGACGGGGAGGCGCCCCTGGCGCTCTGCTGGCCGGTCGTCTACGCCTTCCTGCGCCTCGTCACGAGCGCACGGGTGTTCGGGCAGGGCGCCGTCTCGCTCCGGGAGGGGTGGGCCGTCGTCGAGGCGTACCTCGACCAGCCGGCCGTGCGGATCGTCGCGGCCGGGGCGAGGCACGCCGTGATCGCCGCCGAACTGGCCGCCACGCCGGGGCTCCGGAGCGACGACGTCCCGGACATCGAGCTCGCCGCGCTGGCGATCGAGCACGGCCTCGTCCTCGCCTCGCACGACCACGGCTTTCGCCG
>JADLAB010000211.1 GCA_020848455.1 Polyangiaceae bacterium
GAGCTCGGTCGTGTTCGGCATGCCGAAGGCCGCCATCCAGGCAGGCGGGGCCGTGCACGTGCTCGGCCTCGGGGACATCGCCCCCGCCCTGCGGCGCCTGGTCCCGTCCGCGCGCTGAGCGAGCGCTGCCGCGGCCGGGCCCTCGGTCGGCTCGAAGGTCAGTCGGTCTCGCCCGCCGCCGGGTAGATGGGGCGCAGATCGACCGGGATGTCCCCGAGACCGTCGAGGGCCTTCTTCATCGCGGGCGACATCACCCCGTACTTGGCGAGCATGGCCTCGACGCCGGCACGATCGCCGGCGTGTTGCAGCATGCAGATGTCGTGGACGAGCTTCGTGATGGAGGCCTCGAGCTTGTCGAGGTCGACCTTGAGCTTGCCGGTCGCCGGGTCGGCCGTCGCCGCGCCCTCCTCGAAGAAGCGGTTCACCTGGAGCGCGGAGCCCTGACCGTGGGCCTCCGACACGCCGAAACGCACGCTGCGGAACAGGCCTGCGAAGTACGACACCAGGAGCTTCGCTCGGAAGTCGTCGGGCAGCTGCTTCTGCTTGATCATGAAGAGGATGTTGTAGGCGCCCATCACGTCGGCCTTCGCCTCCTCGATGGCCGAGTGGCTGGGGCCGATGGCGACGCGCACGTCGACGTCCTGGCCGTCGACCTTGACGGTCGCCGGACCGAGGCTGTGCGACAGCTCGTGGAACAGGGTCTCGTTGAAGAACGCCTCCGACGAGAGCAGCGCGGTCTGCGAGGGGTCGAGGATGCGCTCGCCGATCGGCCGCATGATGGCGTCGAACTTCGTCTGGATCACGTTGCGCAGCAGCACCTTCTTGGCGCCCTTCTCCTTGCGCACGACCTCGTCGTTCGGCAGGTTGAAGGCGATGGTCTGCACGCTCTTGCGCGCGTCGCCCGCGCTGTAGACGAGGTCGACCACGCGGATGGGGCTCTCGCGCCCGCGCGTCGTCTTGACCTCGTCCGGCACGGGCAGGTTCTTCTCCATCGCGGGCAACAGGGCCTTGTACTTGGCGAGCTTCTGCGACGCGTCGGGGTCGGTGACGGTCACGAAGGCCTCGAAGGACGCCTTCAGACCGAACAGCAGATCTTCGTAGGTCTCGTAGGGGCCGATCGTCACCTCGACGGCGCCCTCGAGATCCATCCAGTCCTTGTCCGACTGCTGGTACTCGTCGCTGAGGAAGGCGGCGGCGCGCGACACGAGGAAGCGCTTGAGCGTCGGGTTCTGGGTGGCGGCGGCCGCCTCCTCGAGGAGCTTCGCCGCGGGCAGGAGCCACGCCGCGTAGGCCTTGCTGAACGGAACGGCGACGAGCTTGTCACCCTGGCGCTCGACCACGGTGAACAGGCTCTCGAGCGCCGTCTTGTCGCCCGGGTGGGCGGCGAGGTAGCTCTGCCACGCCTTCTCGGTGAGGTCGGTCGGGTAGAAGCCCGCGCCGCGCGGGTGCGCGACCTCGGTGGCGAACGGTCGGAAGTGATCCTGGCGGTCCCACGGGCCGCGCATGATGCGGTAGTACGCGAGCTTGGCTCGGCCGGCCTCGCTCGTGTCGGCGGCGAGGGCCGTCTCGAGCGCCGGGTTGTGCGCGTACGCCTGGCGGTCGAAGATGGGATCCATCAGCTTCGCGGCCGCGATGAGCTTGTCGAGCGCGGCCTTCTCGCTCGCCGGCAGCTTGGACAGATCGGTCGTGAGCTTGACCGGGGCGAACTGGGCGATCTTCTTGGCGAGGCTCATGGTCCCTCCACTCTGTTCGTCGTCGGCGAAGCCCGCGCGCTGGCCGGGCGACGCCGGCGACACCGGCGGCACCTCGAGAGCGTAGCTCTGCGCGGGCGGCGCCTGCCAGGCGACGGAGGAGCAGCCCGCCCCGCCGGCGCCGAGGAGCGCGAGCGCGAGGGGCGCGAGGACGGAGGGAGCCAGGACCGACGGACGACGACGCATGGGACACCTCGGCGGCTCGCCGGGATGCGCGAGCGGCGCGAGCCTCGCATGGGACGACGCGCCCACCAAGCCCTTCGTCGCCGCCCCGGCGGCGAGCTACTCGCGCGGGGCGCGGGTCTCGGCGTCGATGCGGTCGCGCCGCAGCCGCTCGGCCAGCGTCACGACCTTGGGGTGGAAGGGCTGGAGGCTCCGGGCAGCGTCGAGGTGCAGCCGGGCAGCGTCGAGGTCACCCGCGGCTCGGCGCGCCTCGGCGAGGTTCGCGTGGGCGCGGAAGCTCCCGCGGTTCCAGGCGAGGGCGTCCTCGTAGGCGCGGCACGCGGCGCCGAGGTCGCCGAGCGCGTACTCGGCATTGCCGAGCGCGACGAGCGTCGCCACGTCGGCGAGCCGCGCCCGCGCCGCCTCGAAGTCCGCGAGCGCGCCCCGAGGGTCGCCCGCGTCGAGCCGGTCCACGCCGGCCTCGAGCGCCGCCTCGCCCGAGCGTGGGTCGAGGCGGCGGGCGGCGGCGAGCCACGCGCCCCGCTCGGGCGGAGCGGCCTCGCGGGCGGCGGCGAGCGCGCGCGCGCCGAGGTAGCTGCCCGTCGCCTGGCGGAGCGCGAGGGCGACGGCGGCGAAGCACCCCAGGTGGACCACGAGCGCGAGCCAGCGCCCACCGCGCGTGCCTCGAGCGGCGCCGAGCGCGGCACGGAGGCCGGTCGGGCGCGAGGCCCCGGGCGAAGCGAGCGGAGCCGCGCGCGGCTCGGCCGCCGCCGCGCTGCCGGCCTGCGCCAGGAGCAGCGCCAGGAGCAGGAGCACGCCTGGCTGCGACAGCGGACTGTCGCCGAAGGCCGACAGCAGGATGACGCCGAGGCTCGCCGCCCCGGCGCGCCACGAGCGGGCGAGCTGCCGCAGGCACACGACGAGCGCGGCGACGACGAGCGCGAGTGCGACGACGCCGCCCTCGGTCGCGAGCTCGATCCAGTCCTCGTGCGCACCGGTCGCGTTGGCGAAGCGCCCGTTCGCCGCCTCGACGCCGAGCGGCGCCAGCCAGCGCCCCTGCGCGTCGAGGAAGGCCCACGGGAACTCGCCGAGACCCGCCCCGAGCGGCGCCGCCGCGAAGAGCGCCGTCGCGCCCGCGCGCCAGATCCACAGCCGCCCCGCGAGCGCCGGGCCGACGTCGGTGAGGACGCTCGCGGTGACCGCCCCGGCGAGGGTCGCGAGGCCGAGCGCGAGCCGGACCCGGCCGCGCGTCGCGGCGAGCGCCGCGAGCGCGAGCGCGACCCAGCTCGTGCGCGCGCTCGCCAGCAGCAACGCCGCGAGCGCGAGCGCGACGACGAGCCAGCCGAGGGCCGCACGCAGCGCGTGCGCGACGCGGCGCGGTCCGCGGGCACGCCAGCGACGCGTCGCCTCGACGGCGAGCTCCACGTCGAGCGGCAGCGCGCACGCGAGCACGAGCCCGAGCCAGTCGGGGTTGCCGCACAGACCGTGGAGCGCGAGCCCGCGCGCCCCCGCGGCGAAGCCGAGGAGGCAGGCGCCCGCACAGAGGCCGCTCGCGAACAGGGCGTAGAGCCGCGCCGCGGGGCGCACGTCGCCGAGCCTGCCGAGCCCGAGCGCGAGCCCGGCGACGGCGAGCCACGGCACGAGGTGGCCGAGCTGTCCGTGCGCCGACCAGGTGAGCGACAGCGCCATCCAGCCGGCGAAGGCGAGCCACAGCCAGGCCGGCGCGCCGGGCCACGAGCGCCCGGGCCGCGCGAGCGCCAGGCCGAGCCCGACGAGCGCGCACGCGCACGCGGCGACGATCTTCGGCGCCGCCGCCGGTGCGCGCGGATCGTAGGCGACCGCCGCGGCGGCGAGCGGTGCCGCCACGAGGAGCCCCGAGCGCACGCCGCCCGCCCACGCGCCCGCGAGCGCGCGGCGCAGGGGGCCCGGGGCCGCCGAGCCCGCGGCCACGGCTAGCCCCGCTTGTCGAGCAGCACCCGCAGCCGGTCGCGCGTGTCCTCGCGCCCCTCGCGCGAGAGCATGCGGCGCAGGACCCAGGTGAGCTTGTCGTCGCGCACCCGGCGCAGGTAGAGCTCGGCGAGGTCGCGCTCGAAGCCGCGCGGCGACGCCAGCGCGTCGAGGAAGCGGAAGGCGGCCTGCTCCGGATCCCAGCGCAGGCGCACCGCCGCAGCCGCGAGCGCCGTCGGCACGTCCGGCAGCGACTGGCGATCGGCGAACGCGGGGTCGAGCGTGGCGCGCGGTCCGGCCTCGCCGATGCGGCCCACGATGCGCGCGAAGACCGGCATGCGCTCGGCCGCGAGGTTGTCGAGCTCGGCGGTGAGGAGCGCCGCGGCCCCGGCGTCGCCGAGCCGGGCCATGGCCGTCGCGGCGTGGAGGCGCACGAAGGTGTCGTCGCTCTTGGCGCGCGGCGCGAGGGCCGCCACCGAGGCGGGCGCGCCGAGGCTGCCGAGCAGGTCCATCGCGCTCTTGGCGTCGTCGTAGATCTCGTGCGCCCACGCCCAGCCGAGCACGCCGGAGGCCGCCGGCAGCGCGCCGGCGGGCTTCTGCTCGGCGACCAACCAGGTGAGGTCGCGCCGCCCCTTGGTCCACGCGACGAGCACGCGCTCGAGCAGGCGCTCGTCCGCGTGGCGTGCCAGGAACTCGCGCACCACGCGCACCCCGCACTCGCCGTTCTCCATGCACCGGACGAGGTAGTCCTCGGCGCGCACGTCGCCGGCGCGCGCCAGGGCGACGGCCGCGCGGTGCACGACCGCCGCGTGCTCCTCGGGCTCGTCGATCTTGAAGAGCTTGTCGTGCACGAGGTCGGCGCGCCCGCCCTTCGTGAGCTTGTCGAGCGCGTAGATCGCCTCCTCGCGCACGCCGAGCTGGACGTCGCCGACGAAGCGCTCGACGGCCGGGATCGCCTCGGCCACGCCGAGCTTGCCGAGGGCCGCGATGGCGCTCGTGCGCACGAAGTCGCTGGGATCGTCGAGCGCCTTCTCGAGCAGGGCGCGCCCCTCGGCGTGCTTGACGTCGCCGAGCACGAAGGCGGCGTTGAGGCGGATGATCGCCTGCTTGTGCGCCATCGTCTCGGCGATCGACTTGTAGAACGCCTCGCGATCGAGCCGCTCCAGCGCGAACGCGATGTTGTTCAGCATGCGCGCCTCGCGCACCTTGGGCAGGTGCGCGAGCAGCGCCGCGGTGGCCGTCTTGTCGCCGATCTTGCCGAGCGCGAAGACCGCCTTGTTGCGCACCTCCACCGAGGGGTGCTCGACGAGCGGGATCAGGCTCGCGACCAGGCGCGGCGAGCGGAACTCGGCGGCGGCCTCGGTCGCCTCGAGCACGAGCCGGTCGTCGTCGCTCTCGAGGCAGTAGCGCAGATCGCCCTCGAGCGTGCCCCGAGCCATGAGGTGGCGGCTGGCCCACAGCGCCGCGAAGTGCGCGCTCCGCTCGTCGGCCTTGCGCTCGCTCTCGGGCTTCTTCTTCAGCCCCTCGCGCAGCACCTGGACGGCGCGCTTGTCGCTCATCGCCCCGAGCGCGTCGATGACGCCGTAGCGGATGTGCGGCTCCTCGTCGCGGCGCGCGTAGAGCTTGAGCAGCGGCTCGACCGAGCTCGCGTCGGGCATGGCGCGCAGCGCGCGCACCACGCGGTAGCGCACCCACGGGTCCCAGTCCTCGATCGCGGCCTGCAGCGTGGGCAGGGCGCGCCGGTCGCCGAGCGACTCGAGCACGACCGCACAGCGCATGCGCACGCCGGTGTCGACGTTGTCGGCGAGGCAGCGCTCGAGCGCCGTGGTGGAGCGCTTGCCGAGGTTGAGGATGTCGGGCGTCGACGGCATGTCGCGCGCGGTGACGTTGACGAGCACCGCGGTGTCGGTCGGGATCTGGCGCAGCACCTTGCGCATCGGATCCTCGGTGCTCGCCGCGAGATCCGCGATGCCGCCGCTCTCGCCGTCCCCCTCCTCGGGCTCGCCGTCGCCGTCGCCGGGCGGCTGCTGGGCCGCGCTCGTGCCGAGCGACAGCGCCTGCCAGCCGAGGCTGACCGTGGGCAGGAGCCCGGCGAGCAAGAGGGCGGGCGCGAGCCAGCGCGGGCGACGGGGCGGGCACGCTCGGCGATCGTCTTCACTCATGGCGGGCCTCCGGGGCGGGCTCGCTCACCACCACGCGGGCGGCGAGCTTGGTCGCCAGGGCGAGCACCTGCTCCGGGCTCGTCGCCTGGGACAGGAAGCGCACGCGCACGTGCCGGTCGGCGCAGCGGCCGCGCTCGGCGTCCCACTCGACCAGATCGATGCCGCGATCCTGGTAGAGCGCCAGATCGAAGCGCTCCTCGCAGTCCTGCGAGGGGTGCAGATCGACGCGCAGGCTCACGGTCGCGCGCGGCACGTCGCGCGGCACCGGCTTGTCCCAGTCGGCGGCCTGCTCGAAGGGCGCCGTGCCGGCGCAGCCCCCGAACAGCACGAGCACCGCCAGGAGCGGCGTGCGCAGGTGCAGAGCTTGCTGTGGCTTCATCTCGGCCTCATGCGTGGGGTACGGGTGGGGCGGCGCGGCCGTCGTAACAGCCCGCGCCGAGCGTCGCAACTTCGCGCCGGCCGGACTGCCGGAGCGGCCGGCGGCGGGAGAACGCGCGACGCGGTCGGCGCCATTCCCCCGGTCCCGCCTTGCCGGACTCCCGCGGTCCGCGCGCTCGCTTCGGACGGAGGGCCTCTGAACCTTGCCGCCTCCGTGCAGGTCTCCGTGCCCCCGTGTCTCGGTGGTGTGCTCTTGCACGCACGGGCCGGCGCAAGCGCGGATCTGCGCCCTACGCACTTCGGCTGGCGTGTACTACGCTCCCGTGCCGTGGCGAGCCGGACGCATCTCCGAACGATGGCGCCTCGCGCGGTCGCGGCCGGGGCGCTCGCGCTCGGCGCCCTGCTCGCGCCTGCGACTCCCGCGCTCGCACAGCCGACGCCGCCCGGCCAGGCTGCACCCGGACCGGAGGCCGCGCCCGGGCCCGCGCCCCCGGGCGAGGAGCCGATCTACGGCTCCGAGGATCCCGGCGGGCCGGCACGCCCCGAGCCCGAGCAGGTCGCGGGGCCCGAGCCCCCGGGCTGGGAGCGCCGCCTCGACATCGGCCCCGACGTCGTCTGGGTGAGCCGCCCGTTCACCGAGGGAGCGGAGGGCCAGGAAAACCCCGTCACGTACCGTCCGGCCGTCGGCGCCGGCTTCCACCTGCGCTGGGACCTGCTCGAGTTCCTGCGCGTGCGCGCCTTCTTCGAGTGGGCCCGGCACGGCGTGACGGTGCCGCACGGCGCCCTCGCCACGGCCTCGCCGGCGTCGATCGGCAAGAGCACGCCGATCCCCGAGATCGACGCCAACACCTACGCGTTCGGCGCCCAGGGCGACCTCGTGTGGCACCTCGGCGACTCGGCGCGGGCCTGGGTCGGGGCCGGGCTCGGCTGGGGGCGCTTCAACTTCCCCGAGCTCGAGCTCGGGCCCGCCCAGTCGCCGTTCACGGTGCACGCGCGCGCCTTCGTGTACTGGGAGGTGCCGCTGTCGCTCGGCATCGCCTACGATCTCGTCCCCGGCTGGCTCTCGCTCGAGTGGAGCGCGACGGCCGCACCCGTGTTCGGCGAATCGGGCACGGCGCTCGACACCTTCCAGGCCGTCGACCCGAAGGGCAACATCCGCGACGTCGGGCCGCTCGGCCGGATCCAGGGCTCGTTCGTCCAGACGCTCGGCCTGTCGCTCATCCTCTGATGCGGGGTGCGCGGCTCTCCAGCCCGGGAGCCTGAAGCCGGGAGCCTGCTCCGCACGCTCCCGTCGCCCACGCATCCCGCGAGCGTGATATGGGTGAAGGATGGCGATCGATGCCGCGCTGCGACCGAGAGCGCACGCGATGCTCGCGGCGATGAGCGTGCGGGGGCGCTGGATCTACGCGCTGCCGCGCCGCGCGGACACGGCGGCCAGGCTCGGTGCGCTGCTCGGCGAGGCCGGCCTGTCGGCCACGCGCGCCGAGGGCGAGGTCGGCCAATGGGACGACCCTCGCGGCGCCGCGCGCTTCGTCGTCTACGACGCGGCCGCGCTCGGCGTCGTGCTCGTCGAGGCCACCGGCGCCGCGGCGCCCGCTCCGCTCGCACGGGCGCTCGAGCGGCTCGGCTTCGTGCCGCAGACCGAGCTCTGGGCGCGCGCGCTCGAGCTCGTCACGCCCGAGGCGCGCCGGGCCTTGCGGCTGCTGGCCCACATGACCGTGCAATGGGACGAGGCCTGGACGGACGTGTTCCTTCTGCACCTCGCCTCTCCCGACCCCGTGACCCGCTGCGACGCGGCGACCTCGGTCGTCATCGCCGCGCTCGTGGCCGGCGACCGAGGGCCCGCGTGCACGCTGCTTCGGCACGCACAAGCACTCGAAAAGCTTCCAAAACTCGCCGCCTTCATGGGGGACGCGCTACGCTCGCTGACGCACTGCGCCACCGGGCCCTGCGGCACGACGGCGGAGTCGCCGCTGGCGACGAGATCGGCAGGAGCGTTCGGATGACGCAGAACACGAAAGCGAAGAGCGCGGTCCCCCGTCCAAAGAAGGTGTCGTCGGAAGCACCGGCGGCCGCACAAGAATCGGCAGCCGGGCCCTCAGATTTGCTAGACTACCAGTCGAACCGCCGCGCCATGCCCGCCTCGAGCCAGCCCGAACCAGAGTCCGACACGCCACCGAGCAGCCGGCGTGTGGAGCAGGAGCCCGAGACCGATCCGCTCATCGGCCGATCGATCAATGGACGCTTCACCGTGCTCAGCGTCATCGCCCGCGGTGGCATGGGCAAGGTCTACAAGGCGGAGCAGGCGCCGCTCGGACGCATTTGCGCGCTCAAGGTCCTCAATCCCAAGTACCAGGGCGACGAGGATCCCGAGTTCCAGAAGCGCTTCTATCTCGAGGCCTCCACGGCGGCGAAGCTGAATCACCCGAACACGGTGACCATCTTCGACTACGGCCGCGACGGCGACATCTACTACATCGCGATGGAGTACATCGCCGGCCGGACGCTCTATCGCGCGCTGCGCGAGGAGGGCCCGTTCTCGGAGGGGCGCGCCGTTCACGTGGTGCGCCAGGTGTGTCGCTCGCTGCGCGAGGCCCACCAGATCGGCGTCATCCACCGCGACCTCAAGCCCGCCAACGTGCTGCTCTTCGACAAGGGCGACGAGACCGACATCGTGAAGGTGCTCGACTTCGGCCTCGTGAAAGACGTGACGGGCAAGGAGGGCGAGGAGCTGACGCAGGCCGGGCTCTTCATGGGCTCGCCGAAGTACATGGCGCCCGAGCAGATCCTCGGCAATCCGGTGTCGGCCCGCACCGACATCTACTCGCTCGGCGTCGTGCTCTACGAGATCCTCGCGGGCTCGCCGCCCTTCGACCGCGGCGGCAGCGTCAAGACGCTGATGGCGCACGTGAACGAGGATCCGCCGCCGCTCGAGCAGTTCAATCCGCACCTGGCCATCGGCCCGGAGATGCGCGCCGTGCTGGCGCGCTGCCTCGAGAAGGCGCCCGAAGCGCGCTTCGGCTCCATGGAGGAGCTCATGGTGGCGCTGTCGCACATCGACGCGGCGCCGCTCACCGAGAGCCTGCGCCAGGCGCCGCGCCTGCCGTCCGCCGCCTCGCTCATGGAGGCGGCCAACCGGCGACCGAGCGATCGCACGCCGTCGTCGAGCGGCATCGTCCGCGCGGGCGCCAGCGAGGCGCCCACCTCGCGCAGCAAGTCTCCGCTCATCCCGCCGGTGCCAGTGCCGGTCGAAGCGACGGCGGGCGGCGGCGACAGCGGCTCGCTCACGCCTCAGCCGCTCGCGCACCTCGCGGTGCAGCCGGCCGACCTCGAGCCACCCCCGAGGAGCCGCAAGGGCGCGTTCATCGGCGTGGCGGCGGTGGTGGCGGCCGGCATCGCGGTCGCCGTGGTGGTGGTGACGGGCACGCCGTCGCCGAACACGACGGCGAGCACGGCGGCGGCGCCCACGGGCCAGGTCGCCGCGCCGGCCACGACCACGGCGGAGGCAGCCACGACGGCGGCCACCGAGAAGTCCGCCGCACCGACGGCCGAGGTCAAGCCCACCGCCAGCGCCGACGCAGGGCGCAGCGTGCACATCGTGTCCACGCCCGCCGGGGCGAAGGTCATGGAGGGCAAGAAGGTCCTGTGCGAGGCGACGCCTTGCGACGTGACCTTCAGCGGCGACGACGCGAAGGCCGAGCACAAGCTCACGTTCAGCCTCGACGGCTTCGAGAGCGTGGACCAGAAGCTCGACCGCACGAGCGACAAGCTCGCGAGCGAGCTCAAGAAGGCGCTGCCGGCGAGCGTGTTCGTCCCGCCGCCGCCGGTCACGAAGGGTGTGACCCCGCCGCCGCCGACCTCTGCCAAGACGACGCCGGGCTACAAGCCGAGCCCCTACGACTGAGCGGGCGGGCGGTCGCCACCGCGCGGACGAGCGCGGCGGGCGCGCGGCGCACGTGCGCGTAGACCGACCCGCGTGAAATCGGGCGTCTTTGGCGACGCTGCCGCCGGCGATTTCGGCTATCGTGGCGTCGTGAGCTCGTTCCGCCCGAGGCTATTGGGTGCCTGTGCTGCAGGGCTGCTCGTGTCGCTGGCCGCTTCCAGCGCATGGGCCGACGCGCGTTCCGACGCCAAGCGGCACTACAAGCAGGGGATGGCGTACATCGACGTCGGGCGCTTCGACGAAGGCATCCGAGAGCTCGAGACCGCCTACCAGATCCTTCCGCACCCGAACGTCCTCTACAACATCGCGCGCGCGTACGCGCAGGCGGGCCGCATCGAGGACGCCATCGCGGGCTACGAGGAGTTCCTCAAGACCGAGCCCGAGGACCGCACCGAGGCCCAGACGGCGCTCGACGTGCTGCGGGCGGAGCTCGAGCGGCGCAAGGCGGCCGCCGCGAAGCCGCCGCCCCCCGGGCCGAAGCCCGAGCCGGGTACCCCGCCCGTGCCGGGGACGCCGGAGCCCGTCGCGCCGAAGCCCGGCGTCCCGGAGCCGGCGAAGCCCATCCCGGTCGCGCCGACCAAGCCGGGCGCCGACGCCGACCTCTACGAGGAGAGCGTCGTGACGGCCTCGCGCCGGGCGCAGAGCCCGCTCGACTCGCCGAACTCGACGGCCATCATCACGCGTCAGGACATCGACCTCAGCGGCATCGTCCGCATTCCGGAGCTCTTGCGGCGCGTGGCGGGCATCGACGTGATGCAGATCACCGCCGGCGACTCCAACGTCTCGATGCGCGGCAACAACAGCCGCCTGTCGAACAAGCTGCTCGTGCTCGTCAACGGGCGCGCCATCAAGAACGACATCCTCGGCTCGACCTTCTGGGAGGCGCAGTCCTTCGACGTCGATCAGATCGACCACATCGAGGTGGTGCGCGGACCGGGCTCGTCGCTCTACGGCGCCGACGCGGTGGCGGGCGTCGTCAACATCATCCTGAAGGAGCCGGGCGAGGGCTCGACCGGCATGCGGGCCGGGTTCGGCGACCACGCCCAGACCTACGGCTCGATGTGGGCGGCGGGTAAATCGGGCGACTTCGCCTTCCGCGGTGGGATCGGCTACACGCGCAGCCCGCGCTGGACGCGCGAGATCGAGCCGGGCCGCGTCGACCTGAACCAGGCCGACGCCAACCCCGACCTCGGCGCCGAGAACGTCCACGCCGATCTGCGCGCGGCGTACCGCATCGACGGCGACAAGCGCATCGAGTTCGGCGGCGGCTTCACGCGCAGCTTCATCAACATCTACGGCATCGGCCCGTTCAACGACCTCGTCATCGACCTCAACGGCGGCGACGCCTCCCTCGCGTACAAGAGCGATCTGCTCGACATCCGCACGAACTACACGCTGCTCGACGCCGAGGCGCGGCTCACCGGCGCCTACCGCGGTCACGTGCTCTACGACACCGACGCCCTGCAGCACTCCTTCGAGACCGACATCGAGCTGAAGCCCGAGTTCGACTTCTCCGAGGACGTGCACAACCGGCTCATCACCGGCGTGAGCTACCGGCTGAAGAACATCGCGTGGAGCTACCTCGTGGAGGAGCCGCCGGTCGAGCACCACGGCGCGCTCTTCCTGCAGGACACGATCGAGTTCGGCGACCGCTTCACGACCGTCGTGTCGGGGCGCGTCGACTACGTGCCGACCATCAAGCGCGTCGTGCCCTCGGCGCGCCTCGCGCTCATCGGCAAGCCGACCGAGAGCAAGCGCCAGGCGATCCGCGCCTCCGTCGCGACCGCCTTCCGCTCGCCCACCTTCCTCGAGGCCTACCTCGAGCTGCCCATCCAGCTGCAGATCGCCGGCGTGCAGCTCGAGAGCAACAGCGTGCGCCTCGACGATCCCGACTTCCGGCTCGGACCCGAGAACATCGTCGAGACCGAGATCAACTACCTGAACCAGGAGAGCGACGCCTTCCAGTTCGAGATCGCGACCTACTTCCAGCGCATCACGGACCTCATCCGCCTGGCGGACCCGCGGCTCATGACGCTGTCGAACAAGGGCTCGGGCGTCGGCGGCTTCGACCCGGAGAGCGGGCGCATCACGGAGGCGAACGGCGGCTGGGAGAACAGCTGCATCGTCGACAACAACTTCGGCGGCGAGATCGGCGGTCGCTGGTACGGGGTCGAGGGCCTCGACGTGTTCGCCAACTACGCCATCAACTACTCGAAGTTCGACCAGCCCGAGGGCTGCAACGTGGTCGGCGACGAGCGCACCAGCCACCACAAGATCAACGTCGGCACCCAGGTCCGCGCCCCGGTCGGCTTCGAGGGCGAGATCACCTTCCACTGGCAGTCGGCGCAGACGTGGGGCGAGCAGGTGGCGACCCTCACCGGCATCGAGACGCAGCTCTTCGATCTGCCCGCCTACTCGATCCTCAACGCCCGGCTCGGCTGGGGGTTCCTCGAGCGCAAGCTCGTCGTCGCGGGCGTCGTGTACAACGCGCTCGCGGGGGCCTTCGGGCCACCCGAGCAACAACATCCGTTCGGCAACCGGATCGGCCGCCGATTCATGGGGTTCCTTTCCTATGAGCTGTGAACCGCGCTCCCAGGGTCGTCTCCGGCTGCTCGCGCTCGCGGGCGCGACACTCGGCCTCGGCGCCACGGGCTGCACGATCGACACCTTCCTGCCGATCGACGTGCTCGCACCCGCCGGCGTCATCGCGGGCAGCGTCACCTACGCCGGCCCGCCGCCCTGCACCCAGGGTGGGCGCATCGTCGGCCTCGCGGCGCTGCTCGCCTTCGACGAGCGCCTGCTGCCGCCGCCCGAGGGGCTCGGCACGAGCGCCGCGGGCCTGGCCGTCGTGTCGCCGGAGATCCTCTTCCAGGGCATCTTCGGGGCGCTGCCGATGGCGCCCGACGGCTCGCTCGTGTGCCCGCCGGCCGGCACGCCGCCCGTGACGGTCACGGCACCCTTCGAGATCGCCCCGCTCGGCGCCGGCACCTACCAGGTGCGCGGCTTCTACGACTACGACGGCGACTTCGACGCGGGGTTCTCGCTCTTCAACCTGCCGACGGCCGGCGACGTGGGCGGTGGGGCCATCGACAACACGGCCGAGGTGCTGCTCGGCGCGGGGCCGAAGTACCGCTCGATCGGGCTCGGCGACGTCGTCGTCGTCCCGAACACGCCCGAGAGCTGCGACGAGGCGACCGGCGTCGGCTGCTGCGACGCCGCGACCGGCAAGGGCTGCCCGCGCGTCATCCCGGACACCGGCGCGGCGGTCGAGGGCGTGGCCGTGACGCTCGGCCTGCAACTGCCGCTCGAGCGGCCGGTGTTCCACTACGCGGCGGTGCTCGATCAGGCCTTCGGCAACACGGATCCGACCAAGATCGAGGTGCCGAGCGACTACCAGCTGAACGTGTTCGCGCTCGACCTTGCGTCGGTCCAGGCGACCGAGAACTCGTTCGTCCGGCTGCGCCTCGCCGCCGGGGTGCCGACCGAGGAGCAGGACCTCGCGGCGGCGAGCCCGTTCTTCTTCCCCGACACGCCGCTGCACCTGAGCCGCGCCGACACGAACTTCGACGGCATCCGCGACGGAGAGGACCACATCCCCGAGACCGAGCTCGTGCCGGCGCTCGCGCCGCAGGGCATCTTCAGCAAGCTCGCCGACGGCGGCACGGGCTACTCGCCGCAGGACGGCCCGTCGATCATCCTGCAGGGCGTCACGCTGTACCAGCCCGTGGCGAACGTTCCGGCGTTGCTCCAGACGCTGGGCACCGCCCCGGATCTGTCGCTCTCGGTGCCGGACGTCCTCGTCGCCTTGCGGCCGGCCGTGCTGTGCCTCGACGTCTCGCACCCGGAGAAGGGCGGGACGCTGCTCAACACGCATCCGACGGACAAGGCGACCCCGCCTCACACGCTCGTTCCGGACGAGGCGGCGCTCGAGGCCACGCTGAGCAAGCAGTTCGGGCGCATCATCAAGATCAAGTACGGCTGCCTGCCCCAGGGCAAGTACGCGCTCAACCTGATCTACGACACCGGGCAGGTGTGGAGCGTCCCGAACGAGGCCGGGGTGTGCATGCCCGCCGAGCCTGCGGTCGGCGACACCGTGTGCGGGACGCGGCCCCGGCTCGCGTCTCAGGCCACCGTGGTCGAGATCGTCGAGCCCACCGACCCCACCTACTGCGTCGAGCATCCGACACCGCCCGAATGCGTGAAGTGACGGCGCCGAACGGCGCCGCGTGCGTCATCGGCAACTTCGACGGGGTGCACCGCGGCCATCAGGCCGTGCTCGAGGCACTCTCGGAGCTCGCGGCGGCGCGCGAGCTCGCGCCGAAGCTGCTCACCTTCGAGCCGCACCCGGCCGTGACGCTCGGGCGCGCGGCGCCGGCGCTGCTCACGCGCCTGCCGCGCAAGGTGGAGCTCTGCCGCCGACACTGCCCGGGGCTCGAGGTGGTGGCGCAGCCGTTCACGACCGAGTTCGCGCTGCTGTCGCCCGAGGCCTTCGCAGAGCAGGTGCTGCGCGACGAGCTCGACGCGCGCCTCATCATGGTCGGCCGGGACTTCCGCTTCGGACACCGGCGCGCGGGCGGCTTCGCCGAGCTCGTGAGCCTCGGCAAGGCACTCGGCTTCGACGCGGTCGGCGAACCGCTCGTCGGCGACGCCGACGGCGTCATCTCAAGCACGCGCGTGCGCGCCTTGCTCGCGGCCGGGCAGCTCGACGCCGTGCGCGCCCTGCTCGGTCGCCCGCACATGCTCTCGGGCCGCGTCGCGCGCGGCGCCGAGCGCGGCCGGACGCTCGGCTTCCCGACCTGCAACCTCGAGGGCATCGCCGAGGCGCTGCCGCCCTACGGCGTCTACGCGGTCCTCGTCGACCTCGCTTCCGACGCGGGCGTGCGGCGGCTCGCGCGCGGCGTCGCCAACGTCGGCCTGCGCCCGACCATCGCCGAGGCGAAGGCGGCGCCGTTCGTGGAGGTGCACCTGTTCGACTTCGCGGGCGACCTCTACGGCGCCGGGCTCTGCGTCCACCTGTGGGCCGCCCTCCGCCCGGAGCAGCGCTTCGCGAGCCTCGACGAGCTGCGGCGCCAGATCGAGCGCGACGCCCGCGCCGCGCGCGACGCCCTCGCCGCGGCGCCGGCGGCCGGCGGCGACGCGCCCTGGTTCTAGCCGGAAGCTCGGCTCCAGCGGGCAGCGCCGCGTGGTACGCTTCTCCGCGATGGCACCGCTCCCGCCCGCCGTCGCCGAGGCGCTGGCGCGCTTTCGCAAGGCGCTCGAGGCGCGCTTCGGGCCCCGCCTGCTCGAGCTGCGGCTCTTCGGCTCCTACGCCCGGGGCGACTTCGACGCGGACTCCGACGTCGACGTGCTCGTGGTGGTCGAGGCACTCGAGCCCGAGGAGCGGCGCGAGGTCATCGAGCGCTCGTGGGACCCGTACCCCGAGCTGCTCGTCTACCTTTCGCCCCTCGCGCTGTCGGCGGCAGAATGGGCGCGGCTCCGGGCTCGCGAGTACCGCATCGCCCGCGAGGTCGACGCGGACGGGGTGCCGGTGTGACCGAGGACAACCGGCGGCAGAACCTCGCGGCCGAGCTCCGCAAGGGCGAGCAAAGCCTGCGCGCGGCACAGGCCCTGCTCGGCCTCGGCCTCTGGGACGACGCCGTGAGCCGCGCCTACTACGCGGCGCTGCACTTCGTGCGCGCCGTGCTCTTCTCGGCCGGCCTCGAGCCGAAGAGCCACGCGGGCGCGCACAACCTGCTCTACATGAGCTTCGTCCGCCCCGGCCTTCTCTCTCAGGATCTCGCCAGCCGCTTCGCCGCCCTGCAGAAGTACCGCGAGCAGGCCGACTACGCGGCGGAGCTGTCGCTGGACGAGGCGGGCGCGCGGGCCGAGGTCGGCCAGGCCGCCGAGCTGTGTCGATCGCTCGGCGCATGGCTCGCCGAGCGCGGCTTTCGCGGCTGAACGCCGACCCGCGCGGCCGCGCGCTGCCGAGGGCCCGACGCGAGCCTGGCGGCCGACGCCCTCCACCGCCCGCGACACTCGCGCCGCCTCGGCCGGTCGTGTAGAAAAGGCGAGGGCCGCGCGCCGCGCACCACGCGCGCACCTGACGACCATGGCAGACTCGAAGCTCGCGGAGCCCGCACCCGACTCGATCCCGTCGCTCGATCCGGACAAGCTGAAGCGGCGGCCGGTCTGGCCGGTGCTCGCCGTCATCGCGCTCCTGCTCGGCGGCATCGCCGTCGCCGTCTGGCAGGTGTGGCTCAAGCCCAAGCCGAAGGCGCACCGCGTGCTCCTGCTCGTGGGCACCGAGGTGGGCGGCGTGCGCGGCGCGTGGTGGGGGCGCGACGGGCGGAGCTCGGCGCGCTGTGCCGACGCCTTCGCCGAGCACCTCGGCGCACCCGCCGACAAGGAGAAGAAGGGCGGCCTCGGCATGGACGTGGTGGCGGCGGGCGACCCCGACACCCTGGCGAAGCTCGAGGGCAAGGTGGAGCGCGCGGAGCTGCTCCTGGCGGCGCGCTCGCTCGAGGCGGGCCTCGTGCTCTTCGGCACCGTCAAGGGCCTGGGCGGCCGCGCGCTCGCGGGCAGCGACGACCAGAAGGACTTCGGCTTCGAGCTCGAGCTCGAGCTCGTCCCGACCGAGGCGCCGGGCGAGGCCGTCCACATCGCCATCCCGCAGCGCTTCTACTGGGCCGGCGCGAGCGAGGAGGCGGCGCTCGACGAGCTCTGTCCCGAGCTGCCGAAGCAGGTGCTGCCGCGGCTCGCCGTCGCCGTGTCCGATCTGCCGCTCGTCGACGCGCTCGCCAAGGCCGCCCCGAACCAGCGCAACATCGACGAGACGACGGCCATCGCGCGCCTCGACCCCCTGTTCAAGCTCGCGCACCGCTTTCGCGAGGCCACGAAGAAGCGCGCCGAGGACGAGAAGCGCGCCCGCGAGAACGACGCCAAGCAGGAGCACGGCAAGGCGAAGAAGACGCTCGTCAGCGAGTTTCTCGGCGAGGAGTACTACGTCGGCGCGGGCCCGGGCGAGGGGCTCGTCCTCATGTCGCTGCCACGAGCCTCGGTGCTCAAGGACGACACGGCGCTCAGCTTCACGATGGGCGAGCTCCACGAGCAGCTGCGGCTCGCGACCAAGGACGGCTCGCCGCAGCGGCTGCTGCTCGAGACCTTCAACGTGTTCAGCTTTCCCTCCGTGTCGGCCGACGGCCGCTGGGTCGCCGCCGTGCTCGACAACCGGCAGTGGTCGAAGTCGCTCGTGATCCTCGGCGTGGACGACGGCAGCCTCACCGAGGTCGCGAGCCACCGCGCCCACTACTTCTCGACGCCGCGCATCGCGCCGGACGGGTCGCGCGTCGCGTACTACGCCTCGGACTGCCGCAACTGCCCCGAGAGCCTCGCGCTCGTCGGGCGCGACGGCAAGGACCTGCGCGAGATCCTGCCGAGCGGCTTCGCGCGGCTGTCGCTGCCGTACTTCACGAGCGACGGCAAGGAGCTCGTCTTCGCCACGAGCCAGCCGAACGAGCCGACCTCGGTGTGGGTGGTCGACGCGGCGACCGGCGCACGGACGGCCGTGCTCGGTGCCGCGGCGAAGAAGAAGAGCGCGGAGCCGGACAAGCCGGCCGCGCCTCCCGCCGACCCGGACGCCCCGCCGCCCGTCGACCCGGCCTACGACCACCCGGTCCCCTCGCCCGACGGGAGCTTCTTCATCGTGGTGGAGGAATCGGCCGACGGCACCTTCGTGGGGCGCTTCGACCGCGCCGCCGGCAGCTACAAGCGGCTCGCGCCGATCCTGTGCACGCGGCTCGAGATCTCGCCCGACGGCAAGTGGGCCGCCGTCGAGACACCCGACGGCAAGGACGCCGACGACCCGGTGCCGGGCGACATCGAGATCGCGCTCGTCTCGACGACGACGGGCGAGGTGCGCCAGCTCACCCTGAACGGGCAGAAGGACACGCTCGCCGGCTTCTCGCGCGACGGCAAGCGGGTCTTCTTCCACCAGGGCAACCGCGACGCCGACGGCCACGCCTGGAACAACCGCGTGTACTGGGTCGAGCCCTGACGCGGGCACCGCGCAGAAGCCACCCATGGCGCCGTCCTCCGAGACGCTCGAGCCCGACTTCGGCGGGCCGCCCGAGGCGCGCGACCACGCGCGCCTCCTGCGCGCGAGCGACGACCGCCGCTACCTGCGTCTCGGCCTCGCGGCCGTGGCGACCGCCGTCCTGCCGGTGAGCCTGGCGGCGGACGGCGGGCTCTACCTGTGGCAGGTGCTGCGCACGGCGAGCGCCGTCGACGCCCTGCGCATCCTGGCGCCGCCGTGCTTCGGGCTGTGGCTCGTCGCGCTGAGCTTCGCACCGCGGGTCACGCGCCTCGCGCAGAGCTTGCTCGCGCTCGCCGCGCTGGCGCTCGCCGTGGGCCTCTTCAGCGACGCCCGGGTCGCCTACCGCGAGGCCTTCTCCGGGCTGCTCGATTTCGTGGGCCGCAACGCCTTGCCCGCCGTGCTCGGCCTCGGGCTCATCGCGGCGGGCAGCGATCTGCGCGTGCGCGGCGCGAGCCTGCGCCACAACGAGGTCCTGCGGCGCGGGGCGCGCGTGATGCTGTGGCTCGGCGCCGCGCTCATCGTGCTCGTCTACGTGGTGCCGATCCGCGGCACGCCCCACATCGTGCGCGTGGGCGAGTCGGTGGTCGGCGCGCTCAAGAGCGGTCAGGGGCGCATGCTGGCCGGGCTCGTGCTCTTCTGGGTCCTCGGCCTGTGGCCGCTCGGCTGCGCCGTGGGCGCGCTCGTCGCCCAGCGGCGGAGCGCCCGACCGAGCCTCTTGCTCGGCTTTCTCGCGCGCTACGGTCTGTCGATCCTGGCGGCGGCCCTGTGCCTGCGCCTGCTCTTCGATCTCGACGGCCACCGCGTGCTCCTGCAGCTGCGGAGCGCCCTGCTCTTCGCGGTCGCCATCGGCACCCTGGCGACCGCCGTCGAGGCCGTGGCGCGGCACCTGTGCGACGATCCGCTCCCGCCGCTGCCGCCCGCCTCGACGCTCGCGCGCGACGTGCGGCTCCGGACGCTGCTCCGCGCCTACCTCGCAGGCGGCGCCGAGGGCAGCGTGCTCGACGCGCCGGGCGTGCCCCCGAGCCACCCGCTGCTCCGCTGGCTCATGCGCCAGCGGCTCGCGGCGCTCGCGACCGAGACCGAGGACGAGGGCGCGCCCGCGAACCTTGGCCCCCTGCGGCCCGACGCGGAGACGGCCCGCGCCTGGCTCGCCAGCCTCGAGGCACGCGGCGGCACGCCGCAGACGAGCGCGGCAGCGACCCCGACGGCGATCCCCGGCGCCGCGTCGCGCGCCGCGCTGTGGCTCCTGACCGGCAAGGTCCGGCTCTGGGCGCTCGCGACCTTCGGCAGCGCGCTCGCCGCGGGCCTGCTCGCGTGGCGGATCCACCAGCCCGCCCCGAACCTCGCCTGGGAGCTCGGCGCCGCGAGCCCGCACGCGGACGAGCTCTTCTCGGGCCTCCTGCCGCGCTACGTCGTCGCGCTCTCCGAGCGCAATGCCGCGCTCCAGTCGGAGCAGAGCGGCGGCGAGGCGGCGCAGATCGTGCGCCAGCTCGCGAGCGAGGTGCTCACGACCGCGCGCGACGTGGATCGCGAGCTCGCGCGGCGCATCGAGCGCCTCCTCGGGGACGCCGAGGTGGTGGACGAGAGCGGCCAGCTCTGGATCGACGGCATCCACGGCGTCAACCGACGCGTGCGCGAGCTCGGCCTGCCCTACTACGTGGACGGCAACGTGCTCGAGATCGTGAGCGACAAGGACGGCCGCCGCCACGTGCGCCGCCTGTTCTACCTCACGACCTACCGCGTCGAGCGCATCGAGCGCCGCAGCTTCGACGGCCGCGAGCTGGCCGCCCTGCACGTCCGCCGCCTCGACCACCTCAACATCCGCGGCACGCGCCTCGGGATGGTGCGGCGCGACGAGCCCTTCGCGCTCGTCGTGCTCGACGTCGTGGAGCGCGCCTCCGAGCGGCTGCGCGACGCGCTCGCCGAGGGGCGCTGCGGCTTCGACGACTACGCGGCCCAGAACCTCGATCGGAGCTGCGCGGCCACCCTGCGCGCCGTGCTGGCGGAGCGCGGCCTCGACACCGAGCGCCAGCCCGAGGAGGTGCGCGCCGCGCTCGTCGCCGTGCAGACGGCCGCGACCGAGCGCCACGAGCTGCAGCACCAGCTCGACGGCGAGGACCTGCCGATCCCGAGCGCGCTCTACGAGCTCGTGCCGTGGGCCGGCGACGACACCCTCGAGGTGAGCACGAAGGAGCTGTCGGCGCTCGTGGCCGAGCTCGCCGACGGCGACGACCTCGGCCTGACCGTGAGCGCAGTCGACGTCCTCGGCTTCGCGCTCTCGCCGAGCCACGGGCGCTACCACTTCGCGGCGCTCGCCATCTTCGGCGAGCTCCTCGGCACGCCGGTGGCGAAGCCGCGCGGCCCGGTGTCGGTGTCGGGGCTCGAGCTCTTCTGGCAGGACGTGGATCTGCACCGCGGGGCGCTCCGCGCGTGGCTCGTCCCGAAGGCGCGCGCCGCGCACGACGCGCTCGTCGGCACCGAGCTGCCCCCGACCGCGGCGCCCTGAGCCCCCACGCGATTCGCGACGGGACGCGCGCGGCCCGCCGTTCTACGCTAGCGCCCGTGCTGCGTTCGCTGCGTGCGCTCTGGCTGTTCTGGCGCGTCTTCGCGTCGTACGGGCTCTACTGGCTCGGGAGCAAGATCCTCGGTCCGCGACCGGCCCGCCTCGCGCGGCTGCACGAGAAGAACGCGCTCCGGCTGGCGCGCGGCTTCATGCGCCTGCGGGGCGTGTTCATCAAGCTCGGGCAGGTCCTCTCGGTGCTCGGTGGCTTTCTGCCGGCCGCCTTCGGTCGGGCGCTCGAGCAGCTCCAGGATCGGGTGCCGCCGCGGCCCTTTCGCGAGGTGATGGGGCGCCTGCGCGAGGCCCTCGGCGACGATCCCTTGCGCCACTTCCAGCGCTTCGAGCAGACGCCCATCGCCGCGGCGTCGCTCGCGCAGGTGCACGAGGCCGTCGACCACGAGGGGCGCCACGTCGCGGTCAAGGTCCTCTACCCCGGCATCGAGAAGCTCATCCGCCGCGATCTCGCCGTCTTGCGGCGCGTGGCGCCGCGCGTCCGCAAGATCCTCGGCCTCGGCAGCCAGCTCGAGCGCTCGCTCGAGCAGCTCTCGGCCATGCTCGACCACGAGACCGACTACGCGAACGAGCGCGCCAACATGGAGAAGCTGCGCGCCATCTTCGCCGACCGCAGCGACATCGTCGTGCCCGAGGTCATCGACGAGCTGACCCGGGCGGGCGTCATCACCATGCGCTTCGAAGAGGGCGCCAAGGTGAGCGATCTCGCGGCCCTCGAAGGCCGCGGCGTCGACCCCGAGGCCGTCGGCCGGCTGCTCGTCGAGGCGTACTTCACGATGCTCTTCGAGGCGCGCCTGTTTCACGCCGATCCGCACCCCGGCAACTTCCTCGTGCGCGGCGACGGCGCCCCCACGCTCGTCATCCTCGACCACGGCGCGGTCGAGCGCGTGACCGACGCGCTGGCCGACGGCATGCGCATGGTGGTCATCGGCGCGCTCATGAAGAGCGACGAGCAGATCCTGCTCGGCCTCGAGCGCATGGGCTTCGTGGCCGAGGGCGGCGACCGCGATTTGCTCGCGCGGGTGGGCCGCGACTACCTGAAGGTGCTCGGGCGCGTGAAGATCGACGACTTCTCGCGCCTCGACGCCGAGACGGTGAAGAAGCTCTCGGGCTACGAGCAGACGCGCGGGCAGCTGCGCGACGTCATGAAGAGCGTCCACTACCCCGACGGCTTCTTCTACGTCGAGCGCACGCTCGTCCTCTTGTTCGGCCTCGTCGGCAAGCTCGCGCCGAAGGCGGGCCTGCCGGGCCTCGTCGGCCC
>JADLAB010000212.1 GCA_020848455.1 Polyangiaceae bacterium
CGCGCGTGCTCGATCGCCTCGAGCATCGGCCGCGCGGCGGCATGGCTCGCACCCGCAGCGCTCGCCGGGGAGGTCTCCGCCGTGACGCGCACGGCGACCGTGTGAACGTACGCGTCCGTGTGACAGACCACGCAGGTGTCGGTCAGCACGAGCTGCGCCGCGCCGCCCGGCCCGGCGAATCCGACCGCGCCGCCGAACTGGTCGCGCGCGGTCTCCTCGAGGCGACGGACGAGGCGCATGGCCTCGACGGGCTCGGGGCCGACGACGCTCGGATGCGGCAGCCGCGGGCCCACCTCCGGCGCGAGCGCGCCGGCGTCGAGGGCGCGGCGCGGGTGCAGGGCGTGCCGCGCGCTGCCGAGCAGCGCGAGCGGCGGGGAGGCCGGCGAGGCCGGAAGCTCGAAGAAGAAGAGGAAAGGCCCCGGGTGCGTGGTGCGCACCCGCCGGTACACGTCGATGGGCTCGCTCGCGTCGCGGCTGGCGGAGAAGGCGCGCGCCAGCACGACCTCGCTCACGCCCGCACCGAGCGCGGCGCGCGCGCGGGCCACCTTCGCCGCGAGCTTCTCGTCCGACACGGCGCTCTCGGCCGGCGGGATCTCGCCCTCGAGCGGCGTCGGCTCGAGGTCGGGCTCGGGCTCCGGCCCGTGGGTGAGCTCCCAGGTGCAGCGCTCGACGGCCTTGCCGGCCGCTCGACCGGCGACCGTGACCGTGCCCTCGACGTGATCGAACACGGCGACGGTCGCGCCGAGCACGAACAGCGCGCCCGAGGCCTGGTCGCTCCAGCCCTTCACGCCGTGGCGCACGTGCGCCACCTCGTACGCCATGAAGCCGAAGGCCGCGTTGCCGAGCGCCTCGGCGAGCGAGCGCGCCGCGGGCAGCTCTGCGAAGTCGGCGTCGAGGCTGGCGAGCACGTCCACGCCCGGCGGCTGCAGCCAGCCCCGGACCCCGCGGTAGCCGACGATCGAGTAGCGCCCCTCGGGCTCGCCGGGCGCGCGCGACTCCAGCAGGAACGAGGGCCGGTCGGGGACGTGATGGCGCAGCCGCCGATAGGCCGTCCACGGGTCGAGCCCCGCGGCGTCGAGGACCGCAGTCCGGATCTCATCCATGGTCGTACCCTGCTCAATAAGGGCCGAACAGGTCGCGCACGCGCGCCTGGAGGCCGACCGAGATCTTGTAGAGGCTCGAGATCGAGGCCGACGTCTCCGCGCGCTCGATCTGCGACAGCAGCGACACCGACAGCTGGGTGCGGCGCGCCATGTCCTTCAGCGTGAGGTTCAGGCCCTTGCGCAGCGCGCGGATGTTCTCGCCGATCACCCGGTGCAGCTCCTCCTCGGGCGTGAGCGCGAGGCCCTTCTTCGAGACGACGCGCTGGATGACCGCGCGGAACTCGTCCACGTTGAAGGGCTTCTTGATGTAGTCGACCGCATCGAGCTTCATCGACGCGACCGCGGTGTCGAGGTTCGGGTAGCCCGTGAAGATGACGACCGCGATGTCCTTGTCGACCTTCCTGATCTCGCGCAGCACCTCGATGCCGTCGCGCTTGGGCATCATGACGTCGAGGATGACGAGGTGGTACTCGCCCTTCTTGAGCTCGGCGACCGCTGCGGTCGGGTCGCTCAGGGTCGTGACCTGGAAGCCGTCGCGCTCGAGCAGGGTCTGCATGTAGTCGCAGATGGCCCGATCGTCGTCGACGATGAGGATCTTGAGCGGTTTGAGGTCGATGGCCATGACGCTACCTCGTGCGGGGCGAGCGCCTGGTCCGACCGTTCCGTACGAAATCCGGACAGTTGCGCCTCGGCCGCAATTCTCGCCTCACTGTAACATCCTTCAAATTCCTTCGTCACTGAAATCGGAGGGAGAAGGGGCGTCGAGCCCGCAGCCGGCGCGCTCGCGCAGGCGCGCCCGCCATCGCGTCGCTCGCCGCCCGGCCGCCCGGATCAGCGAGGCGCAGGTGCGGGCGCAGGTGCGGGCGCGGGCGTGGGCACGGGTGACGGCGCGGGGGCCGGCGCGAGCGTGGGCACGGGCGAGGGCGTCGGCGCAGGGGCCGGCGCGGGCGTCGGCGCCAGCGTGGGCACGGGCGAGGGCGTCGGTGCAGGGGCCGGCGCGGGCGTAGGTGCCGGCGGCGGCTCGGATGGGAGCGCGGCGCTCGGGTCGCCGACGGGCACGGCGTTCGGCGGCAGGGGCGCACGCTCGACGGCCGAGCCCCGGCACCGGTTGCCGACGCTGCCGACCGCATCGTCGTAGTAGTTGACCGCGTCGACGGCATGGCCGTTCGCGTCGTTCTTCATGCTGCGCCCGACGGCCGAGAGCACGAGGCCGAGCACCTCGCTCGCCACGCCGGCCCCGAGCATCGCCGCGAGCGCGGTGTCGTCCTTGCCGTAGAACGCCAGCCCGCCGAGCCCGCCGAGCCCGACGACCGCGAGGGTCGCGCCCGCGATGGTCAGACCCGCGCCCGTCTGGCCGCTCGTCTCGGCCGCCTCGGCGTGCCGCAGGGCCTCGGGAACGCACGCCACCTCGTCCGCGAGGCCCGCGAAGCGCGTGCCCTCGGCGACCTTCCCGGTCGGCGACCACACCTCGACGGCGTCGTGGTAGCGCAGCGTGAGCTCGCCCGCGGCGAGCACGCTCGGCGTGTAGTAGGTGGAGCCCGAGCCGCAGCCGAGCGCGGCGAGGACCGGGACCGCGAGCGCGAGGGACCTCATGGTGTGCGCGCCTCCGGCGACGAGCAGGCCGTGCCCGGGTAGCGCGCCAGGTCGTTGTACGCGTTGACCGTGTCGATGGCGTACGCCACGTCTTGCTCGGGCTCGGGCCGCCCGACCGCGAGACCGATGGTGATGCCGGGCATCGCGAGGATGGCGAGCACGGCGAGCACGACGGCGGCCTCGGGTGCGGTGCTCTTGCCGCCCGAGCCCGAGGTGCCGTGTCCGAGCGCCGGCGTGTGGCCCGCGCCGTGCCCGTGCGACGAGCCGTGGTAGTGCGCACCGGTGTGCACGTGCACGATGGGCGGCGGCGCGATGATGACGAAGTGGGCGCCCACGGCCGCGCCCGAGCGCTCGAAGCGCACCTGGGTCGGCGAGCCCGTCGCGCTGTCCACGGCCGCCTCGCACGCGGCCGCCGTGCCCGGTGCCGGCTGGGGTCGCACGACGAGCGCCTCGTCGCCCTCCCACACGACGCGCGCGCGACCATCGGCCGGCGGCCGGTAGTCGGACGTGTAGTGGGCGCAGCCCACGCTCGGGACCAGCAAGCCCGACGTGAGCGCGCAACAGAGGAGCTTCGCGGCGGCTCGGCATGCCATGGTCCAAGCACAACGCCGCGTGCGGCCGGGAGCAACTGGAGAAGGGCGCCCGCGTGCGGCGCACGCACCGGGCGTGCCGCTACGTCAGCTCTTCGGCTCGCCGCCCGCCGGCTTGTCGCCCGCCGGCTTGTCGCCGCCCTTGAAGCCTTCGGGTGCCGACTTGTCGCCGGCCGCCCACGCGTCGGGCACGCCCTGGCGCTCGGCCTCGGGCACCTCGCGCTCGTAGCGCGGGGGTGGAGGCTGGAAGCGCGAGACGAAGCGCTCGATGCCCTTGACCGCCGCGGCCGCCGCCTTGTCGAGCTCGTTCATCGTCTCGCGGAGCTTGCCCGACGCCTCGTGCGTCTCGAGCCCCCGCTTCACGCCCTCGGCGGCCTGGCGCGCGGCCTCGAGCAGCAGGCCGACGCCGCGGCGCAGGTTCTCGCCGGCCGTGGCAACCGCCTCGGCCTCGGCACTCTTGGCCCCGGGGTCGGCCGGCGCCGGCGCGCCTTCGCCCTGCCCGCTCGCCGTACCGCCTGCTGCCGCGCCCTTCGGTTGCTCTCGCTCGTCCGCCATGGCGGAGGTATGCGGCCGCAGGCCGCGCCTGGCAAGGCCGCGGCGCTCAGGCCGCGACGTGGTGGCGCTTCGACCACAGCGTCGCGCGGTTGCGGCCGCCGCGCTTGCTCGCGTAGAGGGCCGCATCGGCCGCCTTGAAGAGCTGCTCCCAGGTCGCGCCCGCGTCGGGGAAGGTCGCGATGCCGACCGAGCACGTGCACTGGAAGCTCTCGCCCGTCGCCGCCTTGAAGACCTTCTTGCCGAGCTCGGCGCGGATGCGCTCGGCGAGCTGCAGCGCGCCGCGCTCGTCGGTCTCGTCGCACACGACGACGAACTCCTCGCCGCCGAAGCGCGCCACGGCGTCGTTGGTGCGCGCCGCGCGGATGTGGATCTGCGCGAGCTCCTTGATGACGACGTCGCCCGCGTCGTGGCCATACGTGTCGTTGACGCGCTTGAAGTGGTCGATGTCGGTCACGAGCACGCTCAGGCGCCGCCCGAAGCGCTTCGCGGCGGCGATGCGGTCGCGCGCCGTGTCGAGCAGGGCGCGCTTGTTGAGCGCACCGGTGAGACCGTCGGTCGTGGCCTGCTCCTCGAGCTTTCTCACGAGGCGCGCGTTGGAGAGCGACACGGCCACGTGGCTCGCCAGCACGTCGAGCAGCGCGCGCGCGCCGTCGCCGAAGCCGCCCGGCGTGCGCGACCCGAGCACCAGCGTGCCGAGCGGCTCGTCATGGAGGAAGAGCGGCAGGACCAGCAACGAGGGCATCGGCGGCGGCGCGAGGTCCTTGCCGAAGACCACCTGCTGCCCCGCGTCGAAGATGCCCTTGTACGGCAAGGCGTGGCCGCTCTTCAGGGCCATCGACACGAGGCCGGTGTTGTCGTCGAAGCGCTGGCCGCGCAGGGTCTCGACCCCGTCGCCCGACAGCGCGCGGATCTCGTGGCGCCGCGCCTGACGATCGAGGGCGGTGCAGGCGGCGAAGTCGACGTGCGCGATCTCGCGCGCGCTCGCCACGGCGGCGTCGACGACCTCGGCCTCGCTCGTGGCCGCGGCGAGCGCCTGGGCAGCGCGGTAGAGCTTGCCTTGATCGACCTTGGTGCGCTCGAGCTGCGCGAACACGCGCTCGTTGCGCACGGCGCGCACGCACAGGCGCGCGGCCTGCTCGACGAGCCCGAGCTCGCGGGCCGAGAAGGCGCGCCGGTCGAGGCGGTCGGCGACGAGCACGCAGCGCAGCCGACCATGCTCGAAGCCCGGCACCGCCGCGACGCTGCCGACCGGCGCCGGCCCGCGGTAGTAGGGCAGGCTGTAGCTCGCGTGGATGTCGGCGAGCGCGACCGGCGCGCGCTGCGCCAGGACGGCGCCGAGGATGCCGCTGCCGGTGCCGAAGGGCCCCTCGGCGAGGTCGCCGTCGTCGCTCGAGAGCTCGCTGATGCGAAACGCGCCGCGCCCCTCGTCGAGCCACAAGAGGACGGCGGTGTGCAGGCCGAGCGCCTCGCGCAGCAGCGTCAGCGCGAACAGCACCGAGAGGCGGATCTCCTCGACGGCCGAGCGCACCAGGCGCTCCTCGTCGCCGTGCGCCGTCTCGCGCGGCGCCTGCAGCAGCCGGTAGCTCTCGGCCTCCTCCTGGACGCGCCTGAGCTCGGCGCGCAGCTCGCCGTGAGAGGCACGCCGCAAGCGCGCCATCTCGACCCGCAGGAGCACGATGTTGAGCACGCCGAAGGCGAGCGCGAAGGCGGCGTGGGGCGCCACCCGCGACAGCTCGAGCCCGCCGAAGGCGAGCTCGCGGAGCGCGAGCTCGAGCCCCGCCCCGAAGGCCACGGCCGCGAGCGCTCCGAGCGGGTGCGCGAAGGCGCTCACGGCCGCGAGGCCCAGGTAGACGACGGGGTAGAAGCGGCCGTCGAGCGAGCCGTCGAGGTGCGTGACGAGATCGAAGCAGCCGAGCACCACCAGCATGCCGAGCGCGGCGTCGCGCCAGCCGTCGGCCTGGCGCAGGCTGCGGCGCCGGAGCGCGCGCCACACGATGGCCGCAGCGATGGCGCCGGCGATGCCGAGCGACACGGCCTGGTGGGGACGCCAGCGCGCGTCGAGCACGGAGAACGCTCCGAGCACGGCCGCGAGCGTGAAGGGCCCGATGCGCCGCAGCGCGCGCCGCAGACCGAGCACGAGGGCGACCAGCGTGTCCATGTGACGACTGAGGTCGGTACCAGAGCGGACGGCGCGCGGCCGAATTGTCTGTGCGCTTCGTCGAAAACTTGAGTCGTCGCGAGCGCCGCGCCGGCACCGGAGCGCCTCCGGCCACGGCGAAGCGCACGCGAGTTGGCCAGAGCAGGGCGAGTCGGGTCCAATCCCGAGGGCTTGCGCCCCGGCATCCGCCCGCAGCTCCTCTTCGCGATGGGCGTCGTCCTCGCCCTCGCCTTCGTTCCCTTGTTCCTCGCGGTCTCGAGCCTCACGCGCGCCGGCTTCGCGGCGGAGAGCGCCGACCACGCGCGGGCGCTCGGGCGCGCCATCGCCGGCCACGTCGCCGAAGCGCGCCTCCAGCGCGACGCGAGCCAGCTCGAGCCGCTGCTCGACGCGCAGCTCGGCCACGAGGTGGGCGCCATCGCGCTTCACGACGCCGACGGGCACCGGGTGCTCGGCCGCGGAGACGCGCTCGACGCGCTGCCGACCACGGTGGAGCCGGGGCGCGAGCTGCTCAAGGAGGCCAAGGGCCCCCGCGGTGCCGCCCTCGTCGTGGTGGTGCCGGCCGACCGCGGCCCCGTCGCCGCGCTCCTCTACGTCGGCGCGGCCGCCACCCGCGCGACGCCCATCCTGTCGCTGCTCGCCCTCTACGCCGGGCTGCTCGGGCTCGCGCTCCTCATGCTGTCGTACGGCATGCTCACGCGCATCGTGGTGGGGCCGGTCGAGCGGCTGCGGCGCGCGGCGGCGCGCGTGGCCGACGGCGGACGCAACCTCGAGGTCCCGAGGACCGGCAGCCGCGAGCTCGCGCTGCTCGGCGCGAGCCTGTCGCACATGACCGAGCGCCTGCGGGCCGACGAGGACGAGCTGCGCCAGAAGGTCGCCGAGATCGAGGCCGCCACCGAGCAGCTCAAGCGCGCGCAGGCGACCCTCGTGCGCTCGGAGCGGCTGGCCTCGGTGGGCCGCCTCGCGGCGGGCCTCGCCCACGAGATCGGCAACCCCATCTCGGCCATCCTCGGCTTCCAGGAGCTGCTCCTCGACGGCGGCCTCGAGCCGGACGAGGCCCGCGACTTCCTCGTGCGGATGCGGCGCGAGACGGAGCGGGTGCACCGCGTGCTGCGCGACCTGCTCGACTTCGCCCGCCCCGCCGTGGGCGCCGCGCGCGACCGGCGCGAGCGCGACGCGCCGCAGGGCTCGGTGGCCGACGCCGTCGGCCACGTGGCCGCGCTCGTGAGGCCGCAGAGGTCGTTCGCGAGCATCGAGCTCCGCACGCTGGTCGAGCCGGGGCTGCCCGCGGTCGCGCTCGACGACGAGCGCATCGAGCAGGTGCTCCTGAACCTGCTCCTGAACGCCGCCGACGCGCTCGGCGGTCGTCCTGGACACGTCACCGTCGAGGCGCGCGCCCGGGGCGGCGCGGTCGAGATCGCGGTCGAGGACGACGGCGGCGGGGTGGAGGCAGAGGTGCGCGACCGGCTGTTCGAGCCCTTCGTGACCACCAAGGACGTCGGCAAGGGCACCGGGCTCGGCCTCGCCGTGTGCCGGGGCCTCGTGGAGTCTGCCGGCGGCGGCATCGCGCTCGAGGAGGGCGCCGCGGGCGCGCGCTTCGTCTTGACCCTGCCGCTCGCCGCCGCCGAGGAGCCCGCAGAGCGCGCCTCGCACCCCTGACGCCG
>JADLAB010000213.1 GCA_020848455.1 Polyangiaceae bacterium
GCCCGCCTCGTCTACCAGCTCCCAGCCGCCAGGGCCCAGCTCCCAGCTGGTGAACGGTGAACGCCGCCGATCACGCCGCAGCGAGTTTCACCAAGCGGCCGCGCGATGAGGAGATCACCGACACCCGCCAAGAGATCGATGCCGCGGTCGCGCGCGGGGGGCGCTGTTACGCGTGACGCGGGTCCGACCCACACGAGCTCTACGCGCTCCGATTGGCGGTCGCCGCAGCGACCTCCGGCTGCTCGATCAAACGGGCGACGAAGGCGCTCGGCGCGGACACCACGAAGTAGCCGAGATTCGCGAACACGTTGAGGTCGTAGGTCGCGGCATCGGGCGCGAGCTCCGTCGCGACCCGCACCATCAGCTGCTCGGCGATGCGGCGGGTCTGCTCAGGCGAGGGCACGATGTCGGAGCGGCGCCTCGGCCGCAGGCGGACGACCGCCTCCACCGGCCGGCCCGAGCTCTGACCTGCCCGCGCACCCGCGCCGAGCTGCCGGCGGAGCTCGGGATCGACCTCTGGGCGTTTTCGGCTCATGCGCGATCTCCGATCTCCCGCCATGAGCGTACGGTGCGGCGTCGGCCAGAGCAACGCCGTCCTCGGCGGCCACGGCGGGCGCACGCGGCTCGGCTCGGCTCGGCTCACAGAGCCTGAAACGCGGCGAGCGCGGACGGCATGCCCCGGTTACCCCGCGCCGCGGGAATGGTGGCCGGTCGGGTGCAGGAGCGGGAGATCGCCCGCGCCACGGCGTCGCCGCCCTCGTGCATAGCTCCCAACCAGCCTCGCCATCGGGCCCTCCGGCCCTCCGCGTGTCAGCGCGCGCGCCCGACGGGAAGAGGCGCGGCTACGCTCCTCGTGGAGGGTTTACGAAGAGCCAGGAACCGCAGGCCAGACGCAAGGTCCGCGGTTCCCACGGGTGACCATACGGAATGTGCTCTGCGACAACCAATCCTAATGCGCCGCCCCTAGCCACTTCGACAACCGCGCCACGTCGGCGAGCAGTATCTCCGTTACAACGTCGCTGACCGGCGTGCCCCATTCGTATGCCAGGGGCCTGAGCGCCCGATCGCTTACGCCGAACCCAATAAACGGACGACCCCAACGCGAACAGTCCGCGGCCGTTCGTTCGGCACGCGACAGAACGTGATCAACTGCCTCTGCGACGCCTCCAATCTGGACGACCGGAGCCTGATTCCATTCCTCCACGACTTCCCACCACGTTCGAATGCCGAAACCGAAGTTCCCGGGCGTCACCTCCACGTGCATGCGCGCGGGCCACTGCGCGAACGCGAAGTGCTGGCGGGCCACTGTCGGGAAGCATTGCTCGCACACAGCGCGGTACGTTGAGGCGACAGCCCCGTAGAGCGCTTTCAGCCGCTGTGTGAGGCGCTCGTCCGAATAGCCCTGGTCGTCGCCTCGGTCGGCCGGCCTGCGATCCGGTCCCGGCAAACGAAGCTGCGCGACGGTTACGTCGCCAAGCCCACCGGCGACGAGCAACTGCGCAGCCTCCTGAAGAACAGCGAGACGCACCGTGGAATGACCCCAAGGATCTAGCGCCACTTCACCAAGCTGCCCGTTCTCGCTCTCGGCGAGCGACACCAACCACTTCAATACGTCCCGTGGCGTCCAGTCCGGCCAATTCGCGAGCCCATCCACACATCCAGCAAGCGCCGCGAGACACTGCTGCACTCGTTCGCGTGCCACCCATCCAACGGCCGGAAGCCGTTCCCTGACGCAGGACTCAAGCTCCTTCATCGCGCGCTGCGAGCCGACCAACCATCCGGAGTCCGAGCGCACGCCGCTCCTCGGTAGGTTCACCACCTGCACCGAGTAGCCGCGAACCGGGCTACCTTCCGGCGGCGCCTCCTGCCCCACCGAAAACGGACCGGCAATGCTGACTGCCGGTCCGGACTTGGGCCCGAATCCCAGGTAGTACTGGACGTTTTCGCCACGCAACGCGCCAAACAGCGTCGGCCGCTCTTGCCGGTCCGCCTCGTGTCCATCGCCGCGGTACCAGGGGTCCATTCCGAGACGCAAGCCTGGGCAAACATGTTCGATGAAGCCGAAATAGCCGCGTGACACCTCCTCGAGAAAGCGCTGCGCACGGCCAATGACAGCCGGTGAGCTTGGTCCCCTATCTGCACGCGTTGCCAAAGCGCGAAAGTAGAGCCTCACGTTCCGCTGAAGCAGCGCGCCAAGTAGGGCGTCTTGGAGTGTCGCATCTTCGATTAGCCCTGCCGCAAATGGCAAAGCCGCGAGCAGATCCTCGTCTGACGTGTCGCGTAGCCAGGCGCGCACGCGCGCCTCGTCGGCGAGGCCACCTCCGGCTGCAAGCGCGAGCATTCGGAAGTACGTCCGCCAGACTTCGTGTGCAAAATCATACAATCCGCCGCCGCGAGTGCTCCAGACTCCCGCGGCGCATAGCTCTTGGGCTGATTCCGATGCCGAACCGCCTAGCCGGTAGCGCTCCAGGGTGGACGCCACGTTTTCAAGCGCAATAGGCGCGGTGGCAGCGCCCGCCAACGCCCGACACAGTGTCGACAGCTCATCCGCACTCGCACTGCGGCTGGTGCCCGAGGAAACGAGCGCCGAGAACAGATTTCGCATCAGCTCAGCCCCATTGCTCGGAGGTCGGATCCCGCCGCCGTGCGTGACGCGAATAGTACGCACGTACAAGTCAAGAATGACGGGCTCTCGGAGGAGTTCCGCAAAGCCGGGCGGCATCGCCCGTGTCGCTGTCCCGAGGTTGGAGGAAAATGGATGGCCTGCGGCGCGGAGCGCGGCCTCGAGAACGCTGTCCCGCTCTTCGTCCGAATAGGCTTCCAATTCGAGGTACTGCACACCCGCCACACCCACCACGCTTGCGCGCAGCGTGCTCGGTGCGTCCGCGATAACGATGACCACCCGCAGTGTGGACGCTTCGGCGGCGAAGTCCTCTGCTTGGCGTCGGACCTCGAGTTCCAGGTTGTGCCAGTCATCGAAGGCAATGAGCGTTGGCGTGGTCATCAAGAGGGCGCGCACCGACGCCTCGGAGGCAACGGATACACCGTGTTGCTCGAGCGCCCGCCGGACCCATTCGAGCGGACCGAGGCCAGCGACGGGCCGAACCTCGATGGGGATTCGCTGTGGTTCGGAGACCAGCGCGAGACCCATCAGTAGGCGCAGGACGGTGCTCTTGCCGCGGCCGCTCCTACCCTGCAGCATGAAGATTTCGCCATCTCGCAGCGCCAAGTCCGACGAATGCGGATCCGCAGTCACCGTCTGGTGAGTGCCGTCTGCCCGGCGTACCTTTCGCGCCCACCGGAGTACTGGGCCCAGCACGGCGCGAACGCTGGCGAGGTGCTGCTCTAACTCGAGCGGCGTCACTGGCGAGTCGCTCCCATGGACGGTCAGATCAGGCGGCGCGACACGCCCTGCCTTCTGTTTGCGTGGCGTGCGCCTGACCGTACGGGCACTGCGTGACCCAGGGAGTCCGTCAAGGGCGTCGGGGTTCTTGAGGACATGGGCGACCAGCGACGCCGCCGCCGCAGCAGCAAGTGGTTGGTCGCCCTCGCCCTTGCCCACACCCCAGTCACAGATCCCTTTCACCACGATCCATTCGGTCTGTCGGCGATGCGCCGCGAATGCTATGCCGACGGCCTCCATTTCGCCGCCGATGGCGTTGGGGAACGCCTCGAACAACTTCCTGTGAAACTCCGCATTGTCAACCAGCTTTTCGCCCGACAGGACCTCGC
Source organism: Polyangiaceae bacterium (assembly GCA_020848455.1). Taxonomy (GTDB): domain Bacteria; phylum Myxococcota_A; class Polyangia; order Polyangiales; family Polyangiaceae; genus JACRDA01. Next base: position 3,733 of record JADLAB010000213.1, read on the forward strand.
CGCAGCGTCTTTCGGCAGCGCGCCCTGTGGGCAGCGCGAACGACCAACCCGTCGCGTTGTGAAACCTGTTGAGCAGCGTATGGCCGGCGCGCGGAATGGAACCGCGGCGTATTGAATCGCCCTCACCAACGCGCAGCAGCTCGTAGCAAGTAATCTGCTCCGAGACGAGAACATCGCCGATGCCCTGTTTCGAGCGGTCATGCCCGAAAGCAATCCCCACTGCAATCACTGCGGCGGGGTCCCAGTAATCAAGCGCCGTCTGCACTGCATATGCCGAACTGCCCGGCTTGGTAGCCGCTCCCGGCTCGGTCTTGAGGATGGCTACGGCGTGGGCACCGATGCGGCCGAGATAGTACGTTTCCTGTCCGATGTGGACCTTGAAAGGCAAGTCCTGTCCCTGGGGTGGCGCCACCACTCGCAGGACCGCTTCGCGCTCGACGTCCGTCACAACAACAATCAAGACTTTCGTGCGTGCCCGGAGCCGGCGCGCGTCCGCGACGCGCCCCTCTGCCGGCGGCGAGGCGGATTGGCAGAACCAGGGCTGCTCATCGAGCCGGTAAGGCGGCAGCGGGTATCGCTCTGCCGGGGGCTCTTGGGCGCCGATGCTGTTAGTAGCCAGCGCGAGCGCTGGAGTCGGTTCTGGGCGAGCCGGCGGTGGCGCAGCCACGGCGTTGAACGCCAGCTGTGCGGAGTGCTGCCCCCGCCGCCGAGCCTCGACTCGGTCGTAGAGCTCCCGGATCCCGCGGGCACGGCGAAAGTCGAGCAGGTCGGACGGCGCGAGAGCCCAAGACACCAACTCCCTGCGCTCGGACCACACGCCTCCAACCGATAGCTGGAAGCGGTCGATCACCACTCGCGCCAGCTGAACCTCGGCCCAGCTGGTGACACTCGCGGCTTCCAGGTCGGCAAACGTGTGACGGACGAACTTGAGGCCTAAGGTCGCGATCTGTTTCTGCACGAAGCGAAGCCAACGGTCGGCAAATGCGGCAACCTCCTGGGCCCGGCAAGACAGCATGAGGCCCGTAGGTGTGAGCGACAGCTTGCGGTCCTCGCTCGCACCACCAAGCCGGAGGCAGCCCTTGGCAACGAGGGCTTGGATCGCTGCCTCCAAGCGGCCGCTTTCGTCGCTCGGGTGGGCGAGGAACAGGGCGATGACACTCGGGCTGGGCCCCTGGTCAAGCTCCAAACTTGCCGCCTCGTTGAGCGTCGTCTGCTCGTCCGGGGTCAGCGGCACTGTCGCCGGCGGTTCGCTCATGGCACCAGTCGCCATCGTCGGCTGCCCCAGCCCTCCGGTCGCCGAAGCCGCCTGTTGTGCTGGGTACTGCGGTTCACCAGCGCCTCCGCTGCGCTGGCCATCGTCGTGCAGTGGTAGCAGTACACGCAGCAGAGCGCGGAACGGGTCCGAGGCCGGCAGCGGTGTCGCAGCAGGGTCCAAGCGCTGCTGGGCCCAGTCAATCCCCGCGCGGTTGTCGAGATCCTGCCGTTGGCCTGCGGCCGTATTGTACGCCGCGCTCGCCCCATTGGCATCTCCCGTCGCCTCGCGCGCCGCGCCAAGCAACGCGAAGCGTGTGGCCATTTGCTCGGCGTAGCCCGCTTTGCCTTCCGTAAGCGCGCATAACGCGCTGGAGTACTCAAGCGTTCGCGCCGCGTCCGCGGTGGCGGCTGCCTGGAGCGCGCATGCGAGGAGCATCTGGGGGTTCGAACCGTCCCGATTGGGCCAGGGATGCGCCATTCCGGCAGCCGAGGTCAGCTCGCTGAACGCTGTGGCAAGCGCCGCCTCGTTCATCCTCTCATGTGCGAGGAGTCCGACGGCCACCTCGTGGTCTTGGTATCGCAGGTTCAGAACCCATCTCTCGGCATCACCGCCGAAGTAGGCGGAACTGGCACTGAGCAGCTTCGACGTGCGCTCTCGCGCTGCGTGGAGAGAGCCCTTCCGCACCAGGAACTTCGCATAGAGCCCGCGATTCATGAAACTGCCGTCAGTGAGCTCGCCCGCGAGGTCCCGTTGCAGAATGCTCATCCCAATGTCGAGGTCAGGACCGCCTCGCAGAAAGTGGATGTACGCCTTCTCGTAGCGCCAGCGGTCATCGCGGCCATTGGCACTGACTGTCCGAAGCGCATCGTCTGCCTCCTCCAGGCGATCCTTGCGACGGATGTCAGACGCGCGGTCTACGCGCACCAGATCGAGCGGCACCGAATGCTCTGTCGTCCTCAGGAGCTCGTCGTACATTGCCGCGAGGATCGCCGAACCGTCAGGCAGCGCGACGCCAATCCTACTGCGATCCGTGGCGTCCTCGTAAACGTACCGGGCGTGGCGCCGGATCTCCGCATACCGCGGACCGTCGTCCTTCGAGTGCACGAGTGCGTCCGCAAACACCCGCCCGAGGTTGGCGGCGGTGCTCTGCCCAATGGCTCTCAACACATAGGCAGCGGCATTCGGATGACGGAGCCGCAACCCTCCCTCGGGATCAGTCATCACCCAGCCGTCGCCTACGGAGCCGGCACCGTCGTATTCGGAAGGCAGCAGACCGAGGTCGAGGAGTGTATGGACCGCTATTCGGGCGAACTTCGGGCTATCGAGCAGGCCCTCGTCCTGCAGGCGCTTCTTCGTTCGCCAACCGAGGTATGCGGGAATGTCCATCGAGCCAGCACAGAGCGCTGGGCGGGCCTCCTCGGCGATGAGGTCGTCCTGTAGCCAGCGCGCAACCATCCAATCCTGCTTCACCGCGCTGTCGACGATCAGGTCGAATGCGTTTGTGTCGCAGGCCTCCTTGACCGCATCGGGCAGGTTGGCGAAGTACGCGCGGCGGTCGTCCTCGCCCCGCAGCCGGACAACTCCGCAGTCGCGGGGCCGCAAGACACCGACTTTCGATGTGCGGCACAAGCTGAGAGCGGTGATGCGGTCGGGGCGCGAAGATACGAATTCACTCAGGTAGGAGTGTTCGACTAGGTGGGTATTGTCGAGAATGATCAGGGCCGGGTCAGCTGTTGGCCACTCGAGGCGTCGAGGTGGAGTCAGCTTGAGGTCACAGAAGAACACTGGAATTCTCTGTTCCAGCGCTCGCGCCGCGAGCTGCAGTCCGAACGTCGTCTTGCCCTGCCCCGGCCCGGCTGTGAGCTCGAACCAACCGCTATTGAACTCGAGGTCGGGCTCGGAGCTGAGGGGGAAGTCGGGCACCTCGAGTACGTCCTCGGTTTCAACGGCGACGAGCGCTCCGCCAGTCGTAGAGCCGTCGGGAAACTCGAGGCGCGTGAACGCGGCCGGTGCGAGCGCTCGTGCGCCGGCACCCGGCACGGCTGGAGCCGCTGTCGCGGGGACAGAAACTGCAGCGGGCGGCGCGGCAGGCGCTGCAGTAGTTGCGCCCGTCCCAGGCCACCGGAGCGTGCCATCTCGCCCTTCGGGATAGATGTCGCTGCCAATTGTCCAAAACGAGCCGGGTGTCGCCCACTTGCGAAAGTGCACGGCGCCGCTCTTGCCACGCATGTCGATCTCGACGAGCTGGAAGCCATTGGGCCAGTTCATGCCGCGCTTTCCCTCCATCAGGCACCCGGCGGCGACTATGCGCAAGTGCGCTCCCGGCTCATCTGCTTGCCACACCTGTGGGTCGTGCTGGTGACCGTGCAGAAGGATGTCCACGCCACCGTCGCCGAGGAGCGGCTGGACCTCTCTCTGATCGGCGAGCCAGTCAAGTGGGTGATGTACGAGCGCGACCCGGACGCCATCGAGCGCCTTTTCGCCATCGCGAACGTGCGCGAGCACCTGATGCGCGGTCAGCAAGAGCTGGCCCTTTTCGGCGTCGCGACCGCACAGCCACGCAGAGTCCAGCCCGATGACATGAACTGGGCAATCGATGCGTTCGAACGTCCCGCTCGGCAGGGTCTTTCTGTAGCCGAGCAGCTTGTTGCCGCCCGGGCGAAGCTCACCGCGCCCGAACGATTCCATCCAGTTCCAGAACGCAGCGGTGCGCTTGAGCACGCGGTTGCGCACGCCAGGTTCGAGACCCCGGGGCGGAGCGCCGGCGCGGAGCCACTTGCTCAGGCACCCGTGGTCGCCACCGGTGTCGACGTAGTTCCTGAGCTTGTTCCAAGCGTTCGGCTCATAACGTCGTTGGACGTCGTGGTTGCCCGGTACCGCGAAGAAGCGGCCGCGCGGAACGCTGACGGTGGCGAGGATCTTGTCGAGCCGAGTTGTTGCGGCCGCGTATTCCTCTGGCCGGGCCCAGTCTGCGATGTCGCCCGTGAAGAACACGAGGTCGATGCCGCCGGCCGCGAGCGAACGCAGTTCAGTCGTGAAGCGCTCGCCGAGTACGCGTCCGCGCTCCTCTGCGTCCACGTCCACAAGGTCTCGCCGGTCGCGCGGCATCCGCGGGAAGCGCGCTCGCTCGTGGAGATCCGAGATGTGCAGGATACGAAGCAGTCTCATGCTGCGTTGGACGGGTTACCCACCCTTCTCCTCTGCCTCACCACCCCTCCCCCGAACCCGACCACCTCGACGCCTCCCGCCCGCGCCGGCAGCCGCACCGACCGCCGCCCGTCGCGCCGCAAGGTGACGCTCGTGAAGGGCCGGCCGTCGACGTACACGTCGAGCCGATCGAGCCCACGGGTCTCGACCGTCGCCACCGCGCCGCGACGCCTCACCGAGAGGCCCGTGCCCGGCTCCGCGGCGAGGATGCCGGCGCAGTGCTCGATGAGGTCGCGGTTGCCCTCGAAGATGTCGTCGCGCGTCATGTCGTAGGGCTGGCCCCCGATGCCGGCGTCCTCGATGAGGGTGCCTTCGGCGTCGTTGCTGCGGACGGCGCGGCGCAGGGCCATGCGGAAGCTCGCGCCAGCGGGGAGGTCGGGTAGGGGCTGACCGGCGGCGCGCAGGGCGGCGGCGAGATCCTCGGCCTCCCAGACGTTGGCGCCGCCCGCGCCGGTCGCGTCGCCGACGGTGACGATGGTGCCGATGCGGTTGTCTGCGATGCCGGCCGCGAAGAGATCCCCCGAGGAGTAGGTGTTCGCGTCGACGACGACGACGATCGGGCCGCCGTAGTGCTGGCCGAGGTCGTTGCACTGCTCGGGCGGCGTGATGGGCAGGTGCATCGAGTAGGCCTCGCCCGTCTGCTGGGCGCGCTCGAGCGACTCGGCCCACGGCCCTAGCTCCGACTGGTTCTGCGCCGCGCGCGCCATGGCGAGCGTGAGCGGCGTCGCGCGCAGGGCGAACTTGGTCGGCGCGACGGGGCGAGGCGTGAAAAGCTGGAGCATGCGCTCGGCGGCCCAGATGAGCCCGCCGGGGTTACCGCGCAGATCGATGATGAGCCCGCGGTCGGGCAGCCGGCGCAAGAGCGCGATGGCCGCCTCGAGGAAGGCCGCGTCGTCGTCGAGGTCGAAGCTCCAGATGCGGAGGTAGCCGAACCTGCCGTGGCGCGTCGCGACGGTGCGTGCCGTGAGGAAGTCCGCGAAGCGCGCGAGCGCGCCGGCCTTTGTGCGGCGGCGCGCGGCGGGCGCGCGCTCCGCCTGCCAGAGCGTGCGGTTGAAGCGGAGCTTCTTCGCGCGGCGCACCGCCTCGGCCGCGGGGTCGATGGCGCGGCGCATGCGCCCGCGGCCGCCCGCGCGAGCACCCGGCCCAGCCGCCGGGGCGCGCTCCGGCGCGAGCTCGTCCCACTCGAGGCGGACTTGCCGGCGGCGACCGTCGAGGTCGCGGTAGCCGACCACGACCCACTCCTCGTCGGGCGGCGGGGCGTCGGCGAGCGACCGGAAGGTCAACGACTCGAGCGCGCGGGCGCGGCGGGCGTCGGGCCGGCCGCCGGTCTCGCGCTCGGCGTGGCGCTCGACCGCGCGGTCGAAGGGGATGCCGTTCCAGTGCTCGATGACCACGCCCGGCGTGAAGCGCCGGTCCCGCACGAACACGCGATCGACCTTCGAGACCACGTACTCTGGCGCGGCCGCCGGCCCGAACGCCTCGACCAGGAACGGCAGGCTCACGACGGCCCCCGGTTTGCGCCACGGACCCTGGTACTGCGTGTGGGCGTCGCGCAGGCGGCTGACGAGCTCGGTGAGCGCCCGGTGGAAGCCGAGGTCGCTCAGCGCCGGCACCTGGCGGCGCAGATCCGCGAGCGCGCGCAGCACGTCGAAGCCGTAGAGCGCACGCTTGAGCGTGAGGTGCGCGTATGCGCCCTCGAGCGCGAGCGCCAGGGCGTCGATGATGTCGAGCCGTTCGCCCCAGGAGAGCGCGCCGGGAGAGAGCGCGCCGGGAGAGAGCGCGCCAGAGCGGGAGGACGCCGCGACCTTTGCCCGCGCGCTCACGAGTAGTACCTCCCGAGCCCGTCGAGCAGCCCCCCGTGGAACCCGCGCCCGCGCACCGCCTTGAGGAACGCGGCATCGTGCACCAGCGTGGGGAGCTTCGGGATGGCGATCTCGTCGGCGTGATCGAGGATGTTCGCGCCGAGCGGTTGCGCGCCCATCGGCATGTCGAGCACGAGCTCGAGCGGCGCCTCGGGCGCGTCCATCCGGCCCGCGTACGCCCGGCGCTTGCCGTCGGCGCGCTCGAGCGCCGACTTCGGGTCCTTGCGCACGGCCTCGAGGCGGCGCGTGATCTCCTTCCACGACCAGGCCGCCGCGGGCTTGTCAGGGTCGGGGATGGCGAAGCTCCGCTTCTTCCCGGCGACGGTGAGCGGGCTCGAGCGTGCGCCCGCAGCGCGCATGAGCGCCTCGTCGCCGTAGCGCGCTTGCCCGCCGACGATCACGAGCGCCACGTCGCGCTCGGTCGCAGCGACCACCGCGGCCCAGGCCGCCGTGGCGCCCCCACCGCTAGGCGCGCGCAGGATGGTCATGTCGGCGAACGCACCGGGCACGAGGCGGCCGATGGGCTTGCTCCAGGCGCGCGCCAGCGCGTCGCCCGGATTCTCGGTCAGCATCGCGACGAGCTCGCGGTCGTGAAGGCCGAGGCCCTCCGCGTCGCTGACGAGCTTCGCGACCTTGAGCTCACCGAGCACGTTCTTCGTGCCCGAAGGGCCCCAGTCGGAGCCGAGGCACACACGCACGCCCTGCTTGCGCGCGGCGGTGATGTCGGTCGTCTTGCCGTAGAGCCACAGGTTCGAGAAGGGCGACCAGGCGAGCGCGCCCGCCTCGGTCTTCTTCCAGCGCTGCCAGTCGGCCGCAGCGACGGCCGTGCAGTGGACGCCGATGAACGTGGGCCCGAGGCAGCCCGCGCGCGCGGCGTCGTCGAACTCGCGCGCCGCGAGCGAGCCCGGCTGCCCCTCGGCGCAGTGGTAGATGAAGCCCGCGCCCTTCTTCTGCGCCTGGGCCATCTTCGCGAGCTCGAGCGGCTTCTTCGTGAGCGCCGAGGTGTAGATGAGGTTTCGACCGGCCCCTCCCGCCGTCTCGCTGTCAACGTTGCGCACGACCGCGAGGTGCTCGCGGTTCGCAGCCGGCCAGCCCTGGATCGCCGTCGTGCCGCCGACGAGCGCGCGGAGCTGCACGTACGCGAGCAGCGCCTCGGGCTCCGCCTGCACGAGTGCCTTCGCCGGCCAGCTGATGCACCCCTGATAGCTCGCCGCGCGCGTCCAGCTGTCGTGATGCGCGAAGGGGTCCTTTTGCCTCGGCTCGACCCAGAGCGGCAGGGCATTGAAGCCGATGTGGTTGTGCAGATCGATGAGCCCGGGCAAGACGAGCGCCTCGCCCACGTCGATCACGGTCACGCCCGCGCCCGTGTAGCCGGCAGGCGCCGGCTCGCCCGCGCCCGCGAACACGACGCGCTCGACCGTGCCGTCGTCGTCGACGTACACGCGACCCTTGGCAATCTTGTCCGGCGCCGCTCCGTCGAGCGGCGCGATGCGACCAGCGACTACGAGCGCCATGGCCCCGCCTTCCCTTCGTTGCCGTGCATCCCCACCCTCGCCGCCTCGGCGCTCAGGGAAGAGAAGCCTTCGGCACCGTGATCGTCAAGTTCGCGCGCTTCGGCGTGCCGGTGCGCCGCGCCCACGGCTGGACGCCGCGCATCCATGCGGGCATCCCGGGCGGCAGATCCACCTCGGGAATGCCCGCGAGATCGCCCGGCGCGAAGGCCGCCCCGTACGGCACGAGCGGCCGCGCCCTATCGGGGTGGCGCAGAGCCGGCGCGAGCGTCGCGAGCGCCGCGTTCCAGTTCGCGAGCATGGCCGTCACCGCCGCGTCGCGCTTCGCGGCGTCGGCCTTGGACGAGCTCTCGGGCTGCGTCGGGTGGGTGATCCGCTCGTACGCGCCGGGCGTGAACGCCGCGCCGCGCGGCGTCGCCTTCCACTTCTGCCACGCGCCGTCGGCGAGCGCCCCGAGCGCCACGACGACCTCGACCTTCCCCGGCAAGAGCGCGTCGAGCCACCGGTCGCGGTAGCCGACGATGCCCGGATCGTCCGCGTAGCGCCCAGCCGACTTGCTGTACACGCTGTAGAGGAAGGTGTTGACCATCACGTAGCTCGTCTCGATGCCGAGCTTCCCCAGGAGGCCCTGCACGCGCTGGCCCGCCTCGCCGACCAAGATCCGCCGCGCGACAGCCTCGTGCTGCGCAGGATCCTGCCCGATCACGAGCACCCGCGCGCTGCCGTCGAGCCGCCCTCGGTGGAAGATCGGCCCCCACTCGACGCGAAAGTGGTCGGGCGGGTAGACGGTGCCGTCGGGGTAGGACTCGCACAGGGCGCGGAAAGGCGGGTTGGCGTAGCCGGTATCGAATGGGTGGGGCATGGTGACTCCTCCGCCGCAGCTCGTGCGCCGATCGACTGTTACTCCTTCGCGAGCGGCAGGTCTATTACAGCCCATCACAGCCATGACAGCGCCGCCGCGGCCACATGTCGACGCGCCGCTACAAAAAGGCGACGGGCTCGAGCACTCGGCCCGAGCCCGTCCGGAGGTCCTGCGAGCCGCCTACACCGCGGGCTTGCCCTCCTTCAGCTTCGCCCGCCGCGCCGCCGCCCGTCGGCGCCGCTCCCAGGCGCTCGTCGCTTCACGGATGATCTCCGGCTGGGCGCGGAACCTGCGGCGCGCGGCGCCTCGCACCTGGCGCACCGTCTCGGTGACGAGCGCGAGGAAGCCGTTGCGGATGCGCGTCGCGGCGTTCGAGGCGGGCGAGTCCTGCGGCGGCTTCGGGGCCGCCGTGAGCTCGACTGCGAGCGTCTTCGCCTCGTCGATGAGCGTCGCGTCGAAGTCGCTGTCGGCCTCCGTGAGGCGGGTCTTGAGCGACTCGGCGAGCGCGCCGTAGTCGAGCAGCGACTGCGCGAGCGCGCTCGAGCGCTGGCCGTCCTGGGCGTGGAACTCCTGGACCTTCGTGAGCTGCGCGTCGGCCGGCTCCTCGACGCCGTCGTCGAGGGTGTACTCGAGCGCGCTCTCGAGCTCGTCGATGACGAAGCGCGCGCGCTCCCCCTTGTCGATGACGACGGGATCAACCGCCATGAGCAGGCGCGTCTGCGCCTCCTGCAGGCCGCGGAGCTGCGAGCGCAGGTCGGCCGCGACGGTCGCCGGCAGGCGCGACAGGCCCTTGAGCCCGGGCACTCCGGCGGA
>JADLAB010000214.1 GCA_020848455.1 Polyangiaceae bacterium
GCCCGGAGGCTCCCTCTTTTGCGCCGGGCGCGGTCGTCGTACGTTGCTCCGATGGACCACGACCCGTTCGAGCTCGTCTCGAGGACGATCGACCACAAGTACCGCGTGGACGAGGTGGTGGGCGAGGGCGGCTTCGGCGTCGTGTACCGCGGCTTCCACCTCAGCTTCGAGCACCCGATCGCCGTGAAATGCCTGAAGGTGCCGACGCACTTCACGTCCGACGCGCAGCGCCTGTTCTTCGAGAAGTTCAGGGAGGAGGGCAAGCTCCTCTCGAAGCTCTCGTCGGCGCACCTCGCGATCGTGCGCGTCTTCGACTTCGGGCTCACGCCCCATCCGCGCGGCATCGGGCCCCACATCCCGTACCTCGTGCTCGAGTGGCTGCACGGCCGCTCGCTCGAGCAGGTGCTCGAGGCGCGAGCGGCCGCGGGCCTCGGGCCTTTGTCGGAGCTCGAGGCGGTGCGCCTGCTCCGCCCCGGCATCGAGGCCATCGCCGTCGCGCACGCGCTCGGCATCGCGCACCGCGACGTGAAGCCTGCGAACCTGTTCGTGTCCGAGGTCGCCATCGCCGGGCAGCCGAGCATGAAGGTGCTCGACTTCGGCATCGCCAAGGCCATGCAGGAGGGCGAGTCCGCGACCGAGCTCGCGACGCGCACGAGCAGCGGCTTCAGCGCGTTCTCGCCGCCGTACGCGGCGCCCGAGCAGTTTCGCCCGAAGAAGTTCGGCGCGTCGGGGCCGTGGAGCGACGTGCACGCGCTCGGGCTCGTGCTCGTCGAGCTCGTCACCGGGCGGCCGGCGCTCGACGGCGAGGAGCACGGCGACTTCTTCGAGTCGAGCACGAGCGCCACGCGCCCGACGCCGCGCCGGCGCGGGGCCGTCGTGTCCGATGCCTTCGAGGCCGTGTGCGAGCGCGCGCTCGCGCTCATGCCGAGCGCCCGCTTCGCGAGCGCGGGCGAGCTCCTGCAGGCGCTCGACGTGTGCGTCGCGCCGCCTGCGCCCGCGCCTGCGCCCACGCCGCCCCGGCCGAGCGCCGAGGTCGTGGTGCCGCCGCCGGCGCTGCCGAGCGCCGAGGACGAGAGCGCCGCCGTGCCGCCGACCGAGCGCCGGGGACCCTCGCTCGGCTCCGGCGCCACCGTGGCCGAGATGCCGCTCCTGCCGCCGACGACCGGCGTAGCCCCCCGGGTCGGCGCGGGCTCCGGGGACAAGACGCTGACGCCGGTGGGCACGGGGCCGACCCTCGTGCCCGGGCGCCCGCCGATGGAGCAAGCCAAGGGCGAGGCGCACCCCTCGCCCTGGGTCGTCCGCGGGGCGCTCGGCGTCGCGGTCGCGCTCGCCGCGGTCGGCGTCGGGATCGGCATCTCGCGCTCGACGAGCACCGACGAGGTGACCGCGACCGGCGCGAGCGCGAGCGGTGCGACGAGCTCCGCCCCGATCGTCGCGCCGGCACCTGCCGTGCTCGACGACGGGCCCATCCCCTTCACGTCGGCCGAGGTCGTGGCTGGGCCGCGCGACGCGCTCGTCACGGTGGCGCTCTTCGCCGACCTCGTCTCCGGCCGGAGCGCGACCGCGGTGCCGGGCATCCGCAAGTGGCTCGGCGAGCATCCCGAGGCCAAGGTGCGCCTCGTCTGGAAGCACTTCGTGCGGAGCGGCGGTCCGGCGGGCCTCGCGGCGCGCCAGGTGCTCGTCGCCTACAAGGGCGCCGCGGGCGCGCCCGAGGGCGTCGAGCGCGCGAAGGAAGAGGCGCGCACGCGGGCCCACGAGGCGCTCGTGCTGCTGCGGAGCCGGCCCTTCGACGAGGTGGTGCTCGGTTACTCCGACGACCCCGAGGCGAAGCAGACGCTCGGCGATCTCGGCGAGATCGAGCCGGGCGCCCTGCCGCCCGCCGCCGTCAGCGCGCTCGACGCCGTGGCCGTCGGACGCGACACGAGCGTCGTCGAGACGCCCGAGGGCTTCCGCATTCTGCGGCGCATGCCGAGCGGCGTCGCGCGCGGCGCCGCGCTCGCCGCCGAGGCGGTGCTGCGCATCGGGGGCCCGGCGAAGCTCTTCGCGCTCGTGGACGCGATCCGCGACCAGGCGGACGTCGATCCGGGCTTGCTCGAGCGGCGGGTCCGGGAGATCGGCCTCGACGCGACCGCCTACGCCGCGGCCCTCGCCGATCCGGCGGTCGCCGCGAAGGTCGACGGCGACGTGGCGCGCGCGGCCGATCTCGGGGTCGTCGCTCCGGGCTCGCTGTTCGTGAACGGGACGTCGGCCGCCGCCGCGCGGATCGGCGAGCGCATCGAGGGGGAGCTCACGCTCGCCAGCGCGCTCGTCACGGTCGGCGAGCCGGCCGGCGAGGTGTCCGCGCGCGTCACGCGCCGGCGCTTCACGGCCTCGCCGCTCGTGTACCGCATCGCCACCGAGGGCGCGCCCTCGCGTGGGCCGAGCGACGCGCCCGTCACCATCGTCGAGTACGGCGACTTCCAGTGCCCGTACACGGCGCGCGCCGAGGCGACGCTCGAGCGCCTGCGCAGCCGCTACGGCAGCTCGCTCCGCTTCGTGTGGCGCGACATGCCGCTCTCGTTCCACCCGCGCGCCGAGCCCGCGGCCTCGCTCGCGCGCGAGGCCCGGGCGCAGAAGCGCGATCCCGGCTTCTGGACCGTGCACGATCGACTCTTCGCCGACGCGCGCACGGCGGGCTCGGCCCGCCTCGAGGATGCCGATCTGCTCGAGGTGGCGCGCGCGACGGGGCTCGACACGGCCGCCGTGACGAGCGCGCTCGCGCAGAAGAAGCACCGCGCGGCCGTCGAGGCCGAGGCCGCCGCGGCCGTCGGCGAGGCCGGCGTGACCGGCACGCCGCAGTTCTTCGTGAACGGACGGCGCATCGTGGGGGTCCTGCCCTTCGAGCACTTTCGCCAGACCATCGACGAGGAGCTCGCCAAGGCGAAGAAGCTCCTCGCGCGCGGCGTCGCGCCCGCGGCCGTGTACGACGAGCTCACGAAGGACGGCTTCGTCGGAGCCGAGCGCGTGGACGTCGGCCCGCCACCCACGGACCGGCCCTTCAAGGGCGGCGCGAGCGCGAAGGTGACGCTGCAGGTGTTCTCGGACTTCCAGTGCCCGTACTGCCGGCTCGTCGAAGAGCAGGCCCTCGCGGAGGTCGCACGCACCTATGGCGAGCGGGTGAAGATCGTATGGCGCCACGCCCCGCTCTGGTTCCACAAGGACGCGGTGCCCGCCGCGGAGGCGGCCGAGGAGGCCTTCGCGCAGAAGGGCCATGCGGGCTTCTGGGCCTTCCACGACGCGCTGTTCTCCGGGACGGGGCCGGACGCGCTCGGCCGCGCGACGCTCGAGCGCTACGCCGGCGAGCTCGGGCTCGATCTCGCCCGCTTCCGGCGCGCGCTCGACGACCACACCCACCGCGCGAAGCTCGCGGCCGACGCCGTCGCCGCCTTCCGCGCGGAGGTCGGCGGCGTGCCGAGCTTCACGGTCGGCGC
>JADLAB010000215.1 GCA_020848455.1 Polyangiaceae bacterium
ACACGGCGCCCGGATCGGCCGCGACGCCGTAGCCGCTCGTCGAGACCGTGAACTCCTCGGGCGGCTCGACGGCGAGCTCGAACTCGAGGGTCTCGCCGGTCTGGGGCAGGCGCATGGCCACCGCGAAGGCCACCTGGATACCCACGAACTTGCGGGTGCCGGTCTGCTCCTCGTACACCGCCCCGCTCGGGCTCACCTCGTAGCCGATCTCGATGGTCGGCTGCGCGATGTCGGCGGGCGCGAGCTTGTGCGTGGCGCGCGCGCCCATGTCGAGGCTGAGCACGTCGGCCGGGAAGATCTTGCCGAAGGCCTGGCCGAGCGAGCTCACGATCGAGCTCTCGCGCCCCTGCATCTTGGCATCGGTGAAGTGCGCGCCGATGGGCATGAGGTTGGCGCCGTAGGTCTTGACCGCCTCCGCGTCGACGCTCTTCAGGGCCTCGGTGCTCGGCTTGCGGAAGCGCACCTGCATGCGCGGGTCGTCGTGCCCCTCGAGGTAGCCGAAGAGCTGGTCCATGAACGGTCGCAGGGCGGCGTTGTCGCTCGCCGCCTGGGCCAGGAAGTCCTGCGAGGTCTTGACGAAGAGCGCGTGCACCTCGGTCTTGATCTCGGGCTCGACCTCGGCGCCCGGGTACTTCTTCAGTACCTCGCGGAGCGCGGTCACGCTGGCCTTCTTCTTCGCGTCCTCGAAGGCGCGCCGCGGCAGGAGCTTCGTGCGCACCTCCTCGGCGTGCTTGCCGCCGTGCTCCAGGTACGCCTCGAGCTCGTAGGTCTCGCCGTGCCGCACGCGCGCGAAGGCCGCCGCGTCGCTCGCGGCGTTGCGCGCCAGGAAGAGCGGCGCGCCGACGGCGCCACCGAGGACGAGCGCCGGCAGCGACGCCCACGTGAGCCAGCCCGGGAGCGGCCGCGCCGTCAGCTGCGCGCCGGCGGCGCCGCCGGGCAGCATGCCGCCGAAGGGCACCGGCTCGACCTCCCACTTGTCCTCGAGGCGCGCCGTCATGAAGGGGTCGAGCACCTGCAGCCGCGCGAGGTCGCGCGCCTCGACCGCCTGCCGCACGGCCGCCTGGCTCCCGCGCAGCTCGGCCATGATGCTCTCGGCGAGCTCCTTGCCGCGCACCTGGAAGGCTTCCTTGATGCCGCCCTCGAAGACGAAGGTGAGCACCGTGAAGCTGTAGACGCCGTTGTAGTGCTGGTGGACGCCCCGAAAGTCGCTCAGCGTGGACAGCGGCACGATGCGCAGCGCGTGGCTGCGGGCGTCCACGAAATCGAGCGGGAAGAGATAGCGCCCCGGGGTGTAGGGCAGGGCGCCGACGACCTTGAAGCGGCGCACGATCGCCAGCACCGAGTACGTGACGAGCACGACGCAGCCGACGTAGGCGACGAGGTACGCCGGGCTCTGCACCGGGTGCCAGGCCTCGCCGAAGCCGAGCAGCCACAGGCCCGCGACGCCGGCCGCCGCGAGGACCGCGAGCGTGATCCAGCCAGCGGTCGCGCCTCCGCGCGTGAGCTGCTGCTGGACGATGGCATGCGGCGGGGCGCCGCCCTTGGTGCACGCGACGAAGCGCTCCTTGATCGGACCGGGCAGCTTGTTGAAATCGACCACGCGGACGGCTGGGGACGAGCTCATGGCGTCGGCGATTGTACGCCGTCCGGCGCCCGTTGCTTCCCCGTGCCGCGGGCGCTCAGCGCCCCGCGGCGGCAGCGGCCGAGAGCTCCGCCACGAGCGCCGTCCACGTGGCGCCCGACCCGAGCCGACCCTCGGCGTGCTCCGGCCGCCCGCCCCCGCGCCCGCCCGTCGCGGCGGCGGCGCGCTTCACGAACGCGCCGCAGTCGAAGCGGCTGCCCTCGGCGCGCGCGGCCAAGACGTGGAGCCCACCCTCGACCGGGGCGGCGAGCAGGGCCACGCGTCCGGGCAAGCTCGTCACGCGCGAGGCCACGGCGCGCAGCAGGGCCGGGTCGGCGAGCTCGCCCACGACGAGCTCGGAGCCGGGCGCGGCGCGCGCCACGAGCGCATCGCCGAGCTCGTGCGCGAGGTCGCCGCGCGCGCGACCGAGCTCGCCGCGCACGTCCGCGAGCTCGCGCCGCAGCTTCTCGAGCCCCTCGCGCACGTCGGCCGGTCCGCAGCTGAGCTCGCGCGCGAGCGCCCGGAGCGCCGCGCTGTCCGACCCGAGCGCGCGCCGCGCACGGGCCCCCGCGGCGAAGGACACGCGCGTGCCGCCCTTGTAGCGCTCGATGCCCGTGACCGCGACGAGCCCCACCTGCGCCGTGCGCAAGCAGTGGGTGCCGCCGCAGGGGCTGAGGTCGAAGTCGCCGATCGCGACCACGCGCACGTCGCGCTCGACCTTGGCCTTGCGCCGCAGGCTGAGCGCCGCGAGCTCGGCGGCGCCCGGAAAGTAGGCGCGCACCGGCAGATCGTCGTCCACGACGGCGTTGGCCAGCTCCTCGGCCCGCGCCACGAGGGCCTCGTTGGGCGCGAGACCCCCGAGGTCGATGGTGCAGGCGCTCTCGCCGAGCCGCGAGGAGGTCGTGTCGGCGCGCGCCACCTCGAGCAGGGCGGCCGACAGGATGTGCTGCCCGGTGTGCAGCGCCATGTGCAGCCGCCGCCGCGCGCGCTCGACCTCGCCGTGCACGCGCGCGCCGGGCGCGAGGACGGGTTCCGGCGCGGGCGCGTCGTGGGCAGGCAGCGGCGCGAGCGTGTGGCGCACGACGCCCCCCTCGTCCACCTGCACGTCGACGACGCTGCGCCCGGCGAGCGTGCCCCGGTCGGCGAGCTGCCCGCCGCTTTCGGGGTAGAAGGCGCTCGCGTCGAGCACCACGGTGTCGCCGTGCGCGTCGAGCACCGTCGCGTCGAAGGCGAGGCGCAGGGGATCGTCGTAGTAGAGCCGTTCGGTCGGGTTCATGGTGGAGTCGGTGCGTGGCTCGGGTCGAGGCCGGGGCGCGCCCCCGGGCGCTCGAGCTCCTCCTTCAGGGCCTTCAGCATGCCGAGGGCGAGGTAACTGCGTACGTTGTAGCCGCACTGCAGGCCGTGCTCGTCGAGCACGGCGCTGCCGCCCGCGAAATTCGTGGGGTGGACGCCGTCCTCGCCGATGCCGTGGTTCGGCAGGCCCTCGAGCGCCCAGCGCAGATCGATGAGCGGCAGGTGGCGGCGACAGGCGAGGCGCGCGGCGGCGCTCGAGACGGCGGTCGTCTGCACCGCGAGGCGCCAGTCGGTCATGTCGTCGGGCTCGGAGCTGCAGTCGCGCCGACCGGCGTCGTCGGTGTGGCGCGGGAGCGTCGACAGCACGGGGACGATCCCCGCGGCCTCGACGAAGTCGACGATGCGAAGGAGCTCCTGCTCGAAGCGCGCCGTGAGCTCGTCGAGCGCCACGAAGCGCGTGCCGGCGTCGTTGGTGCCGTACATCACGAGCACGACGCTCGGCGCGATGCGCGCGACGAGGTTGCCGAGCGGTGACAGCGTGGGCTGCGAAGGCGGCGAGAGGGCCCACTCGGTGCGCGCGCCCACCTTGGCGGCGCGCCGCGCGCCGAACGAGTCGATGCCGAGCTGCGCGTCGGCGCCGCGGAAGTAGTCGACGATGGTTCGGTCCGTGACGCCGTCGACCGTCGTCCGCAGGCGCGCCGCGACGGCCGCGGAGAGGACGACGGGCTCGCCCGCCGTCGCCGCGAAGCCGTGCAGGAAGTACGGGGCCGCCGTCATGCTGTCGCCCACGAGCCCGAACGAGCGCGGCTTTCTGCCGAGCGCCGCGCCGCGGGCGGCCAGCGCGCGCACGTGGTCGCGCGTCTCCGCGTCGAAGGCGAGCACGGCTTCGTCGAGGCGGCCGAGATCGTGGGGCGTGCGCACGTCGCCCTGTCCGCAGCGGGCGGCGCGGAGCTCGTCGCCGGTCGGCGCGAACTTGCAGTGCGCGAGCGCGGCGGCGTCCCGGGCGTCGAGCGGACCGGCGAGCTCGAGGCTCGGTGCGTCGCAGCTCGTGCGGGCGCGGCGCGGCTCCGGCGGCGAGGGCTCGGGCGCGACCGCGGCGAGCGGCGCGGCCGGCGGAGCGCTCGGCGCCGCGGTGGTTCCGAGCGCGGGGGGCGCCGGCGCGGGCGCCGCCACCGTGGTCGTGAGCGCGGCACCGGCGGCCGTGCTCCGGGGCGCACCCTCGGCGGTCGGCGGCGGAGCTCCCGCGCAGGCCCCGGCCGCGAGCGCCGCGAGGGCGACCAGGCCCACACACCTGCGGCGCGGCCCGGCGGCGTTCACGACTCTCTGCCGCCGCGGCGCGGGCCGCGCGCTCGGTCCCCGCTCGGCTCGGGCTCGGGAGGCAGCACCGCGCGACGACCCGGCCGGGTGCCGCCGCTCCGTGCTCGCGCCGGCTCCTCGGGCAGCGGAGGCGGCGCTCGGCGCGCGGGCGGGCGCTCTTGCCGGGGCAGGGGTGGCGGGCGCTTCGGGCTCGGCGCCGTGCCCGCCGGGTCGCACGGGAGCGTGTCGCGCTCGAGCCACGCCGGATCGACCTCGAGCGTGCGCCGGCTCGCCGGTGCCTGCGAGGTGCGGCCGCGAGCCGCCTCGCTCGCGCGCCCGTCGTCCGCGGGCAGCTCGGAGCCTCGCTCGAGCCAGCCGGGATCGACCTCGAGCGTCTTCCGCGAGCTCGGGGACACACTCGGCCGCGAGGGGCGTCGGGGGCGCGACACGGAGCAACGCTACCACCGGATCGGGCCGCGTGCCGCTCGGCCCGATTCGCCCTCTGCCGTTCTCGCCGGCCGCGTTGCCTGTTAGGGTAGAATCAGCATGGTCGGGCCGCGCTCAGAACCTCCGGACTCCTCCAAAGACCGTCGTACCGAGACGCGCCACGTCGCGTGCTTCGCGACCGAGGTGATGCGCGAGGACCGCGACAAGCTCGACGTCGCGCTCATCTACGATCTGTCGGCCGGGGGCGCGCTCTTGCTCACGCGGCGGGCCTACGCGGTCGGCGACCGCGTCACCCTGGCCATGTACACGACGAGCTCCGACGAGTCGGCGCGCTCGGCGAGCGGGCGCGTGGTCCGCGTCGAGCGCCGCGAGCACGACCGTAGCGACCTCTGGCGCCACAGCGCGGCCGTGCAGTTCGACGCGCCGCTCGTCGGCTTCGAGGCCGACATCGCGGCCGTGGCGGCCGAGCGCGCCAAGCGCGGCCTGCACCCGGGCGGCTGACGAGCTCAGGCGCTTCTGGCCACGCCGCGCCGTCGCGCCACGAGCTCCGCCTGGTGGACGCCCTCCGGGCTCCACGCCTCGCGGTAGCGCACGAGCTCGAAGGCCGCCGACCCGTCGGGCGTCGCCTGCGCGGTCTCGGCGAGCGTCGCGAGCTCGCCCGGCTCGACGAGGAAGCGGCGGCTCGGGCGCGCGTGGCGCTCGAGGTTCGTCACGGTGGGCTGCGTGGCGACGAGCCAGGCGCCCGGCTCGAGCAGCGCCGCGAGGCGCGCGAACAGCGAGCGCTCGAGGTAGTGGAAGGTGCAGGCGAGCGCCCACGGCCCGGGCGGCAGGGCATCGTGCTCGAGATCGAGCGCGCGGAGCTCGAGCGGCAGGTGCGCCTCGTCCGCCCGCCCCCGCGCGAGCTCGAGCGCCACGGGCGACACGTCGACCAGGGTGACCTCGAGGCCCCGACGCGCGAGCCACAGCGCGTGGCGGCCCGCGCCGCCCGCGAGATCGAGCGCGCGCCCGCGCTCGGGCAAGAGTGGGGCGATCTCCTCGAGAAAGGCGCACGGCTCGCGGCCGGCGTGGTCGCCCGCGCGGTAGCGGTCGTCCCAGTGCGCGCGCGCGCTCATCGCCGCGACGCGCACTCGACCGCGTTGCGACCCGCCGCCTTCGCCCGGTAGAGCGCCTTGTCCGCGGCCTCGAGGATCGCCGCGCCGCTCTCGACCTTGCCCTTGGCGAAGCTCGCGACGCCGATGCTGCACGTGACGGCGAGGACGGCCGAGCCGACGTCGAAGGGGTGCTGCGCCACGGTGCGCCGGATGCGCTGCGCGAGCACGGAGCAGCGGCTCTCGTCGATGTCGCGGCACAGCACCACGAACTCCTCGCCGCCGTAGCGCGCGAGAACGTCCTCGGCGCGCAGCTGCGCGGTGACGAGCCGGGCGAGCTCCTTCAGCACGGCGTCGCCGGCGAGGTGCCCGTGGTCGTCGTTGACCGCCTTGAAGCGGTCGAGGTCGATCATGAGCAAGGAGAGCGCCCGGTCGTGGCGCCGGGCGAAGGCGAGCTCGCTGTCGAGCCGCTCGTCGAGGTAGCGGCGGTTGAAGATGCCGGTGAGCCCGTCGCGCAGCGCCGACTGGTACATGCGCTGCGCGTACTGCGCCTCGTCCTCGTCCGGGTGGCTCACGCGCAGCACGGTGCTCGAGCCGAGCTGGATCTTGTCGCCGATGTGGAGCACGTGACCCTCGCGGCAAGGCGCGCCGTTGACGCGCGTGCCGTTGCGGCTGCCGAGGTCGCTCAGGGTCCCGGTCCCGTGCGCGGCGTCCCAGCTGAGCGCCGCGTGGCGCCGCGAGATGCCGGCCTCGACGATCTCGACGTCGGCTCCGTCGTCGCGCCCGATGAGCGCGAAGCGCTTGTCGATGCGGTAGATGCGCCCGGCCTGGGCGCCCGTCAGGGCGATGAGCAAGAGCGGCGCGCCGGGCGCTGCATCGCTCGGGCCCGGGAGCAGCTCGCTCACCGTCTGCCGCTGGCCCTCCGGATGATCGGACACGCCCCGCATCCTACGGGATCCGTGAGCGCACCGGCAATCGTCAGCGCAGCAGCGGGCCTCTCTGCCCGCTCGCGCGCGCGTGAGTATCGAGGCTCGGTCCTAGCGCTCGGGGCCGAGCAGAGCGTCGACGAGCGCGGCCACCGAGCGCACGCGCCCCTCGTGCTCGGGGTGCAGATCGTGCGGATCCACGAGCACGGCCGGGATGCCCGCGGCTCGGGCGCCGAGGAGGTCGACCTCCGGGATGTCGCCGACGTAGAGGCAGCGCTCGGGCGCGACGCCGAGGCGCCGGCAGGCGCGCCAGAAGATCTCGGGATCGGGCTTGCGCACGCCCTCGAGGGCCGAGTCGACGACGACGTCGAAGCACGTGCCGAGGCCGACGGCCGCGAACAGCTCGGCGAGCCGGCCCTCCGAGTTCGACACGACGCCGAGCGCGAGGCCCGCGACCCGCGCGCGGCCGAGCGCCGCGGGCAGCTCGGTCGGTACCCGGCGCCACAGGTTGAGCCGGTCATGCTCGGCGCGGAGCCGCGGCACGAGCGCGCGCGCCTCGCGCTCGGCGAGCCCTGCCGCCCCGAGCAGAGCCAACATGTGGAGCGTCCAGCCGTCCTCGTGGCTCGCGCCCGCGGTCACGGCGCGCGCGTAGCTACGGAGCGCCGCTGGCAGGGCCGCCGCGAGGAGGGCGGCGTCGAGCGCGTGGCCGCACGCCGCTGCGACCGCGGCCATGGCGTCGAAGTCGGGGAAGACGAGCGTGCCGCCCGCGTCGAGGAGCAGCGCATCCGGGCGTACGAGGGGCATGGGCTCGGGCATATCGCAGGCGGCGCGCGCGGGCACGCGCGCCGCGCCGTCGCGGTCGTGGGCGCGTCGGCCGATCTGGGCTACACGGGCACGCCATGGAACGACGTCTCATCCTCATGCGCCACGCCAAGAGCGCCTGGGACGCCGGCGCCGCCCAGGATCACGAGCGCTCGCTCAACGATCGCGGCCGGCGCGACGCCCCGCGCGTCGGCGCGCGCCTGTGCGAGCTCGGCTGGGTGCCGGACGTCGTCCTGTCGAGCGACTCCCTGCGCACGCGTCAGACCTGGGATGGGCTGGCGAGCGCCTTCGAGCGCGCGCTGCCGGGGCGACGCTTCACCGTGTGCTTCTTGCCCGAGCTCTACCTCGCGGGCCTCCCCGAGCTCGGGCACGCCCTCGCGGCGCACGCCGGCGACGCGGCCACGGTGCTCGCCCTCGGCCACAACCCGGGCTGGGAGGAGGCGGGCTCGTTCCTCGCGGGGCTCGCCGTCGAGATGGGCACGGCGGACGCGCTGCTCCTCTGCCGGCCCGGCGGCAAGTGGACCGACGCCACGGGCAAGCGCGGCGCCTTTCGCCTCGTCGAGCACCTGCGCCCGAAGGCGCTCTGACCGGCGGCCGGCCGCGCTCCGTCAGAGCGGGTTCGCGAGCGCGCCGGCGCAGTTGATCTGCGGCGGCTCGGGGTACGTTCCCGGCGTCGTGACGCGCTCCATCGTGAAGTTGGAGCCGGGGTTCGAGGCCAGGTTCAACGGCAGGGGCTTGGTGGTGTTGCCCGTCACAGGGCCGCAGATGAAGTCCGCGGTGCCGCAGAGCTCGCCGTGGAGCGTGATCGTCGCGACGATGTCCGACCCGACGGTGATCGGGTTGGCCGCGCCGGGGACGGTGAGCTCGGGCAGGGCCGAGTCGAAGGTTCCGTCCGCGTCGACCGGCAAGGGGCCCACGTGGATGACCGAGCCGACGGGCGTCGTGCGGTCGGAGGCCGCGAGCGGCTGCAGATCGAGCGAGTACTCGAGCCCGTTCGCCCCCTGGGTCGTCGTCAGCGTGCTGTCGAACACCACCGGCTTCTGGGGGTTGAGGAAGGCCGAGAGCGCGAAGAAGAACTCTCCGTCGACCTCGCCCGCCGTGGGGACGTCGTTGCAGCCGCCACCCGAGCCGGTCGATGTCGTGGTCGGGTTCAGCACGTTGTAGCGCTCGATGAACGCGTCGTAGCTGCCCTCGGTGTCGGGGCACCCCGCGCACAAGCCCGCGGCGGCGGCGGCGAGCACGAGCACGCCCAGCCGGCGGGAGCTCACCCGGAAACCCTGCGCTCTTGCCCGCGAATCCATTTGACACCGCCCATCAAGTCAACGTTCACTCGCCGCGCTCTCGCGGTCGCCCTCGCGCTCCCGGGGGTCTCCCACCGGACGAAAGGCGCGATACCTTAGCATGTCGCTCCGCGCGGGCGCACCCTCGAAAACGGCGCGCACCTCGGTCCCATACCGCTACACCGCTTTCCTACATGCGAAACACGGCGTTCATCCAGGCGGCTCTACCCCTCGTGGCCCTCGTCGGCGTCACCTCCCAGGCGCACGCCGGCGGCCTGTCGGTGGCGCGCTTCGGGGGCGAGCACGGTCACCCGACCACCTACAATCCGACCGCGCTCTACTTCAACCCGGCCGGCATCGCCGGCAGCGAGGGGTTGCACGTCTTCCTCGACGGCACCTTCGCCTACCGCGGTGTCGGCTACGAGCACCGCGACGATCCCACCGGGCCGGCCGCCCCGTACAACGTGCCCGAGCCCGCGGGCGCCGAGGGCGCGAACTTCGGCAAGGCGACCCTGCTCAACTTCGTCGCCTCGCCGATGATCGGCGCCACCTACCGCATCGGGCCGGTGGCGCTAGGCGCCGGGTTCTACGTGCCGTTCGGCGGCCAGGCGAGCTTCAGCAAGAACAGCGCCTTCGAGTCCGGCTCTCCCTACGCTGGCCCGGTCGACGGCGTGCAGCGCTGGTACATCATCAACGGTACCATCCGGAGCGACTACATCACGTTCGGCGCCGCGTTCAACATCGAGGACCGCGTGATGCTCGGCGCCACGGGCAACATCATCCTGTCGCAGATCGACTCCTTGCGCGCGCGCACCGGCACCGGCGACAACAGCGTGGACTTCGAGGGGCGAGCCTGGCTCGAGGCGCACGGCGTGCAGGGCAGCCTGGGTGTCGGGGCGCTCGTCGTGGCGATCCCCGACATGCTGACCTTCGGCCTGTCGTACCAGGCGCGCCCGAACATCCGGGGCGGCATGAAGCTGCCGGGCACGCTGCACACGAACTTCGGCGGCTCGTCGAGCGACCAGGAGGTCGACGTGCACCAGGACATGGCGGACATCCTGCGCTTCGGGATGTCGGCGCGACCGACCTCGAAGCTCGAGCTGCGCCTCTCGGCCGACTGGCAGCGCTGGAGCGCCCTCGAGACTCAGTGCATCGGCGCGCGCGACAAGGCGTGTGTGGTCGATGCGGACAACACGCTGCCGCCCACCGATGCGGACGGCAATCCCAACGACGTCATCCAGAACCTCCCGCGCGAGTGGAACGACACCTTCGGGGTGCGCGTCGGCGCGAGCTACTGGCCCACCGAGAAGATCGAGGTGTTCGGCGGCCTCGGCTACGACTCGAACGCCGTCCCGGACAAGACGCTCGATCCCTCGCTGCTCGACTTCCACGACGTGTCGATCGGGGCCGGAGGGCGCTTCCAGCTCACCGACTGGCTGCACCTCGCGGCGTCCTACACGCACTTCATCTACGTGCCGCGCGACACCGAGGGCAAGGCCGGGCAGGCGACCGACTACCTGACGCCGACGAAGAACTCGACGCCCTCGACGGGCCCGGACGCCGGCGGAAAGTACTCGGAGTTCCTCGGCGCGTTCAACGTGAACCTCGAGTTCTCGTACGACTTCTTCGGCAAGAAGGACGAGCCCGTGCCCGCGCCTCCGAAGCCCATCGTGCCTCCGGCGCCGGCGCCGCCCAAGCCGAAGCCCGCGCCCGCGGCTCCGCCTCCCGCGCCCGCGCCGCCCCCCGCGCCGGATCCCGTGCCCGCGCCGACCCCCGCGCCGGACGCGCCCCCGCCCGGCACGGCGCCGGCACCCGGCGCGCCGCCCGTGCCCGGCACGGCGCCCGCACCCGGCGCCCCGCCGCCCTGACCGGGGGCCCCGGCGTCCTGATTCGGGCCTAGGACCAGTGCTCCGAGAGCTGGCCGTCGTCGGGCGGTGGCTCGGACGGCATCGGCTCGTAGTCGACGCTCAGGTCCATCGGCAGCGCGTGCAGGCGGCGGCCGCTCACGACGGCGAGCGCCAGATCCTGCAGCGTGTCCTCCGTGGTCGGGTCGAGGTCCTCGAACGCGATCGCCACCTCGCCCGAGTCCTCGCCGTGACGCACGACGCGACCGTCGAGCCAGAGCGGGTCGGCTCCGTCCACGCGCACGACGAGGCGCACGCGGCGTCCGAGGCGGACGTGCGGGCCGTAGAGGCGCGCTCCGCTCGCCGACAGGTCGGCGAGCTCGTAGCGGTGGCAGCACCACGGGTTGACGTGCACGAGCGCGTTGCCCGCGATGCGCGCGCGGGGTGCGCGTCGTCGTTCGGCCATGCTCGGGTAGCCCATCGTTCGCCTCCTTGGACCGAGTCGACCTCTGCCAAGCCAAGCGGCGCCGTGCGCCTCGCGAACCGGGAAATGAAGCCCTAGCTCCCTCACCCATACGGGAGCCTCGCACCGGTTCGCAAGGGGCACGACGCCCCCGCCAGCCGATCGCGCGCGCCGGCGCGTCCCGCGCGCGTGATCGTGGCAAGCACGGCCGGGGCGTGCTCTCATGCCGGGTCGAAGGTCCGGCGGGCGAGCGCGCCGCGGCGCGACGCCACCCGCGGGCCGGGCGAGGTCGCTTGCGGTACCGAGTCTCCACCCCGAACGGCGCGACCACCCTCGTGCTCGCGCGGGGCGACATCACGGCGTTCGCAGGCGACGCCATCGTGAACGCCGCCAACGAGCGCCTGCTCGGTGGCGGCGGCGTCGACGGCGCGATCCACCGCGCCGCCGGCCCCGAGCTCCGCGCGTGCTGCGAGGCCCTGCCCGAGGTGCGCCCCGGGGTGCGCTGTCCCACCGGCGAGGCGCGCATCACGCCGGGCTTCGGCCTGCGCGCGCGCTGGATCATCCACACGGTCGGCCCCGTCTACCGCGGCCCCGCGAGCGCGCCGCTCTTGCGCGCCTGCCATGCAGGAGCGCTCCGCCTGTGCGGCGAGCACCGCCTGCGCACGGTCGCCTTCCCGGCGATCTCGTGCGGCGCGTACGGCTATCCGGCCGAGGAGGCGGCGCCGGTGGCGCTCGCGTGCGTCGCGGACGTGGCGCCAGCGGGCCTCGACGAGGTGTGCTTCACGCTGTTCGAAGCCGACACCTGGCAGGCGTTCGTCGCGGCTGCCGGGCGCCTCTTCGGTGCGCCCGGGCCCGCATTGCGCTAGGAGTGCGGCGCTCGCTCGCCGCACCCGTGCGGCGCCCGGGCAGAAAGCCTTGGCACCCATGCGCCGCTCCTTCGCTCTCGGCCTCGCGCTCGCCGTCGCCGGGCTCGCCGCCGTCGGCTGCTCGCCGGGGGCAGACGGGACCGGCGGTGGCGGAGCCGGCGGTTCGACGTGGTCGACCTCGACCAGCACGACCGTGGGCGGCGGCGGCAGCGGCGGCCACTGCGACGATCCGGCGCTCTGCGCGCTCCTCGCCGCGCTCCGCACGGATCGCGACGCCGCGCTCCAGGCGCAGAGCGACGCGGACGGCTGGCCCGCCCCGGTGGGCGGCGGCTACCTGTTCGTCTCGGCCGAGCCGAGCCTCGCGCTCTGCGCGGGCGACCACGACGGCTGGGTCGGCACGCCGATGACGGTCGAGTCCGACTTCGCGTGGGTGGTCGTCGACGCGCCCGCGGGCGATGCCTACAAGCTCACCGACGGCACCACCTGGCTCGCCGACCCGTGGGCGCGCAGCTACACCTACGACGCCTACGGCGAGATGAGCCTCGTCACGCCCGCGAGCGCCCATCGCGAGCGCTTCTTCAACGTGACCGATGGCGTGGTCCTGCCGCGCACGGTGCGCGTGTGGCGCCCGGCGAGCCAGCCGACGCACGTGCTCTACGCGCACGATGGGCAGAACCTCTTCGACCCGAATGCGCCCTGGGGCGGCTGGCAGCTCGACGCCTCGGCGCCGCCGGGCATGCTCGTCGTGGGCATCGACAACACCCCGGCTCGCATGGACGAGTACACGCAGGTCGAGGACGTGATCGACGGCACGACCATGGGGGGCGCGGCGCCCGCGTACGCCGACTTCGTCGAGACGACCGTGCGCGCGCTCGTCGCGAGCCACTACGGCGAGCCGCCGATCCGCGGCGTGATCGGCTCCTCGCTCGGCGGGCTCGTGAGCTTCTATCAGGCCCTGCGCCATCCCGGGTCCTACGCCTTCGCCGCCAGCCTCTCGGGCACGATGGGCTGGGGCGCCATCGGCCTCGACGGCGCCGCGCACCACCCGACCATCGTCGAGTCGTACGCGGCAGCGGGCCACGGCTCGACGGCGCTCTACCTCGACTCGGGAGGCGACGGCGCCTGCTGGGCCGGTTATGCCGACGCCGACGGCGACGGCATCGACGACGACGACCCGACCGCCGGCGACAACTACTGCGAGAACGCGCAGACCCGCGACGTGCTCTACGCCGAGGGCTACCAGAGCGGCGTCGATTTCTGGTACTGGCACGAGCCCCTCGCCGAGCACAACGAGGCCGCCTGGGCGGCGCGGGTGTGGCGCCCGCTCGACATCTTCGCCGGCCTCTAGAGGGCAACCCGGCTCC
>JADLAB010000216.1 GCA_020848455.1 Polyangiaceae bacterium
CTTCAGGCACGAGACTCGTGGGAGCGAATCGAGACAGCGGCGCGCCGTATTTGCGCTTGTAGCCCGTACCGCTCCTCGACCGGAAATGCGCCCGTGCGGCGGTAGACCTAGAGCACGAGCCCATCGGTCATCTCGAACACCAGATGGTTCCGGCGATCCCGGCTCATGGCGCGACCCACTGTAGCCTGAAGCCGGTAGCCCGAAGCCACGAGTGTTTCGCCCGAAAGGGCGAAACACGAGTCTGATCGGACGCCACCGGCCCGGCGCCTGCACCGCGGGCCGCGCGTGCGGCGGTAGCGCTCGCACTCGCGCCGCCAGGCGCGCACGCGCTACGGGATGGCGACCTGCTGCACGGCCGTGGCGATGACGTAGTCGCGCGCCGGGACGCCGCGACCCCGGCCGATGCCGAGGGGCACCGGGCGGTAGAGCACCGTCGCGGTCACGGTGGCGTTGACGCCCGCACAGCCGGGCGGCACCCGGAAGCCGTGCGTCGTGTGCGCGGTCGCGGCGGCCGGGATGCGGTTGTCGCTCACGATGTCCGCGGCGCGGTAGTGCGGCACGTTGCGCGCGCCCGCCGCGTCGCGGAGGACCTTCGAGAAGGTGTAGCCCGCGACGCCGGCGAGCGCGGGGGCGTCCGCACCGTCGACGGGCACCGCCGCGGCCTCGCCGAGGTAGACGAGGTCGCCGGGCAACACGGCGAGCGCGCCCGCGAGCGTGACCGTGGTGGCGCCGACCGACACGACCGCGGCGCTGCCGACGGGGGTCAGGATGGGCATGCCCTTTTCGGCCGGAGTGAGCGCGGGATCGCCGAAGAAGCCGTCGGCCACGTAGTCGTCGTAGCCGCCGCTCGGGCGCACCACGCGCACGACCTGTCCCGGGCTCGCGACACCGGCGCCCGCCGCCCACGTGAGCACGCTGCCTGCCGCGGTGACGTCGGTCCCCGCGACGCCGACCGCGAGCGCGCCACCCACGTCGGACACCGTCATGCCCGCGTTCGGCACGAGCTCGCTGCCACACGCCTGCGCCGAGACGAGCAGCACGAGCGCGCGCATCGGCTCGCCGGTCGGGATGGAGTGGCCCGCCCCGGAGTTCGCGACGTCCACGCCGACCGTCACGCTCGTGGCGTCGGCCGTGAGGCCCAGCGTCAGGCCCGCGACGCCGTCCACGAGCCGCGGCGTGCCCTGCAGGGGGCCCGTGAACTCGTGCTTCCGGATGTCGCCGGGGGGCCGGACGAAGCCCCAGATGATCGACGCGTCCTCGGGGAGCGTGATGTCGTGCGACGAGTAGAGCGTGGGGTCGGGTGGCATGTGGCAGGCGTGGCACTGCATCGCCGGCAGGTTGTAGGGGCTCGCGAGCCACTCGGCGTAGGTCGACTGGATGGGCAGGCCGCTCGGCCAGCGCACCGGGTCGAGCACGTCGCCGGGCACGAGCGCGGGCTGGTCGTGCTCGTGGCAGCCCGCGCAGAACACGCTCTGTCCGAACTTCGGCTGCCAGGACCCGGCCATGAAGGGCAGCGGCACGTCCGGGTACGCACCGAACATCACGTCGCGGATCGGGCTGCCTGGCTGCCCGTCGAGGGTGTCGCTCGGGCGGTGCACGACGACGCGCTGCCCGACGCCCGCGGGCTTCGTGAGGTCGATGTCCGCCACCTTGTGGCAGAAGTCGCAATGGACGCCCTTGTCGTAGGCGAGGTCCGTGGCCTCGTGGAGGTTGCGCCCCCCGAGGGGGCCCGACATGCCGGGCGCGTGGCAATCGGCGCACGCCCCGAACGCGGTCGGCCGCAGGTTCGCGGCGAGCGCCGGATCGTCGCACGCGAGCGCGCCCGGCGCGCCGCAGCCCGGGTTGAGATCGGGCAGCACGCCACCGCCGCGGTAGCACTTCGTGCCGGTCGTCGCGGCCGTGCCGGGCTCGAGCCCCGCGCGCCACTCGCCGCCCGCCGCCGCGCAGCTCGCCGCGTCCGCGGCCGCGAGCGTGACGCCCGCGTAGAGCGCCTGCACGAGCGGGCTCCGGGCCGCCTCGGCGTGCGTCGAGGCGTTGAACTGCTCGACGAAGGACATGTGGCAATGGGCGCACTTGTCGGTCCCGTCGGTCATGTCCGTGCCCGGCGGCCCGTAGACGAAGCCCGTGTTGTCGGGCGGCCCCACCCGGCGGAGCTTCAGCGTCACGGCCTCGATGGGCATCAGGTAGTACTCGAAGCCGTCCGAGCGGTAGCCGAGCTTGGCCGCGACGACGGTCGGCAGGCCCTCGGCGACGTTCGTCATGGCGATCGAGAAGGTGCCGTCCGGGCCGGTGAGCAGGGCCGGCGGCGCGTCGGGGTCGTGACCTCCCTGCATGACGAGCGCGCCCTCGACCGGCTGGTCGTCCTCGTCGACGACGAGGCCCGTCGCCACGAAGGCCGGGGGCACGGGCTCCATACCGCCCGTTCCCGTCGACTGCGTGGTCGACGAGGTGGTGGTGATCGTCGTCTGCGTCGCAGTCGTGATGACGGGGTCGTCGTGGCCGCCCGTGCAGGCCTGGAACACCCCGCCCGAGAGCACGCACGCGCCGAGCCACAGGCTGCGCCTTGTCATGGGCGCCAGCATATCACGCGCGTCTTCACTTCCCGGCGCCGGGCTCGGTCGTAATCTGGGTCACGTCGGCGCCGAGCCGCTCCCCGATGGCGTCGAGCGGCAGATCGTTCGGGTCGTAGCCGAACGGGTCCTCGATCTCGACGCCGATCTCGTCGATGCCGAAGAAGCCGAACGCGACCACGCCGCTGCCGACGACGGAGAACCAGATCCCGGTCGGCAGGAGCGCGAGCGGCAGGCTGAGGCAGAAGACGACGAGGAAGACCTTGATGTGGTGCGCGTAGGCGAGCGGGATCGGCGTGCGCACGATGCGCTCGGCGCCGCCCCACGCCTCGATGGCCTTGGTCAGGTTCGCGTCCATGGCCTGCAGGCGCTCTTCGGGGAGCCGCCCCGCGCGGACCTCGTCGGACATGAGGTTCGAGAAGAGCTGCGCGAGGTAGAGCGGGGTCGCCCGCACCTCGGCGAGGCGCACACGCTCGGCGTCCGACAGGACGGACGCGAGCTCCGGGTAGTCGCGCTCGCCGCGCAGGTAGCGGCGCACGGTGGCGTAGAGCGCCGTCACGAGCTGTCCGGCCCGCACGCGCGCGGCGCCGTCGAGGTAGCTCGAGGACTGCCGGGCGAGGTCGCGGCACGCGTTGACGAGCGCGCCGACGAGCTTGCGCCCCTCCCAGAACCGGTCGTAGCTCGCGTTGGTCCGGAACACGAGCAGGAGGCCGAGCGCCACGCCGACGATGGCGTGCGCCCGATCGGGGATGGAGAGATCCACCCCGAGGTAGGCGCGGCCGACGGAGCCCATGGCGGCGACCGCCCCGACGAGCCCCATGCGCAGGGCGATGCGCGGCACGACCGTGCCGCGCAGGCGGAAGATGACGTTCAACCAGCTTCGCGTCTCGTACTCGATCATCGTTCGACCCAGGCCCCTGGCGCTCGCGTCCCCGGCGCGGGAGGCCTACATGCCACAGACTGCGGGCGGCAGGCTACGGGCTACCGGCGACCGGCGACCGGCTTCGGGCGACCGGCCGGCGGCAGGGCGGCGCCGGGACCCTGCGGGCCCGACGCCCGAGGCCGTAGCCCGTGGCGCTGGCGCTGTCAGTGCGCGGGCGCGTGCTGGCCCTTCGGGCGGGCGTTCCAGAGGCGCAAGGCGAGGAGGAAGCCCACCGCCGCGGCCGGGATCATGACGAGGGGCCAGGCGCTCCAGTTCGCCGGGTCGGCGCGCGCGGCGTCCTTCGGCAGCAGCTGCCCGAGCAGCAGCACCTGGCCGCCCTGACCGAGGTACACGAGCCCGTCGATGATGCCCACGGCCACGCCGACGTTCTTCTTGCCGCCGAAGTCCATGCTCGCGGTGCCGGACAGCATGCCGTGCACGCCGATGATGGACAGCATCATGACGGTCACGATCGGGCCGAGCGCCGGCGTGGTCAGGCCGAGCGCCATGGCGACCCCACCGAGCACGAGGATGCCGTAGAGGATCCCCGACATCGGTCCGCGGCGCGACTTGAAGAGCATGTCCGAGAGCATGCCGGCGACCATGCCGCCGAGGATGCCGGCCACGCATTGCATCATGCCCCAGTGATCCGAGACGAAGGACGTGAGCTTCGTGAACTTGGCGAAGCCCGTGTACCAGTCCATCAACGCCGAGCGCAGAAAGCCGCTGCAGAGCTCGATGGCGCCGATGACCAGGATGACCGGGTTCGTGAGCATCATGCGCGCGACGCGCGCGACCCCGACCGTGCCGGCGTCGCCCTCCCACTTGGCGTCACCGGTCTCGAGCTCGCCGAGCCCGACGTCCGAGGGCGAGTCGAACACGAGGAAGTAGTCGAGCACGAAGAAGACGCCGAGGATGAGCGCGGGTACGAAGAACACCCACGGGATCGGGGCGTTCTTGACGATCAGGCTGCCCCAGTCGAAGGCGAAGTAGATGCCGAGCGAGATGAGGATGCCGAAGATGCCGCCGAAGGTGCCGCGCTCGCGCAGGTGGAACCACTGGGCGTTGACCTTGACGATCGACACGGCGCCGAAGCTCTGGAAGTACATGTTGACGCCGTAGAGCAGCGAGTAGGCGAGCACGAGGTGCTGCTCCGGGCCCGCGAGCAGGTACATGCCCATGGCGGCGTTCATGACGACCGTGCCGGCGATGCAGATGAGCATCGTCTTGCGCCCGCCGATGCGGTCGGTGAGCGGGCCGTTCACGATGAAGGACAGCCCGTAGACGATGGTGCCGACGGCCTTGATCGTCCCGAAGTCGTCGGGGTTCATCCCGAGCGCGTCCTTGGCGACGATGAGGTTGTAGCGCCCCATGTAGAGGAACGCGTAGCTCAGGCCGAGCGGCAGCCAGTTGAGCACGCGCCGGCGGCGGAAGGCGGCCGTGTGGCCGAGCTCCACCTTGGGCAAGCGCCAGACGACGACCCCGATCACGCCGAGCAGGATGAGGATCGGGAGGAGCTCTTCGAGCCACTTGGGCATGGGGGTCTCCGCGGCAGAGCGGCGCCGACGCTAACACGCCCCCGTGACGGACGCGTGACGACTGCGGACGCCCATGCCGCCGCGGCCGCCCCGGCGCAAGCGTCGTGCGCCCGAGCGGCGCGCCCGCGACTTGACCCGCTACGGACCGCCGGCTACTTGACCCGCATGCGCGCCCGCACGCTCGCCCTCGCCCTCGTCGCGGCGCTCGTCGCCGTCGCGGGCGTCGCCCTCGCCGAGAACCGCCTCGCGGTGGTCGATCTCCAGCACGCCGTGATGCAGACCGAGGACGGCATGCGCGCCCAGGCGATGCTGAAGAAGCTCTTCGATCGCCGCCAGCAGGAGCTCGACCGAAAGCAGGGTCAGCTCGGCGCCGATCGCGAGTCGATCGAGAAGCAGTCGCAGTTCCTCAGCCGCCGCGCGCTGCAGCGCCGCCTCGAGATCTGGCAGGCCCAGATGGTGGAGCTCCAGACGGTGTTCGTCGAGTACAACAAGGAGCTGCAGAAGAAGCAGAACGAGCTGACGCAGCCCATCATCTCGAAGATGCTCGGCGTCGTGCGGCGCATCGCCACCGGTCGGGGCATCGACATGGTCATCGACAAGCAGGCCGTGCCCTACACGCGCGCCGACCTCGACCTCACCGACATGGTCGTCCAGGCCTACAACTCGGGCGGCGACGCGCCCCCGCCCGACGAGCCGCCGAAGGCACCCTGAGCGGCGCGGCAGGCGAGCCGCGGGCTCAGGGCTGCTGGTCGACGACGGAGGCGAGCAGCTCGCCCTCGGTGCAGAGCGTGCCGTCGACCGTCACCTCGCCGCGGAGCTTCCACACGTTCGAGCGGTGGTGCACGACCTGCACGTAGAGGTCCATGCGGTCGCCGGGCACGATGGTGTGGCGGAACTTCACCTTGTCGATCCCGAGGAAGTACATGAGGCTCGAGGTCGGGTCGAAGGGCTCGGACACGTGGGCCAGGATGCCGCCGATCTGCGCCAGCGACTCGAGCACGAGGACGCCGGGCATGATGGGGCGCGAGGGGAAGTGCCCGCGGAAGAAGGGCTCGTTGTAGGTCACGCACTTGTGCCCGCGGATGTGCTTGCCGCTGACGACCTCCGTGACGCGATCCACCATCACGAAAGGGTAACGGTGGGGCAGGACGTTGAGGATCTGCTGGATGTCGAGCTTCACGGTGTGCTTGCTGCGCGCCCTCGGGACGAAGCGCCCGCCGGCGCGGCCCATCCTGCGTGCGACCCCGAGGCGCCACAAGCAAAAGCCGCGGTCCCGCGGGCGCGCTCGGCCCACCTGGCGCGCGGGCGCGCTCAGCCGCTGCCGCTCGCCGCGAGTGTCGCGAGGTGGCGCGCCAGGCGCTGGTAGAGCCCGGCGGCGAGCGCGGGATCGTGCGAACAGACCTCGACGAAGTCGTCGTGGCGAATGCGCAGCAGCCGGGCGCGCGTGACCGTCGTCGGCAGCTCGTTGCGCATGGGCACGTCGAGCAGCGACTCGGGGAACAACAGGCCGCTCGCCCCGAGCGTGCGTCCGCTCGGCAGCTGCACGAGGCCGTCGAGCACGATGTACGCCACCCGATCGCTCGCCACGGCGCGATCGATGCGCGTGCCCTCGTCGAGCTCCACCTCGACCGCGGCCTGGAGCGCGGCGAGCGCCGCCGACGGAGCGAGCTCGCACAGGAGCGGGCTCGTGAGCGCGACGGCGATGTCCTCGGCCCGGGGCCCGCCGTCGGCGGCGCGCGCCACGAAGCGGTCGCCGATGCGCAGCGTCACGACCGTGGCGTCGTCGCCCAGGCCCTGCGTGGCCGCGGCCTCGATGAGGCTCGTGCACACCGACTTGGCGCTGCCCTCGCACAGAGCGCCGAAGTCGCACTCGTCGTCGAGCGCGCCGTAGGCACCGTCGGTGCAGAGGATGATCTTGTCGCCGGGCTGCAGGTCCACGAACAGGGTGTCGACCGCCTGGCGCTTGGTGCTGCCGATGTGCCGAGCGAGCGGGCTCTTGATCCAGCGCTTGACCGAGATGCGCTTGCCCGTCTGCTGCAGCGAGTCGTAGAGCGCGTGGTCGTGCGTGAGCTGCAGCGTCGCCATCGGGCGGACCAGGTAGGCGCGGCTGTCGCCGAGGTGGGCGAAGAATGCTCGGTCGCGCACGAGCAGCACGACGTCGAGCGTGCTGCCCATGCCCTTGTCGCCCCCGTGGCGCAGAGCCGCCGACAGGACCGCCTCGTTGGCGGCCGCGTAGGCCTGCTTCAGGAGGGCGAACACGGCGCGCCGCTCCACGAGGTCGGGCTGGCGCACGTAGCGCTCGAGGACGGCCGCCGCGTCGGCGCCGCCGAGGACCCGCTCGATGCACTGCAGCGACACGCGCGAGGCCATGTCGCCGGCGGCGTGTCCGCCCATGCCGTCCGCGATGCCGAACAGGCCGATGGCCGGCCGGCACAGGTGGGCATCCTCGTTCTTCGCGTGGGTGGCTCCCTGCTGGGTCGCCGCGCAGTAGTCGATACGAAAATCGCAGCGCGGGAGCACCTGCGCGCTCGCCTGATCGAGGATGATCGTCTCTTTGCTCATCGCCGCGAGGGGGTGCGCGGAGGTGCCCGGCGCACCGGGCCGGAGGTGGGACGTTAGCACGACCGGGCGCCTCGGGACCTCCCCCGCGCGCGGCGGGTCGAGCGGACGCGCAACGACGAGCCTGCCGCCGGATCAGGGGCCGGGCGAGGGGCTTTGCGTCCGCTCCGGGCGGCAGTAGGGATCGACTCGTGGAGACACTCGCGGGCTGGGTACGCAGGCACGGTGCGCTCGGCACGACGGACGCCGTCGGCTGGGCCGTGCGCCTCGCCAAGAGCCTCGAGCGGATGCATGCGCGCGGCGAGGTCCACGCGCGCGTGAGCGCCCGTGCTCTGCGCGTTGCCGACGAGGCCTGCACGGCGCAGGGCGAGCTCGCCCTGCCGCGCCACCTTCCGGACGATCCCGCGTACCACTCGCCCGAGCGCGCCTCGGGCCAGGCCCCGACGCCGGCCGACGACACCTGGGCGCTCGGCGTCACGCTGTACTTCGCGCTCACCGGAGTCCTGCCGTTCCCCGGCGACAGCGATGCGGACGTGCGCGAGCGCATCCTGTGGCGTCCGGCCTCGCCGCTGTCGGTGTACGACGCCGGCACGGCCGAGCTCGAGGCCTTGATGGCGCGCGTGCTCGCCCGCGACCCGGCGCACCGCACGAGCGACGTGCGCGATCTGCGCGAGGTGCTGTGCGCGCACCTGCCGGCGTACGCGACCCTGCCGCGCCTGGCGATCGAGGGCGAGGCGCAGGGCGGCGACGACGACGTCGAGATCTCGGTCGCGCGCATGCCTTCGCCCGCGCCGGCGCCGCGCGAGCCCGCCCCATCGCGCCCGGCGATCGTGCCGCCCGCAGGGACGCTCGACGACGAGAGCGCGGACGACGAGGCGACCATGATCGCCACGCGCGACGAGCTCACGCGCGGCGAGACCATGCCGGCGCGCAGCGGCTCGACGGATCGCCCGGGCGCGGCGTTCGCCGCCACGCGCACCTACATCGGTGTCGGTCCGGACAAGCCGCCGTCGCCGAGCGACCGGCCCGCGACCACCGGCGTGCCGGGGTTTCGAGCGCCACCGAAGCTCGGGCCCCTGCCGCACGCCCACGCCGCGCCGCCGCCGACGAGCAAGGGGCCGCCCGCGAGCGCCGCGCCCGGCAGCACGGCGGCGCCTGCCAGCAGAGTGCCGCCCGCGAGCGCCGCGCCCGGCAGCAAGGCGCCGCCCGCCGGCAGGGTGCCACCCGCGAGCGCCGCGCCCGGCAGCAAGGCACCGCCTGCGAGCGCGGCGCCCGCGCCTGGCAGCAGGGTGCCACCGGCGAGGCCCGCGCCTGGCAGCAGGGTGCCACCGGCGAGGCCCGCACCTGGCAGCCAGGCGCCGCCCACGAGCGCCGCGCCCGGCAGCCAGGCGGCGCCCACCAGCAAGGCGCCGCCTCCGAGTGGCGCGCCCGGCATGGCGACCCCCGCGGCAGCGACCGCGCCTGGGTCCGGCGCCGGGGCAGCGGGCAGGCCGCCTGCGGTGGCCGACTCGACGCCGCCCGTGAGCCAGCGACCCACGCGCGACTGGCTGCCGGCGGCGACCGCGAGTGGCGCCGAGCCCGCACCCCCGAGCGAGCGACCGACGCTGCCGATGGAGCGCGCCGTCGAGGCCGAGCCGGCGCCGAGGCCCGGCGCGACGCACCGCGAGCGCGAGCGCGCCTTCGCCGAGGAGGTGCAGCGGGCCCTCGTCGCCGCGCGCAGCGCCGCCAGCCCGACCCGCGACCAGGCCAGGCGCCCCCCGAGGGTCGACGAGGCGCCGGAGATCGCCGTCGCGGAGGCATCGAGCCCGGGCGGCGACGAGCGGGACGAGGCGGCGGCCGCGCCGGGCGAGCGTGCGCCCGTGTCGTTCGGGGCGCCGCCGAGCAGCGCGCTGCCACGCAAGCTCGGCGGAGACGCGTCGCCGGTGCTCGCCACCTGGCGCAAGAAGAGCCCGGCCCGCACCTACCTGCCCTTCGTGGCCGCCGGCCTCGCCGGCCTCGCCGTCGTCGGCTACTTCGTCCTGCGCCAGCCGACTTCGACCGACGAGCTCGGCTCCCGGTCGAGCACCGCCGCGCCCCCCCCGACGGCGACCGCACCCGCCACCCACGGTGCGGGCACGAGCGCCACGCACGGCGGCGCGACGAGCGCACGCCCCTCCGCATCGACGAGCCCGACCGGCGTGCCGAGCGCGTCCGCGAGCGCGCCGCCCCCACCGCCGAGCGCGTCGGCGAGCGCGCCGCCTCCCCCACCGCCGCCGAGCGCGTCGGCGAGCGCGCCGCCTCCACCGCCGAGTGCGTCGGCGAGCGCACCGCCTCCCCCACCGCCGCCGAGCGCGAGCGCACCGCCACCTCCGCCGCCCGGCGATCTCGCCGACTGCGTACGCCCGCTCTTCCCACCCGACACCTTCGGAGCCGATGCGAAGCTCGACTTCGTGTGCGCCGAGCGCGACGTCGTGCGCGGCGCGCAGGCGCTGCGCACGGCGGTGGTGACTGCGGGGCGTGGCCGCGGCCCCACCGATGCGATGCGCGAGTGGGCGCAGCTCGGCTGGTACAAGCTCGCCGTCTTCACGGCTCTGCGCGTGCGGTGCTGTCCCGGCGCGCCCGAGGTCGCCGTCCCCGCCGCGGCGGCCAAGTGCCAGCTCGCCGAGGCCGCGTCTGCGCTCGGGCGAGCGGCCGTCCTCGGTGACGACGCCGCCGTGGGCTCGGCCGTGAAGGACTTCCAGCGCGCGGCCGACTGCCTGTCCGTGCTGGGCGGAGCGGCGCTGGCGGGCGAGATGGCGTCGCCGGGGCCCGGCGAGTATCCCGTGTTCACGGCGACCGTGAAGCGCTGCCGCGCCCTGCGCTGATCCTGCGCCGGGCCCGTGTGCCGCGGCGCACTGCGGCGAGCGACGCGCCGCTTCTGTTGCCAAGCGATTGCTGCGGCGACGATGGATCGCACGGCGCGCGCGTCCTCGTCGTTCCGCGAGCCACGCTTCCGACGTACAATCCACGCGATGTCTTCGCGCATGACTGCTCGTCGCTGGCCGCTTGCATCCCTGCTGCTCACCGCGCTCGGCGCCGCCGCCTGCGCCCCCGACGAGCCGGCCCCCGACGACCGCATCGGGCTCGCGAGCGACTCGATCCAGGGAGGCTACCTGGACGAGACCGACAAGGCCGTGGTCGGCATCTACATGAACAACATGCAGAGCCTCTGCAGCGGCTCCTTGCTCGCGCCCAACGTCGTGCTGACGGCCCACCACTGCGTCGCCAACTCGCCCGAGCAGATCAGCTGCGGCTCGGCGACCTTCGGCAGCCCCTGGGCGCCCGGCAACTTCTTCGTCACGACGTACACGGACACCGGCTTCCAGAACTACTTCACGCTGTTCCCGCTGCAGCTGCCCAAGTGGCACGCCGTCCGCGAGGTGGTGGTGCCCCCCGGGGGCAACAGCGTGTGCGGCTTCGATCAGGCGCTCCTCATCCTCGCGGACCCGGTCGACGCGAGCGAGGCCGCGCCCCTCGTGCCGGCGGTCGACGTGCCGCTCGTCGCCAATCAGGAGTACCGCGCCATCGGCTTCGGCCTGACCTACGACTCGCAGAATGCCCCCGTCGGCAGGCGCTACCGCCGCGACGGGCTGTTCACCGAGTGCGTGGGCGCCGAGTGCCCCGGCATGTACCAGGTGGGCGACCAGGAGTTCGAGGGCGACACCGGCGTCTGCCAGGGCGACTCGGGTGGGCCGGCGATCGATCTGCTGAACCGCGTCGTCGGCGTCGCCTCGCGCGGCGGCGCGGGGTGCACCTACCCGACCTACGGGCACGTCTTCAGCTGGGGCCAGTGGATCAAGGACACGACCGTGTACGCCGCCGGCCTCGCCGCCACGACGCCGCCGCCCTGGGCCACGGGCTACCCGACCGACCCCATCTACTCGGCACCGATCGGCGCCGCGTGCGCGCAGCCCGCCGAGTGCCCCGGCGCGACCTGCCTCGACGGCTACTGCAGCCGGCCGTGCAACGTGGCCGCGCCCTGTCCGGACGGCTACGAGTGCACGGCAGACGGCAGCGTGTGCCGCGCGGTGCCGCCGCCGCCACCGGCCGAGCCCCAGGAGATCATCACGACCGAGGAGTGGACGTGCACCGTGCGCGCTCCGGCGAGCAACCCCGATCCGACCAAGCCCGTGCCGTGGAACATGCTCCTCGGCGCCGGGGTCGCGGCGCTGCTCTGGCGGCGCCGCGCGCGCGGCTGACGCGCCCGGCCGGCGACCGCAGCATGTCGCTGTCGCGACGGCAGTTGCTCGTGTGCGTCGCCGCGCTCGGGAGCGCGGCGTGCAGCCGCGGCAAGCGCCCCGCGCCGGGGCCGGTGACGCGCGTCGTGTCGCTCTCGCCCAACACGACCGAGGCCGTGTTCGCGATCGGTGCGGGCGACCGCCTCGTCGGGCGCTCGCGCCACTGCGACTACCCGCGCGAGGCGGTGGCCCTGCCCGTCGTCGGCGGCTTCGCCGACCCGAACCTCGAGGCCGTGCTCGCCCTCGCGCCCGACCTCGTCGTCGGCGCGCGCGGTCCGGCGGGCCCCGACGTGGCGCGCGCCCTCGAGGCGCAGGGCATCGCCACCTACTTCCCGGTCGTCGACTCGGTCGCCGACATCGGCGCCTTGCTCGTCGGGCTGGGCGAGCGGCTCGGCCGGGTCGCCGCCGCCGAGGCCCTCGCGGACGCGATCCGGCGCGACCTCGAGGCCGTGCGCGCGGCGCACGCCGAGGGACCGCGCGTGCGCGCCGCGATGGTGTTCGAGGCGAGCCCGCTCGTCGTCGCGGGGCCGGGCGGGTTTCCGGACGAGCTGCTCGGTCTGGCCGGCGGCGCGAACGTGATCGGCGCGGGCGGCGCCTATCCGCAGATCGAGCTCGAACGGCTCGTGGCGCTCGACCCCGAGGTCCTCATCGACGCATCGGCCGAGCTCGACACGCCTCCGACCACCCCCTCGGTGCTGCTCACCCTGCCCGGCTTCGCGGGTCTCGCCGCCGTCCGCGGCGGACGGGTGCGCCGCTTGACGACCGCGGCGGCGGTGCGCCCCGGGCCGCGCATCGCGCTCGGTCTCTACGACATCGCGCGCGCCCTGCACGGGCCCGCATGAGCGCGGGCCCGCGCGCCCCGAAGGAGCGGGTCGACGTCCTGCTCGTGAGCCGCGGGCTCGCCCCCACGCGCCACAAGGCGCAGGCGCTCGTGATGGCGGGCCAGGTGTTCCTCGGCGACCAGCGCATCGACAAGCCCGGCGCGCAGCTGCCCTCCGGCGCGGCGCTCGTGGTGCGCGCCGGTCCGCGCTTCGTGTCGCGCGGCGGCGACAAGCTCGAGGGCGCGCTCGCGGCGTTCGCGCCGCACGGCCTCGCGCCCCGCGGCAAGGTGTGCCTCGACGTCGGCGCCTCGACCGGTGGCTTCACCGACTGCCTGCTCGCGCACGGCGCGGCCCGCGTCTACGCGGTCGACGTCGGACACGGCCAGCTCCACCCGCGCCTGCGCGCCGACCCACGCGTCGTCGTGCGCGAGGGGGTGAACGCGCGCGAGCTCCGCCGGGCAGACTTCCCCGAGCCGCTCGAGCTCGTCGTGGTCGACGCCTCGTTCATCTCGCTCGGCAAGCTCCTGCCCGCCCTCGCCGCCCTGCTCGAGCCGGGCGGCGAGCTCGTCGCGCTCGTGAAGCCGCAGTTCGAGGCGGGCCGCAAGGAGGTCGCGCGCGGGCGCGGCGTCATCCGCGACCCGGCCACGCGCGAGGCCGCCATCGCGACGGCGACCGACGCCCTCGGCGCCTCGGGATTCGCGCTCGTCGCGGCCGTCGACAGCGCGGTCCA
>JADLAB010000217.1 GCA_020848455.1 Polyangiaceae bacterium
GACGGCCTCTTTCAACGCCGTGCGCCCGGAGGCCGAGACCAGGGCCTCGAAGTGCTGCTCGATCTCGATGCTCGTCACCTTGCGCTTCGGCAGGGCGAGCTCGAGCGCGGTGTCGAGCGCCTGCGCGAGCTGCGGCGGCGGCGCGGGGACCAGGGCCGAGACCGGGAGCTTGCCGCCGTCGTCGGCGGGGCGCTGCGCCGCGCCGAGCGCCCAGACGATGGCCGCGGCCGAGTACACGTCTCCGCGTGGCGTGACGCGCGCGGCGCCCTTCTGCTCGGGCGCGGCGTAGCCGGGGGTGAGCGCGACGCCTCGGGTGCCGACCGCGCCGACCACGGGGGCGAGCCCGAAGCCACGGATGCGCAGCTCGCCCTGCGGCCCCACGAGCACGTGCGCGGGCGCGAGATGTCCATGGCAGAGCGCCACGAAATCGCCGTTCGCGTCGGTCGCGGAGTGCGCGCGCGCCAGCGCGCCGAAGATCTGGTAGGCGAGGTACCACACCGCCTGCGGCGGGACGCTGCGCCCGTGGTCGACGAGCTCCTCGAGGACTTCGGCCAGCGTGAGGCCGTCGAACTCGTCGTAGGCGATGACGAGCTTGCCCTCGTGGTCGAAGACGTCCACCGGTCGGTCGATCGCCGCGTGCTCGAGCGTCGCCGCCACGGCGAGCTGCTGCCGCGCCTCGTCGAGCGCGTCCGGGTCGTCGGCCTCGACCATCTGCAGCACGCGGCGCGCGCCCGCCGCCGATCGCACGAGGAACAGGTCGGCACCCGCGCCCGCGAGTCGGCGCACGATCTTGTAGGTCCCGATGCTGCCCGTCGCCTCGTCCATTGCTCGCCCAAGCTGCCGGTGCGCGCGTCGGCGCCCGTTCACTCGCGCCCGCGGCGGTCCGGTCTCGCCGGAAGCCTCGCCGACCGCCCCCGACGCGCAGGGGCACGCTGCAACCCGGCACCCTACGCGAGCCCACATCCGGGCGGCAACCCCAAAACCCTTGAAGGCGCGGGCGCCGACGGGCGACGCGAGGGCGTTGGCGCGCGCAGGTCCCTGGGCTAGAGCCCCGGCGTGGCGAAGACCGTCATTGTCTCGCAGGAAACGCTCCGGGCGCTCGTCGAGGCGCACGCCGCCCTCGCCGCCTGGTACTACGAGCAAAGCGGCGCACTGCAGCGCGCCGGCGTCGCGGCGGCGACCCAGCCGGCGGCGGCGGAGCGGCGGGCGCACCTCCGGCAGCTCGCGCTCGACTTTCCCGAGATCGGGGGCTTCGTCGCGACGCTCGACGACGTGCCGCCCCACGTCCCGACGCCGGTCGTGAGCGCCCCGCCGACGCCGACCGAGAATGCCGGCCTCGCGGCCACGCCAGCGCCGCCTCCGCCCCCTCCGCCGGATCCGCCGGACCCCGAGGGCGAGCACGGTCCGCCGTCGACGCCGCCGAACAGCATGATCGCGCCCCCGGCGTTCGTCGACCCGCACAAGGTGAAGTACTGAGCCTGCGAGGCCGAGAGCAGCCTCGCCGCAGCGCGTCAGGGCTCGCCGCCCGTTCGCGGCCCGCCCGACGGGCCCGAAGCGCGGTATAAGGGACGGCCATGTTCGGTCAAGCCAAGGCCATCTACGCCAAGACCCTGCAGGAAATTCGCCAGAGCGGCCTCTACAAGGAGGAGCGGCTCATCACGAGCGCTCAGGGCGCGGCGATCCGCGCGCTCGCGCCGGGCGAGTCGACCGAGCGCGAGGTCCTGAACTTCTGCGCCAACAACTACCTCGGTCTGTCCTCGCATCCCGACGTGGTGGCCGGCGCCGTCGAGACGATCCAGCGCCGCGGCTTCGGCCTGTCGAGCGTGCGCTTCATCTGCGGCACGCAGGACATCCACAAGGAGCTCGAGGCCGCGATCAGCCGCTTTTTCGGCACCGAGGACACCATCCTCTACAGCTCCTGCTTCGACGCGAACGGCGGGCTCTTCGAGACCCTGCTCGGCGACGAGGACGTCGTCATCAGCGACCAGCTCAACCACGCGTCGATCATCGACGGCATCCGGCTCTGCAAGGCCGATCGCCAGCGCTACAACAACGGCAACATGGCCGAACTCGAGGAGATCCTGCAGGCGACGCAGGACCG
This sequence comes from Polyangiaceae bacterium, assembly GCA_020848455.1. Taxonomy (GTDB): domain Bacteria; phylum Myxococcota_A; class Polyangia; order Polyangiales; family Polyangiaceae; genus JACRDA01. The sequence goes on from JADLAB010000217.1 coordinate 2,102, forward strand.
CCGCCTGCGGCTGGTCGCGACCGACGGCGTGTTCTCGATGGACGGCTACTTCGCCAAGCTCGACCAGATCTGCGCGCTCGCCGACAAGTACTCGGCGATGGTCATGGTGGACGACTCGCACGCCACGGGCTTCATCGGCCCGACGGGGCGCGGTACGCCCGAGCACCACGGCGTGCAGGCGCGCGTGGACGTCATCACGTCGACGCTCGGCAAGGCGCTCGGCGGAGCGGCCGGCGGGTTCACGACCGGGCGGCGCGAGATCATCGAGCTCCTGCGGCAGCGCAGCCGACCCTACCTGTTCTCGAACACCTTGGCTCCGGCCACCGTGGGTGCGTCGCTGGCCGTCTTCGCCTTGCTCGATCGCGACGCCGGCCCGCGCACGAACCTGCTCGCGCAGACCAAGCGCTTCCGCGAGGGCATCACGGCGCTCGGCTACACCATCAAGCCCGGCACGCACCCCATCGTCCCCGTCATGCTCGGCGACGCGAAGCTCGCGCAGGATCTGGCGCGCGCGATGCTCGAGGAAGGGATCTACGTCGTGGGCTTCTCCTTCCCGGTCGTGCCGCGCGGCGAGGCCCGGGTGCGCGTGCAGCTGTCGGCCGCGCACACGACCGAGCACGTGGAGCGCGCGCTCGCGGCCTTCGGCAAGGTGGGGCGCGCGCTCGGCGTCATTCCATGACCGCGGGTGGGCGCGGCGCACGTCCGACCGAATCCTGCCCCGTGGAAGCCCGCCGCCTGCTCGAGCCGTTATGCTCGGCGCGGAGGACATCGCTCATGCGCACCCTGTGGCTCGCGTTCCTGCTCCTGTTGGTGCCCACGCTCGCGTGGGCGGGCGACGAGGACAAGGTCGAGGGAGGCTGGCGGGTGACCGCCGTCCGCCAGGGCAAGACCGAGATGCAGCTGCCGCCGGGCATCGACCTCGCGGTGCGCTTCGACAAGGCGAGCCGCGGCTGGAGCCTCGACGCCAAGATCCCGAAGGAGAGCCACAGCGCCACGGGCAAGTGGAGCCTCGCGGGCCACAAGGTCACCTTCGAGCTCGAGAGCGTGGACGGCCAGAAGCTGCCCAACGTGGCGGGGCTCGCGGCCGCGCTCGACTTCGCCTTCGAGGGTGACCGGCTCGTCCTCACCTACGAGCGGATCTCGATCGTGCTCGGCCGCGCGCCACCGGCCAAACCCTGAGCCGAGCCGTGCTAGGTTCCGGCGCGTGAGCGAGCCGGGCCGATGCGAGAGCTGTGCCGCCTTCTTCGGCGCGCGCACCGACGAGCGCCTCGGCAAGGTCGGCACCTGTGCGCTCGAGATCTACGCGCCGCCCGTGCGGGCCTCGGCCACCTGTGCGCGCTACCGGCCGAAGGGCACCGCGGCGCCGCCGCCCCGACCACGGGTGCCCGGTGAGCCGCGCGGACACCGGAGCCACGCGACGCACCGTTCGTCTGCGGCCCCGGCGCCCGCCCCGACGGGCGTGCGCGCCGCGGACCGAGCGCCGCCGCTACCTCAGGAGATCGACATCGACATGGACATCGAGGAGTTCCGCCGGGTGCTGCGCGAGGTCATCGCGGACGAGCTCGGGGTGTCGCGCGCTCCGCTCGGACCGCGCTGGCAGGGGGGCGAGCTCGTGCTCAAGCCCGGCAAGGCCGACACGCAGGACAAGCGCGTGCCCATCGAGAGCTTCTTCCACAAGATCGTGATGGTGCGCGACAAGCTGCGCCTGCTCGAGGCGAAGCTCAACGCTCACCCGGGCCTCTCCGACGAAGACAAGGTGCAACTGCAGTCCTACATCACCGGCTGCTACGGCTCGCTCACGACCTTCAACGTGCTCTTCGCCGACAAGGGCGACCAGTTCGTCGGCCAGGCGCAGGGCTAGTCGCGCGGCGCGCGAGCACGCGCGCCACGGCCAGGCTGGAGGCGTCGCCTCCGCCTACTCGCGATAGCGCAGCACGACCTTCGGGTAGGTCGAGATCGCCTTCTCGAAGCTCGCCGCGTCGTAGGCGTCGAAGTCGAACAGCGTGCCTTGGCCGCGGTTCAGGATGACCTCGTAGATGAGGTCGTGGATGTTGGGGTCGCGCGACTCGAGCAGGTTCTTCGTGATGTGCCAGGTCTCGAAGATGCGCCGGCCGATGACGCTGTGCAGCGACACCCCGTCGACGATGAGCCGGTCGAAGCTCTCGATGACGGCGTCGCCCGCCTTCAGCCCGAACAGGATGACGTCGCCGCCGCGCCGCACCGCGTGAATGGCGTTGTTGACGCTGTTGTTCATGCCGCTCATCTCGAGCGCCACGTCGACGCCGACCCCGTCGGTGAGCTTGCGGATCTGCTGGGCGAGCTCCGGGTCGCTCGCGTGGGGCGAGGCGGGGTTGCTGGCCGGCTTCAACACCACGTCCGCGCCGAGGCGCTTGGCCATCTCGGCGTGGTTGTCCATCGGCTCGACGCCGATGACGAAGCGCGCGCCCATCGCCCGCGCGATGGCCACGGCGAACAGGCCGATGGTGCCGCAGCCGCAGATGGCCACGCGCTTGCCGCGCAGGTTCACCTTGGTGCAGGCGTGCACGGCGTTGCCGAAGGGCTCCTGCACCGCCGCGACCTCGGGCCGGATCCGGTCGACGTTGGTGCGCCACAGCGCCCGCGCCGGGAGCTTCACGTACTCGGAGAAGCAGCCGTCCTGGCTGATGCCGATGATCTTGTCGTCGGCGCACACGTGGGTGTCGCCCACGCGGCACTGGTAGCAGGTGCCGCACACGATGTGGCTCTCGGTCGAGACGAAGTCGCCCACCTCGAGGCCGTGCTCGCGCCGCGCCTGCACGCCGAGGTCGACGACGCGGCCGAACAGCTCGTGCCCGATGACGCGCACGTCGCGCCCCTCCTTGTCGAGCGAGCCGAAGATCATGTCCCGGAAGGCCTTGCGGAACCAGATGCCGCGGTCCGAGCCGCAGAAGCCCGTCATGATCGGCTTGATGAGCACCTGGGAGCGATCGTGGAAGTCCGCGCCCTCGTCGATGCGCGGCGCCTCCACCTCGGTGCGGCGCAAGCCCACGCTGCTCTCCCAGGGGTCGCGCTTCCGGTCGTAGGTGAGGGCCCACATGCGATTCGTCTCGGCCATGATCGACTCCCGTTGGCTACTGCCCCGCGCCGGGTGGCGGCGGGGTCGTCGCACTCTCCGGTGGGCGGCTCGCCAGGCACTTGCGGAGCGCGTCCTCGAGCGGCTTCGGGGTGCCCTTCGGCAGGCGCGGGTCGCCCATCACACTCAGGAACAGCCGCTCGAGCGCCGGGCTCAGCCACACGAACATGGCGCGCCCCTTGATGAACTCGAAGGGCACGCCGCCCCCGCGCCGCTCGTTCCAGCCGCGCGAGTCGTGGCTGTTGTCGCGGTTGTCGCCCATCACCCACGCCTCGGACGGGCGCACCGAGTAGGGGCCCTGGTGGACGCCGCACACGCCCGCACGGCACTGGCGCCCCGCGATGCAGTCGGCGTCGCTCTCGCAGGCGACCTCCACGACCTCGCCGCTCGGCACGCACGCCTGGCGCGTGGCGGGCAGGCAGCGGCCCTCGGTGCATTGCGCGTCGTCCTTGCACGGCACGCCCGAGCCGTCGCAGAGCTTGCCCGCCCGCGCCACGCAGCTCTCGCCCTCGGCGCAGCCCTCCGCGCCTTCGCACGCCCGACGGCAGAAGCGCTGGCTGCGGGCCTCGTCCCCCACGCCCGAGGCGTCGTGCGCGCACAGCTCGTCGCGGCCGCAGGAGGCGTCGCTCATGCACGGCGCCGCGGCGCGACACAGGCCCGCCAGGCACATGCGCCCGGGCCCGCACTCCATGTCGCGCAGGCAGCCGCGGTTGGTGCGCTCGTTGAACATCGTGAAGTAGCTCTCGTCGCCCAGGAACTCGACGTAGAGCTCGCCGCGCACGTCCGCGTCCTGCTCGATGCGCCCGACGTAGCAGTGCGGCGTGAGCCAGCCGTTCAGGATCGGCCGGCCGTCGATGGCCTCGAGCGTGTCGCCGGGCAGGGCGATGGTGCGCTTGATGAAGTCCTGCTCCTTGTTCTCGGGGTACTTGAACACCATCACGTCGGCGCGCTCGGGCGGCAGCCGGTTGTAGAGGCGCACGTCGGTCCAGGGCATGAGCGGCCCGTAGACGTACTTGGCGACGAAGATGTGGTCGCCCTTCATGAGGGTCGGGATCATCGAGCCGCTCGGGATCTTGAAGGCCTCGATGACGAAGACGCGCAGCACGAGCGCGACGCCGACGGCCACGCCGATCGACTCGGCGTACTCGCGGATCTCGCCCTTGCGCCAGCGCCCCAGCCGCTCGCTCACGAGCCGCTCGGCGCGCGTCATCGCGGCGTCGAAGACCTCGGCGTCCACCGGCGAGCGCACCATCGCCTGCTCGAGGCCGTCGAGCGCGTCGTCGAGCTCGTCGCGCTGCGCGCGCGACAGCTGGCGCTCCACCTCCTTGCCGCGCTTCTTCACGATGCGGCGCGCCTCGTCGACGAGCTGCGCCGCGTCCTCGTAGCGCGCGCGCAGCTTCGGCGGCAGATCGCTGCGGCCGAGGACGCCGAAGGGCAGCGCGTAGCGGAAGCGCCAGAGCAGCCAGGCGAAGGCCGTGAAGAACACGATGACGGCCGGCACCTGCTGGTCGCGCACGAAGCCGCGCAGGCCACCCGTGAAAGGCTCGCCCGGGGTGATGAGGCGCACGGCCAGGACCGCCAGGCCGAGCGGGATGCCCACCACCCACACGACGTAGAACAGCAGGCGCACGATGCGCGGCGCCCGCTGTGGCCGCGCGGCCGCCTCTGCGGGCGACGGGGGGCGCGGGCGTTCCGAGGTCGGGTCGGCGGGCGGGTCGTCCAAGGCGTGGCTTTGTAGACCCCCACCGTAGCCGGGGCAAGTGGACCCAGTCTTCCCGCGCGCCGGCGCGTCGGCTACGAACGGGCATGGCACGGGCGGGGCGCGCGCGGCGGCAGGGCGCACGCCCGGTCGCGAGCCTCGCGCTGCTGGTGTGCGCCTGCGCCGGCGACGACCGCCGCGGGGCACCCTCGACCCGGACGTCGGCGAGCGCGGCGCCCGCGGCCGTGACCGGTGCCGACCCCGAGCCCGGCGGCGGTGCGGCCGCGCCGTCCCGGCCGACGGAGCGCGAGCTCGCGAACCTGCGGACGATCCTCCCGCAGGGCCCGAGGCTGGAGCCCTCCGCGTCGGCGTCCTCGTCGTCGCCGGCCGAGCCGTGGCCGCCGCCGATCACGGTCCCGGTGGGCTCGCTGCCCCCGCCCCCCGCGCCGCTGCCGCACGAGCCGGGCGCGTGTCCGAGCGACATGGCGGCGATCGACGACTTCTGCATCGATCGATACGAGGCGCCGAACCAGCCGGGCTCGCTGCCGTTCGCGTTCCAGACGGCGTCGGACGGCGAGGTGTGGTGCGGCGCCGTCGGCAAGCGCCTGTGCACCGAGGCCGAGTGGGTGCGCGCCTGTCGCGGACCGGACGATCGACCGTTCCCCTACGGCGCCGTCCGCAAGCCCGGCACCTGCAACGACGACAGGGCGTACCGCCCCGTCGACTGGAAGCTGCTCTACGCCTACCCGGACGCGATCGCCTTCGTCGTCGCCGCGGCGCTCTACCAGGCGGAGCCCGCGGGCAGCCGCGCGGACTGCGCCTCCGGCGAGGGCGTCCGCGATCTCGTCGGCAACGTGGCCGAGTGGGTCGTGCGCTCGTTCCCGAACGCGCGCAACCACGACCACGTCCTCAAGGGCTGCTACTGGGCCGGCTGCTACAACCGCGGCGAGCCCGGGTGCACCTTCGTCAACTCGGCCCACGCGGGGAGCTTCCGCAGCTACGAGGCCGGCTTCCGCTGCTGCCTCGGGCGCACGCGGTAGGAGGCGCTAGCCGCACTCAGGGCGCGTCGCCGAGCTGCACGGCGTAGCTCACGAGCGCCGCGCGGTCGTCGCCCGGCACGCCCGCGGGCACGCTCGCGCCGGCGGTCGCGGTGTTGTCGAGCACGATGTAGTAGCTGCCGCGCGGCAGGCGGAACATGCGCCGGTAGACGGGCGGCGGCGTGCCCACCGTGGGAGTCGCGGCGACGGGCTCGTCCGCGAGGGGCTGGCCCGGCGGCGGGCCGGCCGGGCCCTGCTGCTCGTAGGCCCCGAGCCACGCGTCGCCGAGCTCCTTCGGCACGACGAGCACGTCGACGGCGGGCGCGCCCTCGAGCGCGAGGGTGAGGTAGAGCGCTTCGCCCGAGCCGTCGACGAGGTAGGGCCCGGTGTAGTCGCGCTGGCCGGTGTGGATCTCGGTGCGCTCGTTGGCGAGCAACGGCCAGCTCGACTCGGCCCGGTCGAAGGGCGCGAAGGGCCGCGTGCCGGTCTCGAGCACGCCGAGCGAGAAGGTGGTGTCGCCGTCGCCGTGGCGCACGACGGTGAACCCCTTGGCGAGCTCGGCCGCGAGCAGTCGGCTGCCGAGCTGCTGCACGAAGCCCTGGAGGTTCGCGCCGATGAGCGGCCCGAGCGCGCCGGCGCTCGGCGCCTCGACCATCGTCGGTCGGAACTCGCTCGCGCCCGTCGAGACCTGGCGGAAGTACACGTACATCGTGCCGCCATCCATCAGGAAGTCGTACTCGTACTGGACGCCCGCGCTCGCCACGAAGCCGATGCGCTTGCTCAGGCTCGACCACGCGTAGCCGTGACCGGCGAAGGAGACGTACAGGTTCTCGTTCGCGACCTGCTGCACCTGACAGGTCTGCGGGTAGAAGCGCCCGATCGTCGGGTCGCCGTCGCGCAGGCTGAGCGGTACGCTGCGGTGCAGGAGCTCGCTGCACATCTCGCTCGTCGCGAAACCGAGCAGCGCCTGGCGGAGCGCGTGGTTGGCCGGGTTGTTGATGACGCCCGGCATGACCGCGAGCCCCGCCTGGCCGCACGTGGCCCCGAGCGAGGCGAGGCCGATGAACGCGGCGAGCAACCGGACGAGCGCGGCGCGCGAGAGCATCGCCCGAGCATAGTCCATGGCCTGCCCGTTCCGAACAGCCCCGGGCCCGGCGCGCGTCCTTCAGGCTTGCCCCACGCGGCTCGTGTACTAGCTTCGTGCCATGCGCAAGGTCGCGGTACTCGGGGCGGGGGCGTGGGGAACCGCGCTCGCGAAGGTGCTCGCGGACAAGGGGCTGCCCACGGCCCTCTGGGCGCGCCGCCCGGAGCTCACCGACGCCATCGAGCGCGACCGCGCGAACGAGCGCTACCTCCCGGGCGCCGTGCTGCCTCCGACCCTCACGGCGACCGCGCGCCTGGGCGTCGCGCTCGACGGCGCGGAGCTCGTGGTGCTGGTCGTGCCGTCGCACGCCATGCGCGACACGATGCGCGAGGCGGCGGGGCTCTTCGCCGAGGGTGCGCTCCTCTGCAGCGCCAGCAAGGGCATCGAGAACGAGACCCTCATGCTGATGAGCGAGGTCCTCGTCGACGTGCTCGGCCGCGACGTCGAGCCGCGCCTCACCTTCCTCTCCGGCCCGAGCTTCGCGCAGGAGGTCGCGACGCGGCAGCCGACGACGGTGGTCGTGGCCGGGCGCGACAAGGGTGCGACCGAGCGCGTGCAGCACGCGTTCGCGACCGATCGCTTCCGCGTGTACGCCTCCGACGACGTGGTCGGCGTCGAGGTCGGCGGCGCCTTGAAGAACGTCGTCGCGATCGCGGCGGGCATCGTCGACGGGCTCGGCTTCGGGACCAACACCCGTGCCGCGCTCATCACGCGCGGGCTCGCCGAGATGAGCCGGCTCGCGTCCGCCAAGGGTGCGCAGCCCCTCACCCTGGCCGGTCTCTCGGGCATGGGCGACCTCGTGCTCACCTGCACGGGCAGCCTGTCGCGCAACCGCACCGTCGGCTGCGAGCTCGGCCGTGGCAAGCGGCTCGCGGAGATCCTCGCCGCGCTCGGCCACGTCGCCGAGGGCGTCAAGACGACGAAGAGCGCCTACGACCTCGGTCGCAGGCTCGGCGTGGACCTGCCGATCACGAACGAGGTCTACCGGGTGCTCTACGAGGACAAGACGGCCCGTCAGGCGGTGATCGATCTGATGACGCGCCCCCTGAAGAGCAGCGAGACGTCCTGACCGGCACCGCGGCGCGGCCGGCCCGCGTCAGCCGAAAAGCTGCGCCGCGCAGCCACCCCCCTCCGCCTCGGCTACCATGAGGACGAACGCATGAGCACCAGAGCTTCGGCACCTCGGGACACGATGACCGGGACCGCACGTCGGCACGCCGCGGGGCGGCGCGCCCGGTGGGCGTCGGGGCTCGGATGGCTCGCGGCGGCCGGCGTCCTCGGCGCCGCGGCAACGGCGTACGGACAGTACCCGCCGCCGGGGGGCTACCCGCCGCCGGGAGGCTACCCGCCGCCGGGGGGCTACCCGCCGCCCGGGGGCTACCCGCCGCCGGGCGGCTACCCGCCGCAGTACCCGGGCTACCCGGCGCCGGGCTACGGCTACCAGACCGGCGACCCGGTCTCGACCGGGCTCGAGATGGGCTTCCTCTACGGCACCTCGGCCGCGTGGGGCATCGGCACCGGCATCTGGATCGACTCCGAGGCCGAGGTGAAGGACCCCGGCATCGCGATCATCGCGCCCGTCGTCTTCGGGGCCGTCGCACCCCTCGGCGTGTTCCTCGTGGACCGCTTCGCGTTCGAGGACGGCATGCCCGAGGGCATGCCGTCCTCCATGTCGACCGGCATCCTCATCGGCGCGGCCGAGGGCCTCGGGATCGCGGGCATCCAGTACGCGGCGGCCGACTGCCCGGAGCCGGACGCCGACCCGCCGATCTGCGACGAGTGGGGCTTCAAGGGCCTCGGGCGCTCCGTGTTCGTCGGCTCGACCGTCGGGCTCGGGGCGGGCATCGGGCTCTACTACGCCATCAAGCCCGCGCCCGAGAGCAACGTGCTCATCTCGTCGAGCCTCGTCTGGGGCACGCTCATCGGCAGCTTCTTCGGCGGGGGCGCCTCGAACATCCACGACGAGCCCGAGTTCGGCTGGGGTCGCACGAACGACGCCGTGTCGCGCGGCGGCATGATCGGCATGAACGTGGCCCTCGCCGGCGCCATCGGCGCCTCGATCGCCTGGACCCCGAGCTGGGAGGGCATCGGCTGGATGTGGGGCGGCATGGCCATCGGCATGGCCGGCACGACCCCCATCTACTTCGCCTACCTCGCCGACAAGGAGCTCGACCCGCGCCGCGGCCTCATCGCGCAGGGCATCGGCGGCATCGTCGGTCTGGCGATTCCCGCCTTCATCGTGGCGCCGAAGAAGGTCGGCATCGGGGCGGCCGCGAAGCAGACCGAGGTCGCGCGCCTCGCCGAGAGGCCGGTCACGCTGACCAGCGTCGGCCTCATGCCCGTCGTGAACGGGCTCGGCGCGCAGGCCTCCGGGCTCTGGTAGCCGCGGGCCACGGGCTTCGGCCGGGCCGCGTCGCGGCTACGGCTTGGCCTTGATGCTGAGCTTGCCCTCGTCGTCCTCGACGCGCACGTCGAGCTCGAGCCGGCCGGCGGGCGTCTCGGCCGTGCAGGCGAGCTGCTCGCCCTTGCGGCTGATGAGGACGGCGCGCGGGTCGCAGGTCACCTTCGCCCCGGACGCGCTCGCGGGCAGCTGCTTCTGCAGGCGCCCGAGCACGTCGGCCATGGGCTCGACGCGGGCCTTCACCGCCCAGCGGAAGTTGCCGGCGTCGTCCTCCTGCAGCACCTCGGCGTCGACCCGCTGGTCGTCCTCGAAGTGGATGACGCAGACGAAGGTGTCGCCCTTGCGCAGCTCGACCTGGGCCGGGCACTCCACGCTGCGCACCGGCCAGTGCCGCTGCTGCGCCGAGTCGTCGAGGATGGCCCGCTCGATCTTCGGGCGATCGTACTTGGTGCAGCCGGACACGAGCAGCAGGGGGCTGCCTACGAGCGCCAGCGTGGCGAGCGCGCGCGCCCGCGGACCCGGCCCCGCCAGCCCGCCCACGCGCTGCAACCATCGCCTCGAGCCCATCTACCTCCTCGTCGCTGCACCGAGCCCCCCTCGCCCTGCCTCGCGGCGGGCGGGGAGCATAGGCTCGCCGCCCGACACTGGCTAGCCGTATCGCCGAGCTCAACGCGCGGCTCACGGAAATGCATTCCGCCGCGCATCGGACGCACCCGGCGGTGGCGCCGCGCGAAATCAGCGGTCGCACAATCGCGACCGCTGATTTAGTGTGCGAGGGTAGTATCCGGACGGCCCATGCCGACGCTCAAGTACTTCCTCACCGAGGGCGCGCCGCGCATCTACAGCGTCCACAAGCCGGTCACCACCATCGGGCGCGGTCAGAACAACGACCTCGTCATCGACCGCGAGGGCGTGCAGCCGAACCACGTCCAGATCTCCTTCGACGGCCGCGACTTCATGATCGAGGAGCTGCCCAAGACCTCGATCCTCGCGATCAACGGCAAGAAGAAGCGCCGGGCGCGGCTCGTGCACGGCGACCGGTTGCGCATCGGCGAGGCCGAGCTCGGCTTCAGCATGTTCGCCGAGAGCGTGAAGAAGACGACCCCGGCGACGGACGGCGAGACCACGATGGTGCTCGGCGCGAGCGAGGTGGCGGGGGTGCGCAAGCTGTTCGCCTTCAGCGAGCGGCTCATCAAGATCCAGAGCCTCGACGAGCTGCTCGAGGCGATGCTCGACGACGTGATCGAGCTGTCGCACGGTCAGCGCGGCTTCGTGCTGCTCCTGTCGGGCGCCGGCGAGGGCTCGCTCGCGAGCCCCGAGGCGGCCGAGGGCGCGGCCGCGCCGGTCGGCCCCGCACCCGACTCCGGCACGCGCGCCTGGGTCGTGCGGGCGTCGCGCAACGTGCAGAAGACCGCCATCGCGGACGCGGCGGGCGGCATCTCGGACAGCATCGTGCAGCGCGTCGTCGGCACGGGCCAGCCGCTCATCGTGTCCGATGCCCTGGCCGACACGACCTTCGGCAAGAGCGACAGTGTCATCGCGATGCGCCTGTCGAGCGTGATGTGCGCGCCGCTCATCCAGCAGGGCGAGGTGATCGGCGTGCTCTACGTGGGCAACGACCAGGTCAAGCAGCTCTTCACGCGCGCGCAGCTCGACGTGCTCAGCATCTTCGCCTCGCAGGCGTCGCTCATCCTGCAGAACCACATCCTGCTCGCCGCCCTGCGCCAGGACAAGGCGAAGCTCCAGGCGGAGCTGCGCGACAAGCGCTTCGGCGACATCGTGGGCTCCTGCGCCTCGATGCGCGAGGTGTACCGCAAGCTCGAGAAGGTGGCGGCGACCGACATCAGCGTCCTCATCACCGGTGAGACCGGCACCGGCAAGGAGCTGGTGGCGCGCGAGATCCACCGCCGCAGCCAGCGCGAGAGCGGTCCCTTCGTGACCATCAACTGCGGCGCGATCCCCGAGAACCTCATCGAGAGCGAGCTCTTCGGGCACGTGAAGGGCTCCTTCACGGGCGCCATCATGGACCGGCCCGGGAAATTCCACGTCGCGAACGGCGGCACGCTGTTCCTCGACGAGATCGGCGAGCTGCCCCTCAACCTGCAGGTGAAGCTCCTGCGCGTGCTGCAGGAGCGCGTGGTGATGCGCGTCGGCTCGAGCAAGGCCGAGAAGGTCGACATCCGCATCGTGGCCGCCACGAACCGCGAGCTCGAGCAGATGGTGCGGGAGGGTACCTTCCGCGAGGACCTCTACTACCGGCTCAACGTCGTGAACCTGTGGCTCCCGCCGCTGCGCGACCGCGGCGACGACGTGCTCATCATCGCCAAGATGCTCCTGTCGAAGTACGCCGAGGAGCTCGCGAGCTCGGTGCAGGGCTTCAGCCCCGCCGCCGTCACCGCCATCAAGAAGTACCACTGGCCGGGCAACATCCGGCAGCTGCAGAACCGCATCAAGAAGGCGCTCGTCCTGTGCGACAACCGCCTCCTGTCGCCGGACGATCTGGACCTCGGCGTCGCGGCCGAGATGGCGATCATGCCGCTCGAGAAGGCGAAGGAGGACTTCCAGCGCCGCTACGTGCTCGAGGTGCTCGAGCGCAACAACGGCAACCGCACCCAGACGGCGCGCGACCTCGGCGTCGACCCGCGCACCATCTTCCGGTACCTCGAGAAGGAGTCGAAGCCCATCCCGAGCCCGGGCGGCTCGGCATGACGAGCCTCGGGCGCCCGCGCGCGCTCGGGCTTTTCGCAGCGGCGGCGACGTCGCTCGTGTGCGCGGCGTGCGCGGCGCCGGTCGAGGCCCCCCTCCGACCCTTCGCCATCGAGATGAGCCTCGACGCGAGCGACGTCGACACCGGGGCACGGAGCGCTCGGGCGGCTCCGCGCGTGCGCCGCTCGGAGGCGGCGAGCGCCATCGTGGGCGACCGGCTCTTCCTGCTCGGGGGTTACGGCGAGGACGGCGCGCCGAGCGCCGCGTTCGAGGTCTACGACCCGGCGGCGGACCGCTGGGAACGCCTCGCGGACTGGCCGTCGCCGCGCCTGTTCGTGTCGCTCGCGACGGCGCACGGCGAGCTGTGCGC
>JADLAB010000218.1 GCA_020848455.1 Polyangiaceae bacterium
GCGCAGGCCCTCGAGGAGCGAGCCCGCGCGCCAGCTCGACAGCTCGGCCTCCTCGATGTCGTAGCGGTAGTCGTACATCTCGAGCGGCACGCCGCGCGCGCGCCGCGACGCGGGACGTCGCCCCGGCCCCGCGCCCTCGTCGCGCGCCTGCTGCCGGAGCGCGAGCTCGGGCCGCAGAAAGTCGAACGCCCGCACCTCCGCCGCGTCCGGCGCGAGCGTCACCTCGCCCGCGAAGCCCTCGACGGTCGCTGCCGCTTCCCGGAGACCGGTCGCGCCGCGGAAATGGAGCACGGCATCGGCCTCGACGTCGCGATACCCGGCCGGCGTGTCCGAGATGACGAGGAGCTCGCCCACGTCGAGCCCGCTGCCCTCGGGCGGATCCTCGAACCAGTAGAAGATGCCTTCCTCGGACAAGAGGCGCGTCACGAAGGCGAAGTCCGTCTCCTGGTACTCGACGCAGTAGGTACGCGGCTCGTACCTGCGAAGCAGGCGCTGCTCGAAACGCACCCCGTGCTCCTCGAAGAGGACCGCCGCGATGTCGGGCACGGACTGCTCCTGAAACACCCGGGAGTTGCGCCGCCGCCGGCCGAGAGAGAAGCGCGGCACGAGCTCGACCTCGTACCAGGCGAGACCATTGGCCTCGACCGCTCGGAGCATGAGGCGGCTCACGATGCCCTGGATGCGGCGGGCCTCGCCTCGACCATCCTGAAGCACGAGCCGCGCGGGCGCGCCGAGGAGCGCGGCGGGTGGGCCGACCACGGTAGGATCGGCACCGAAGGTCACCGCGAAGCGGAACGGGCGTCCGACGTGCTCGGTACCCGAGAAGCTCGCGACGGCGAGCGAATCGGGCTCGAGCTCACCGAGGGCGAGGTCGAACTGGCGCGGGGTCACGGACGTCACGGACCTCATGGATACCACCAGGCCCACGTGCATGTCACCATGGCCATGACCTCCGTGCACTTGCCAGCGCACGCAAGGACCGCGAGGCCCTGTCCCTCGGCGTCCGCGGTATGATAGGAGTGCACCTGGAGATGACGACGGCCCCACCTCAGGTGACGCTCGAGGAGTTTGCCCGTACCACCGCGCTCCTCCGTGCGCAGGCCGAGCAGGGCGCCGAGCCCGGCGACACGCCACGGCTCCTCGCCGCACGGGGGCTCGATGCCTCGGGCTGGGACGGTCTCCAGAAGCACTGGAACGACTGCCTCGAGGCCGATGTCGCCAGCGAGCGCCACGACCGCGCCATCGCCTTCGCGCGGGCGTTTCGTGCCGAGCGCGAACGAATCGCCAGGGAGGGGCTGCCCGCTCTCGAGGTCGCGCCACCAGAGCCCGGCGCGCCGACCCATGTCGCGGGCCCGGTGGCGCCACCCCTGCCGACGGCATCGCGGGTGCCCGCACCATCCCCGTCCATCGACGAGACCTCGACGGAGCTCCGCGGCCTCGGGCCCGTGCTTCCGCTGGCCTTCTCCGAGGACGCAGCTCCTCCCGAGGCGTTCCTGGCCGCCCTGCGAGCCGGCTCGCCGCAGAAAGACGTTCGGCCCGCGGACGCCGCCGACGTGAACATGACGACGGCCGTGCGCCTCGAGGACCTCGACCTCGGGCGACCTGATCTGCCCTTCGAGCCGCGTGCCGACGCGCCGCCGCCAAGATCGGCCCGGTCGTTCGAGGTTTCGCCCCTGTCGACCGACGTCGGCGCGACCGTCGCCGTGCGCCTCGGCGATCTCGATCTCCGCGCGCCGAGCACCCCCTTCGTCGCGCCGAGCTCCGTCGTGCCGACGGCCCCGCTCCCGCCCTCGTCGCTCGTGCCGCTCACCCTCGAGCAATACGCCTCCCTGTGTGCCGAGCTCTCGGCGGCTCCAACCCGCAGGCAGGACATCCTAGTCCGCTACCGGGTCGCCGACGAGGCCGCGCTCGCGCGGCTCGACGCGGCGTGGGCAGGGCGCCTCGCGGCCGCGCCCGCGGAGCGCGTGCGCTACGACGGCCTCGTGCGCGAGTTCCTCCTGCACCTGCGCACGCACGGCGGGGGCGCGGGCCATGGATCTCCGCGCTGAGGCCGAGCTCGGCGAGCGCGCGACGCAGGCGCGCGGGGACGTGACGACGCGGATCCGCGAGCGCTCGTACCGCGTCGTCGGAAGCGACGCGCAGACCTTGCGGCGCTGTGTCGAGCTTCTCGGCCCACCCATCGAGGGTCGCGAGGGCCGTGGCTGCGCGGCCTACACGCGCTGGCAGGTGCGCTGGTCCTACCAGGCGCGCGAGGCGCGCGATGGTCATGGAGCCTTTCGTCCCGAGGACGTCCGGATCGCGTGCGATGCGACCATGACCTTGCCACACTGGGACGCTCCGCCGGGCGCGCCCGTCGCGCTCGTGACCTTGTGGCAGGAGGTCCTGGTGGAGCTCCGGGCGCACGAAGAGGGCCATGTACGCATCGGGATCGAGACGGCGCACGACGTACTTCGCGCGATCACCGCTACGCCTGCCGCTCCGTCCGAGGCCGCCCTCCGCGCCGAGGTCGCGGGCCGAATCGACGCCGCCATCGCGAGCCGCCGCGAGGCGGAGCGCCGCTACGACGCGACTGCAGCCCTCGGGCGCGACGCGCGGTCGGCCCTCGGTCGGCTGGCGGCGCGCCGCTAGAGCCAGCTCGCCTCCCGTCGCGCGCCGATCGCATCGGCCACGAGCTCGGCGGCGCGCACGCCGTGCTGCAGCGCCTCCTCGAAGAGCGCGATGCCGCTCTGATCGACGTGCGCCCAGAAGATCCGCCGGCCGAGCTCGGCGGGGACGGCGAAGGGCTTGGCGCCGAGGAAGCCCGGGCGCGGGCGCGGCATCGCGTGGCCCCACACCATGGCGTCGACGCGCTCGATGTCGGCGGCGAGGTCGGGGTGCGCCGGGCGCAGATCGAGCAGCATCTCGCCGACGAGGGCGTGCCAGGTCTTGCCGACGAGCTCGCGCCGCGCGCGCTCCACGTTCGAGCCCCCGTAGGCGCGGAAGTAGGTGAGCACCGTGCGCGGCGCGACGTCGAAGAGCTGGTGGCGCGCGTCCACGTAGCCGAGGCCCGCGGCGTCGTAGAGCACCGAGTCCCAGCTCGGGTTCGCGCCGCGATCGCGCGTGAGGTGCAGGTTGCACACGACCCAGGGCGACGCCGCGCGCAGCGGCAGGCGCGCCGCGTCCGTGGGCGGACACAGCCTGCGCGCCACGAAGGCCGGGACGGCGAGGATGGCGGCGCGTGCCGCGAGCCGGCGGGTCTCGCCGCGCACCGCGTCGAAGTAGCGCACCTCGACCCCGCGCGCCGTCGGCTCGACGCCGAGCGCGACGGCGCCCGTCACGGCGCGGAGCGGCGTGCGGTCGAGCATGCGGCGCAGGAGCCAGCCGTTGCCCTCGGGCC
>JADLAB010000219.1 GCA_020848455.1 Polyangiaceae bacterium
GCTCGCGCGCCACCGTCGCGTCGCCGGCACGCGCCGGGCGGAGCGAGGCGTCGAGGATGAGCGCCACCATCGCGACCATGCCGTTCGCGAGGCACCCGACCCAGAGGGTCGCGCGCGCGCCGAGCAGCTCGAGCAGGAAGAAGGTCGACACGACCGCGCCCGAGACGGCGCCGAGCGTGTTCATGCCGTAGAGCAGCGCCGTCGTGCGTCGCCCTGCGTCCTCGGCGGAGGTCGCGGCGCGCGCGGCCGCCGGCAGGGTGCCGCCCATGAGGAGCGTGGGCGGCAAGAGCACGATCGCCGCGAGCACGAGCCGCGCGACGGTGCCGCCCGCCATCCCGAGCCGCGTCGTGCCGCCGATGGCGATGTAGCCGGCGCGCGCGAGAGCGAGGAGCAGCGGCGAGAGCGCGGCCGTGAGCGCGATGCCGCCCTCGAGCAGGGCGTAGAGGCGCAGGGGCCGCGCGGCGCGATCGGCGCGACGGCTGAGGAGCAGGCTGCCGTAGCCGAGCCCGCCCATGAAGACCGCGAGCACGGCGGCCGACGCCGGCGTCGACGCCCCGAAGATGAGGCGCAGCTCGCGCAGCCACGCCACCTGGTAGATGAGCGCGCACATGCCCGAGAAGAACAGGAGCGCGGCGACGCGGTAGCTCTGGCGCATGGGGGGCTCGCATCATAGTCACGCGCCCTGCGCGCGGGCCACGCGCGTCGCCCGAGCGCGCCCGTTCGCGGCTACAATCGCCGCATGGGACTTCGGGCGTGTGGGTGGGTGCTCGGCGCCGCCGTGCTCGTGACGTGTGGCGGGCGCGGCGACGACGAGGGCGGCACGGGTGGGAGCGGAGGCCTGCCCGTGTGCACGACCTGCACGCCGGTGGGCGATCTCACCTACGCCCTGCCCTCGCCGGCTGGTGCCACCCTGTGGACCACGAGCACGATGGACAAGGTCCTGCGCGAGGCGGCCGCGCCGACCACGCCGGGGGCCCGCCTCGAGCTCAGCGCGGCGCGGAACGAGGTCGAGCCGTTCCAGATCGTGGTGCGGCCCGAGGCCCCGACGACCGCCGCCTTCGCGCTCTCGCCCTTCACCGGACCGAGCGACCTCGTCACGCGCGTCGAGATCCGGCGCGTG
Source organism: Polyangiaceae bacterium (assembly GCA_020848455.1). Lineage (GTDB taxonomy): Bacteria > Myxococcota_A > Polyangia > Polyangiales > Polyangiaceae > JACRDA01. The sequence continues at coordinate 1,121 of JADLAB010000219.1, forward strand.
GGCTACGTCGCGGTGACGCAGCCTAGCGACGCCTCGGCCATCGCGAGCCCATGGATCCCCGACCCGCTCTTGCCCACGAGCTTCGGCGCCATCGAGAGCCTCGCCGGCGGCGAGAACCAGCCCTTCTGGATCACGGTGTACGTGCCGCCGGGCGCCGCGGGGGGCGACTACACGGCGACCTTGACCGTGACGGTCGGCGCCGAAGCGACCACGGTGCCCGTCCACCTGCACGTCTACGACTTCGCGCTCCCGGCGGTGCTCGGCTTCGACGGCAACTGGAACGCGAGCTTCGAGGCGCTCGGCGGCGGCGCGAGCCTCGAGGCCGTCGAGGCACTCAAGAACTTCTTCTACGAGCACCGCGCCGTCCCGTCGGGCGTCGCCTGGCCGGCGGGCCTCAACTACACGGGCGGCATCGAGTACGACTGCGCGAGCGGCACCTTTGTCACGCAACAGAACCCGTACGACCTGAGCGAGCTCGGCCCCAAGTACATCGACGGCACGGGCTGGAACGGGGTCGGCTTCCCCTCGTTCGAGATCATGCAGTTCGTCGACAACTCGACGCCGCGCCCGCAGACCTTCTGCGGCGTGGACCGCGGCGGCGACCACTACGGCACGGCCGCCTACAACGCCGAGTGGTCGCGCCTGCTCGCCGCGATCGACGACTTTCTCGTCGCGCGGAGCTGGCAAGACAAGGGCTACTACTACGTCATGAACGAGCCGCAGGGGCCGGCCGACTACGACCTCGCGGCCTTCCTCGCGGCGTTGACGAAGCAGGCGGCACCGAACCTGCGCATCGCCGTCAGCGAGGAGCCGAAGCCCGAGATCGCCGAGAACGCAGGCGCGCAGGGCTTCAGCTACGACCTCTGGTGGGCGGATCTGTCGGAGTTCGACCCCGCCTACGCCGCGACGCGCCAGGCCGCGGGCGACACCGTGTGGTGGTACTTCCTCTACGGGGACCTGCCGCCGCACTTCAACCCGCTCACGATCGACCACCCCGGCATCGAGTCGCGCATCGCCCACTGGGCCGCGTGGAAGTACCGCATCCGCGGCTTCGCCTACTACTCGCTCACGGGCTGGGGCGCGGACCCGTACTCGGATCCGCGCCCGCAGGGCACGAACCAGAACGGCGACGGCTTCCTCCTCTACCCGCCCGTCGCGGGGGGGCTCGTGACGAGCATCCGCTGGGAGCTCTTGCGCGAGGGCGCGGAGGACTTCGAGTACCTGCTCCTCGCGGCCGGCGGCGCCATGCCCGCGACGCCGGGCGCGGCGGCGGGCTGCGACGCCTCGGTCGCGAGCGCCGTCTCGTCGGTCACCTCGTACACGCGCGACGCCGCCGCCCTGAAGCACCTGCGCGACGAGCTCGGGCTCTACCTCGAGGGCGCCGTCAACGGCTGCCCGGTGCTCCAGTCGCAGCCCCCGGGCGCGCACCCGCGCGCGCCCTACTACCTCAACTTCCAGGACCCGGCGGGCGAGCCCAGCGCGAGCCCACTCACGGTGAACGGGCACGACTGGCTCAAGCTCGGCTGGAGCGCCTACGACGCGACGCAGGGCTTCGGCTGGAGCGGGCCGTACATCGGCGACCCCGGCATCATGCTCTACGCCTACGAGGCGGGCGCACCGGTCGACGAGCTAGCGCGCAGCATCATCTACGACGACTACGGCCGCACCGACACCTTCAACTGGGACATCGACAACGGCCTCTACGAGGTCACGGTGTCGATCGGCTGGCACGGCCGCACCTACTCGGCGCAGCGCGTGGTGGTCGAGGGACAGCTGCTCTTCGACAACGCCGAGACCAACCCGACGACGCCCTACCTCGTGGCGCCGATCACGGTCGACGTCGCGGACGGCAACGTCACCCTCGAGGTCGGCCAGGACAACGAGTACACGATGCTCAACTGGGTGAGCATCGTGCCGTCGCCCTGAGGACGAGATCCCGGGCGTCGGCGCCCCGCGCCCGCGGCCTTCGGGTATGCTGCCGGTCTCGTCCCGCTCGAGGAGGATCCCATGCGCTTGTCTTGGCTCGCGTCCACGTGTGCGCTCGTTGCCGTCGCCTCGCTCGCCGCGCTCGGCTCGGGAGCGTGCAGCGCCGGAGGTGACTCGCGCTTCGGCAACGACACGGGTGCGGGCGCGAACGGCACGGGCGGTGGCGGCGGCGCGATCTTCACGAACACGGGCGGCAGCGGCACGGGCGGAGGTGCCACCGGCTGCAGCGAGCAGGCGAAGCTCATCTACGTGCTGTCCGACGCGAACGACCTCTACAGCTTCAACCCGCCCGCGAAGCAGTTCCAGCTCATCGGGCAGCTCGGCTGCAACACCGCCATGGCGCCGAACTCGATGGCGGTCGACCGCGACGCCGTCGCCTGGGTCAACTACGTCGAGACCGACCCGCTCTTCGGCGACTCGGCCGGCGCCGTCTTCAAGGTCAGCACGGCGAACGCGAGCTGCGAGCCCACCGCCGCCGTGAACCTGCCGAGCGGCTGGTTCCGCATGGGCATGGGCTTCTCGACCAACGGCGCAGAGAGCACGGACGAGACCCTGTTCGTGGCCGGCATCGGCGACCTCGGCGGCGGGACGGGGCTCGGGTCCATCCAGGGCAGCAGCCTGTCGAACATCGGTCCCTTCGGCAGCCCGCTCACCGGCCAGAACGCCGAGCTCACCGGCACGGGCGACGGCCGGCTGTTCGGCTTCTTCACGACGACGCCGGTCCAGGTCGCCGAGATCGACAAGACCGACGGCGGCATCCTTTCGTCCCACGCCCTGCCCACCGTCCCGACGCCGACCGCGTGGGCGTTCTCGTTCTGGGGCGGCGACTTCTACCTGTACACGGCGACCGACGGCACGATGAGCAACGTCACGCGCTACCGCCCGAGCGACCAGTCGGTCGACACCTCGTACATGACGAACATCGGCTTCCGCATCGTCGGCGCCGGCGTCTCGACCTGCGCCCCGCTCACGCCGCCGGCCTGAGCGCGCCTCACGCTCAGGGGATGGAGGCCCGGAAGCGGGTCACCAGGTGGATCTCGATCGGCGTGCGCCCGCGGCCGCCCTGCAGCCACGCGTCGAGGGTGCCCTCGAGCGAGCCGCCGAAACGGTAGTCGACCTTCGTGAGCTCGAGCGAGCCGAAGGCGACCGCGTAGGTGCCGAGGGCCGCCCCCGACCAGCTGCTCGGGCGGAAGGCGCCCGCCGCGAAGCTGAGCGCGGCGCGCTCGGGCCAGTCGGCGTGCGAGCCATTGCCCTCGACGAGCTTGACCTTGCCGACCTTGGGGCTCATCGGCAGAAACAGGGACATCACCACCGCGCCGCTGTCCATGGTGACGTCGATGCGCGAGCGCTGGCCGGGCTGTTCGGTGTAGTCGACGCTGAACGAGCGCGCGACCGCGTAGTGCTTCGCCTCGCCGCCGTCGAACGTCACGTCGGTCGACGCGACCCCGAAGGGCGACGTCTCGCAGGCGTTCGAGCCGAGCGAGCAGATCTGCTGGTCGGGGGCGGGGCAGGCAAAGGTCGCGTCGCAGGGGCCCGCCGGAGGCGCGCTCGCGCTCGCCGTCCCCGCGCTCGCGCTGCCTGCCGCGGCTCGGTCGCCCGCGCCGCCCGACGCGGCGACGGCGATGGCGATCGCCCCGCCGACGACGCAGGCGCCGAGGCCGAGGCCGAGCGCGCCGACGAGCCGCGAGCGCCGCGCCTCGCGCGGGGCGGGGGTCGGAGCGGCCGCGGCGCGCGGAGCGGCGGTCACGGCCGACACGCCGGGCGTCATCGACTCCTGTCGCCGCTCGCCCGCGGGCTCGGCAGGCGCGCCGTCGCTCGCCGCGGGCGGCACAGAGGCGGGATGCGGCAAGGTCGCCGCTTCGCCGAGCGGCGCTCGGGCCGCGCTCGCTCGAGCGCCACGCAGGGCCGGCGTCTGCTGCGCCAGGAAGGCCGCCGTCTCGAGGCTCGCGTCGGCCGTCGGCGCGAGCGTCCCCGCCTCGCCCCCGAGCTCGAGCCTGCGCGCGAGGGGCATGGCCGCGACGCCGAGCGCCGGCGCGAGCGCCTCGGCGGCGGCGTGCGCGCTCGGGAAGCGGTCGAAGGGGTCGCGGGCGGTGGCGCGCGCGAACCAGGCGTCGAACCCGCCCGGCACCTCACCCCGCTCCGACGGCACGGGCGGGGCGGCGTGGCACACCGCCGTCACGAGCTGCCCGATGGTCGGCGCCTGGAACGGGCGGTGGCCGAGCAGGCACTCGTAGGCGATGACGCCCATGGCCCAGAGGTCGGTGCGGAAGTCGACGTCGGTGCTCGACATGAGCTGCTCGGGGCTCATGTAGAAGGGCGTGCCGAGCAGGGCGCCCACGGCGGTGGCGACGCCTCCGCTCGGACCTTCGAGGCTCGCGCGGCCGTGCTTGGCGATGCCGAAGTCGAGCACCTTCGCGACGAGCTCGCCGTCGTTGTCGACGAGAAAGACGTTCTCGGGCTTGAGGTCCCGGTGCACGATGTGCTCCTCGTGCGCGCGGCCGAGCGCGCGGGCGACGTGCGCGAGGATGCGGTAGGCGAGCGCGGGCTCGAGCCGGCCGACGCGGGCGAGGTGGCCGCCGAGGCTCTCGCCGTCGAGCAGCTCCATGGCGATGAAGCCCATCTCGCCGTCGCTGCCGTGGTCGAGGATCTGCACCACGTGCGGGCTCCGCAAGCGCGCGGCCGCCTGCGCCTCGCGCACGAACCGGCCGAGCGCCTCGGGGCTGCCGCGCGCCTCGTCGAGCATGAGCTTGACGGCGACCTCGGCGTCGAGGGCGAGGTGGCGCGCGCGCCAGACCTCGCCCATGCCGCCCCGCCCGAGGAGCGCCACGAGCTCGTAGCGCCCGGCGATGAGCCGTCCCGGGCCGACCACGAGCTTCGAGCTCTTCACGGCCGCCTGCCGCCCCCCGCGGCGGGCCCGAGCGCACGCCGGGCGCGGTCGCCCGCGCGCCGAAGGGCAGGACGCGGCGTCAGGAGCATCTCGCCATCGGACACGCTCGCTCCGCTCGTGCCAAGCGAATTCGAAAGGCGCACAATGGCGCTCCGGCCGTGCGCCGAGCGCCCGGCCGACAAGGACCTCCATGCGTGCACCTGCGCCCGCGCGGCCGTCGCGTTCGACGGCCTCGACGACGAGCCCTAGGCCGCCACGGCCGCATCGGCTGGCAGTGCTCGGCCTCGCGCTCGTCGCCTCTCAGGCCTGCCGCGGCGGCGCACCGGATGGCGCGAGCCCGCCGACCTCCGGGGCCGCGGAAACCGCCGCGCGCACCACCGCCACGCCGGGGGCGACGAGCCCCGCGAGCGCCGCCGCTCCGCCGCGCGCGACCCCGTCGACGGGCGCGACCGCCCCGACGCAAGAGCCTGCCGGCTCGAGCGCGACCGCCGCCGCGAGCGTCGCCCCCGTGCCGCCCGCGCTCGTCGCCAGGCGCGAGCGCGTCGCGCGGAGCTTCGCCGAGCAGGTCGCGAAGAACACCTGGGAGCCCGTGCGGGCGCTCGTGACCGAGACCATGGCCGCCGAGCTCGACGGCGTGAAGATGGTATGGGAGGCGGTCGGCGGCCAGTATGGCACCTACGGCCGGATCCTCCGCGTCGACAGCCTCCCCGGCCCGGACGCTCACCGCATGCGAGTCGCCGTCGAGCTCGAGAAAGGGACGGCCGACATCACGGCGGTGTTCGCGGGCGACGCGGAGCTCGTCTCCGCCGTCGACTTCGCGAACGCCAAGCCGCGCTTTGCGCCGCCGAGCTACGTCGACGCCGGCCGCCTGACCGAGCGCGCGCTGTCGGTCGGCGAGGGCGCGGCGGCCCTGCGGGCCACGCTCGTCGTGCCGAGCGGGCGCCGCGGCGTGCCGGCCGTGCTGCTCGTCGGCGGCCGCAAGTACAACGACCTCGACGGCAGCGTGGGCCGGGCGCGGATCTTTCGCGACGTCGCAGAGGGGCTCGCGAGCCGGGGCATCGCGGTCCTGCGCTTCGACATGCGCGCCCGGGACGCGAAGCGCATGAAGGCGCTCGGCGTCGAGCCGAGCGCGCTCACCATCGAGCACGAGTACCTCGGCGACGTCGCCGCCGCGCTCGCCACGCTGCGGGGCGCGCGCGAGGTGGATCCGCGTCGCATCTTCGTCGCCGGCCACGCGGACGGCGGCTGGCTCGGGCCGTGGCTCCTCCGGGACCACCCCGACGTGGCGGGCGGCATCCTGCTCGCTGCCCCCGCGCGCCACCTCGTCGACCGGCTCGTGCCCGAGTACGTGCAGCGCACCGAGCTCGCCAAGGGTAAGCTGACCGATCTCGATCGCGCCAAGATCGCGCTGATGGACGCGGAGGCGGCGCGCGCACGCGATCCCGCGCTGCCGCTCGACACCCCGGTCGACGATCTGCCGCTCGGCAAGCCCGCCGCCTACTGGAAGAAGGTCCAGGGCTACGACGCCGTCGCCACGGCCCGGGCGCTGCCCCAGCCGCTCCTCATCCTGCAGGGCGGCCGCGACGAGCGGGTGACCGTCGCAGAGGATTTCGCGCGCTGGAAGAGCGGCCTCGGCGACCGCCCCGACGTCGAGGCCAAAGTCTACGACGCCCTCGACCACGTGCTCGTCGCCGGACAAGGCCCGGCGACGCCCGAGGCCTACGCCAAGCTCGACGGCCACGTCGCCGCGGAGGTCATCAGCGACATCGCCGACTGGGTGGACCGCCAGGCGTCGCGGCCGCCCGGCGCGCCGCGCTGAGCCGGACGGCGCGCGGCCGACCCTCTCAGCACCAGCGCACGCGCACGCGATACGTGACCGTCGTCTTGCCGTTCGCCGGGACCTTCACCTCGAAGGTGAAGGTGGAGGAGTCCTTCTTCACGCTCGGGTGGCTCTGCTCGAGCAGCGTCCAGTCGCCGCCGATGGGCTCCCACACCTCGACGGCCGCCTCGGCGTCCTTGTGGTTGCGGAGCTCGATCTCCCAGGCGCTCTCGGAGGTGCAGCTGCCGAGCGCGCGCCACGCGGTCTGCTTGCGGCTGCCGACGACGTCGAAGGCCTCGCCCATCTTGATGCGCACCTTCTCGTCCTTCGGCGTGTGGTCGATGCGGTCCTCGCCCACGAACTGCCGCGCCCCCGACGCGTCGGCCTTGTAGACGCGCACGACCCCCTTCGGCAGCGGCATGCCGAGGCCGTTCTTCTGCGTGTTGCGCAGATCGAGGTAGACCCCGACCTTCTGGTTCGACTGGAGCTCGCCGTACGGCCCGCGGTACCAGTACTGCTGGCCGAGGAAGAGGAGCTTCTTCTCGAGCCCGACGCCGCGCGCCTCGAGCAGCGTCACCTGCTTCTGCTCGTTCTGGAGCACGTCCGTCGGCCGCTCGAGCGTGTAGAGGTGGTACTCGAACAGGCTCTCCTCCTGGAACGTGTCGCGCTTGCCGTTCTCCTCGATGACGTCGTCCACCCCGCCGAAGCCGACGTCGGGTCGCACGCGGTTCACGTCGCCGGCCACGAGCTTCAGCTTGGCGTTCGCGTAGCTCGCGCCCGACTGGTTCTGGAGCGTGACCCAGCCCGTGAGGTCGCCCTTCTGGTCCTGGTCGTCGACCACCATCACGTAGTCGGCGCTCCAGTTGAGCGCGTGGGCGAGGTACGTCACCTCGACGTCCATCTTCGGCTGGTCGGCAAGGAGGAGCCACACGAGCGACGGCTTGGCGATGAGGTTCGGCGGCACGCCCGGGAACGCGAGCCTCCCCGGGAAGTCGAAGGTGAGCTCGCCCCCGATGCGCAGGATCGGCCGCCCGTCCGCGACCGACAGGAGCTCGGCGTCGAAGCCCTGCTCCGTGCCGAGCCCCGGGTGGTAGCGGTACGCCCGCACCTTCTGCCCGACGTACTTGTCGAGCAGGGTCGAGGGCGACAGGAGGTCGTAGCGGTAGTTCTGCTCGAGCACGTCGAGCTTGCCCGCGAGCGCGCGGATCGCCACCGTCTCGGGCTGGATGGTCGCGGCCACGTCGGCGAGCTCGAGGCTCTGCCGCCCCGGCGCGAGGTCGAGGCTCCGCACCTCGCGCACCAGGCCGAAGCTCTGGTTGTAGACCGTGATCGAGACCTCCTTCCGGTCCTTCTCGGTCGACACCTTGCGCGGCTGCGCCTCGGCCCGCGCAGCCCCGAGCACACACGCCGCGAGCGCAGAGCACGCGAGCACCCGCATCCCTGCCCGTCTCCCGTCCCGGCGCACAGCGCCGTCCGGACCTGACAACTGACGACTGAAAACTGACAACCCTCTCAGCACCACCGCACCCGCACCCGATACGTGATGGTCGTCTTGCCGTTCGCCGGCACGTTCACCTTGAAGGTGAAGGTGA
>JADLAB010000220.1 GCA_020848455.1 Polyangiaceae bacterium
CGAGGTAGATCTGCGCCTCCTTGCCGCTCATGAGTGGGCGCACCACCTCCTCCACGAGGCCGTAGTCGAAGAGCGGAGCGAGAGCGTCGGGGATGCGCATGCTGGAGCCGCCCACCCTACACGATCCTCATGCGCGTCCGCATCCTGCAAGGCCGGCGGCGCGTACAACCGGCGCGGGGCACGTGCCGGCCGCGCCGGGCCGAGGCTCAGCTGCGCGCCGGACGGCGCCGCAGCCGCGCGAGGCCGACGAGGGCGAGCCCCGCCACGGCGGCGGCGTCGCCGGCACCGCTGCTCGTCGGTCCGAGCCGGCAGCTGCAGCCGACCGAGACCTCCTGCGGCTCGCTCCAGCCCGAGAAGTTGCCGGCGAGGTCGAAGGTGCCGAAGCGCACGTCCTCGGCCGCGCCGTCGTCGTCGAAATCCCAGTTGTGGTGACGCCCGCAGATCTTGCCACCGACGAGGTAGCCGTCGTCGGCGTACACGTCGTTCACGGTGCCGCTCGGACCGGTCGCATCGAGCACGCCCTGGCCGGCGATGTCGACGACGACGATCCCGCCCTCGTGCTGCAGCGTCACGGGCACGTAGTCGGCCTCGCCGCACGAGCTGCTCCCGCTGCCGTCGTGCTCGGCCTCTCCGAGCTCGGCCAGCGGGACGGCCGGAGCCGTGTCGTCCGCGGGCTCCGTGACGGTGAACGAGCTCACGACCTTCTGGCCGTAGTGGTCGCACTCGAGGCTGTAGGCCGCGCCGACGCCGAGATCCGCGACCGGCGTGAAGACGACGGCGCGCACGCCGCGTGTGGCGAGCTCGGTGCGTGTCGTCGGCACCGTCTGCTGGGCGGCGTCGAGGAGCGGGCCACAGGTGAGCGAGCCCACACCGGGCCCCTCGAGCCAGATCTTGGTGTTGGCCGCGACGACGAGGTCGGTGGCCGACGGGCGCACGAGGGGCGGGTAGTCCACGCACTCGCACGCCTGCACCTCGTGCTCGACCGCGACGCCGGCGAGGACCGCCACGACCGCACCCACCGCGCTCCGCCACGCCGTCGTTCGTCGCATTTTCCAGCTCCTCGTCGAGCGACCCTAGTCTAGCAGGACGCGCGGGGACGAGGGGGCGCCCGGCGACGCCTTCCGCCCTGCAGCCGGTCCGCAAGGCCTGCTACCATGGCGAGCCATGAAGAGGTCGGTCGTCGGACGCAGCCGTGGCGTGCGCGGCGCCGTGCTCCGGCCGGCCGCGTGGGTCGCGCTCGGCGCGCTCGCCACCGGGGGGCCGCCCGCCTGCGCGAGCTCGAGCTCGGGCGGCGGCGGGGACGGTGGGGCGGCGGCCGGAGCTTCGGGCGGGAGCGGCGGCAGCGGCGCCATCGCGGGCGGCTCCGGCGGCGCCGGAGCGCACGCCGGCGGCGACGGCGGGCTCGGCGGCGCCGGGACGAGCGGCGCGGGCGGCACGTCGCCCGAGGGCGGGGGCGGCTCGGGCGCTGCGGCGGGCCACGGCGGCGCGAGCTCGGGGGGCGCCGGCGGCGGCAGCACTGGCTCCGGCGGCTCCGGCGGCGGCGGAGCCGGCGGCGGCAGCACTGGCTCCGGCGGCTCCGGCGGCTCCGGGGGCAACCCCGTCGACGACGCGTGCGGCTTGCCCGGCGACGGCGTGTGGTTCGAGATCGACTACTCCTCGGCCTTCACCGCCACCAACCCGGACTGGCTCTTCTCCCCCACCCCCGGCTTCGGCGAGCCCGCCTGGGCGCCGAGCGGCAGCAGCTGGCCCGAGGTGTGGGACGTCTACAACAACATCGCCGTCACCAACGACCCCATCGGCAAGCTCGCCGCGCTCGGACCGAGCAGCACGCTGCAGGTCATGCTCGGGTTGACGACGCTCCAGAGCTACAGCCACGCCACGGTGTGCGTCGAGGGGCGCAGCATCTCGTCGAGCTCCTCGGTCACCTTCGACGTCTACAACCCCCTCAACGGCTGCGGGGCGAGCGCCTCGATGTCCCACGACTGGACGGTCCACGCGGTCGGCGTCGACATCGGCGACTGCATGCTCGAGGGGGTCGACTTCCAGGCGCTGCGCATCGAGCCGTCGGGCGGCAGCAGCGCGCTCGGCATCGTGCGCCTGCGCCTGACCCTGCACGACGCGGTGTACTAGGAGCCAGTCGGAGAGAAGCCCTGCTCCAAGGAGCTCAAGGGTCGCCCGGAACGCGCCGGTCGCTCCGGCGCGAGTTTCTCTGTCGCGGGCGCCCCGTCCTCTCGTACCCTTCCGGCTGGAGGTGGAGCGTGCACATCGTCGCGCGAGCGTGGCTCTCGGCTGCCTGGCTTGGGTTGTGCGCCTGCGCCTCGGGTGCGGACTCGTCCGGTGACGACCCGACGCCCGCCGGCGGCGGGGCCGCGGGCGCGGGTGGCGCGGGCGCGACCGGCGGTACGGTGGGGACGGGAGGCGAAGCTGCCGCGGGGGGTGGCGGCGCAGCCACCGGTGGGACGGGAGGCGAGGCCGCCGCGGGAGGCGGCGGCGCCGGCGCGGACGGCGGCGCGGGGGGCGCGGCGGGCCAGGGCGGCGCGGGGCCCGCTTGTGGCAACGACGTCGTCGAGCCGCCCGAGGCCTGCGACGGCGCGGGGGCCACGTGCAGCGACCTCGGCTTCGTCGGCGGCGCGGCGCCGTGCACGGTCGCGTGCACCTTCGATCTCGGGGCGTGCTCCGGCTGCCACAACGGCGTCATCGACGTCGCCCTCGGCGAGGACTGCGACTTCGACGCCCAGAACGATCCGCTCGTCGCCACCACCTGTCAGGCGCTCGGCTATCCGCTGAGCGGCGCGAACCCGGGCTGCACGCCGGACTGCCAGTACGACATCCGCATCTGCGCCTGCGGCAACGGGGCGCTCGACGCCGGCGAGCCCTGCGACGGAGCGGCGTTCGACGGGCACAGCTGCGTGACCGAGGGCTTCGGCAGCGGCACCATCGCCTGCACGCCCGACTGCACGCTCGACACCTCGGGGTGCAGCCCGTGCGGCAACGGCCAGATCGATCCACCCGAGCCGTGCGACGGCGCCGATCTCGGCGCGCATAGCTGTCTGTCGGATGGCTTCGGCGGCGGCACGCTCGCGTGTCTGCCGGGCTGCGTGCTCGACACGAGCGGCTGCGACCCCTGCGGCAACGGCGTCATCGACCCGGGCGAGGCCTGCGACGGCTCGACCCTCGGTGGCCAGACCTGCGTGACCGCGGGCTTCGGCAGCGGCGTGCTCGGCTGTCACGCCGACTGCACGCTCGACACCTCCGGCTGCGACCCCTGCGGCAACGGCGTCCTCGATCCAGGCGAGACCTGCGACGACGGCAACCTCGTCTCCGGCGACGGCTGCAGCAGCACCTGCAAGACGGAGTCCGCGAGCTGCGATCCCGACGGGACGTACCTCGTCGTCGGCCCGCCGATCGCCTACTCCTGCTGCTTCGGGCTCGTGTCCGTGAACGTCTCGTCCTTCGTCTTCGCGAGCAACGGCGCGACCATCGCCTCGTCGCCCTCGAACCCCGTGCCGATGACCGGCGCCGCCACCACCTGCCCCGCCGGCAGCTTCGACAACGCCGGCTCGATCCCCGGAGGGTGCGCCGAGACCTACCACCTCGTCGGCAGCTTCACGGGCCCGGACTCGTGGACGGGCACCTACCAGCTACAGTTCAGCGGCCCGGATTGCAGCTGCTTCGGCGGGCTCGACACGCCCTGCGTGAACCAGCTCTACACCGTCACCGCCACGCGCTGAGGC
>JADLAB010000221.1 GCA_020848455.1 Polyangiaceae bacterium
CGCACGAGCAGCTCGAGCGACGAGCGATCGGTCAGATCTTCCTCGAGCAGCTCCGGGTGGCTGCCGAGAAAGGCGTCTACGGCTCTCTGCGACACGTCGCACGGAGTCATGACACGGATGGGCGGGAAGAAAAACCCCGTGGCGCGTCGTGCATCCTCGATCCGCGCTCGCGCGGCCGCGTGGCCGCCGCAGCAGGCGAGCTACTCGTAGCCGGGGCAGCCAGGTGGTTTGTGTTGCTCGGTGTCAAAAGCTAGGCTCGGGCCGACTGACATGGGCAAGAAGGCGGAAGCCAAACGTCGCGCCACGCGACGGACGATGCGACCCGCCCCGCTGGGCGGGGAGGAGCGCGCTTTCTTGCGCCAGCACGCTACGTACGAGGGGTCAGCGCTGCACAAGCGCTCGCCCGGCGACTTCGGCTTGACGCCGCCGGCCGCTCCTCGGCTCGACAAGACGCTGTGCGACGAGGCCAAGATCACTCGACGTGCCGTGGCGGACGACCTGCTCGCGCGGGCCATCGAAGGTGGACTCGTCAGCGCCGGCGAGGGGGCGCCGCGTTTTCCGAAGCAGCTGTGGGTCGTCGACGAGCACGGGCAGGTCTTCGAGGCGATGTACGGCGGCGCCACCGAAGGCGCGTATCATGGGTATCCGATCCGGCGATCGGATCCGTTCTTCGCCGAGGTCACCAGAGCTTGGGGGCGGCGAGATGTCTGAGCTCGAGCTGAAGGTGGTGGACTGGCTCGCGTCAGGGTATGGCGAAGAGGCCGCGCGCGCGACGACAGGGTCGTTGCAGATTTCGGTGGGCGAAGCGCAGCGCGTTGCAGTCACGGAGATCGAGGATTCGCTGGCGCAGACGGTGCGAGCCCACATCAACGTGCCGTTGTACTTGGTGGCCGAGTGGCTGCTCGTGAACTGGTGGCGGCTTCGCTGGGAAGGGCGGCCGCAGATGCCGGGGGCTGCTTGGAGGCAGGCGCACTGTCTTTCCGGAATAGGAGGGGACACGCCTTGGCCCCCGCTCGAGCTGTTCAGTGACGGCGACTTCGTCCGTCTTCAGATGGACGCCGAGGGCGCATCGGACGTGTCGGCGATTCGGTACTTGCGAAGTGTGCTTGCGGATGTCGCGGCGAGCGACTTCGAGGCTGCGGTCGATCGCTTCGTCGACGTGGTGCAAGCGCGCCTGAGCGCGGTGCTTCCGAAGTACCGCGACCTCACCGAGCTGCGGGAGGAGCTCACGCACGAGCGGAGCAGCCCAAGTGTTTCGAGGCAGTGTCGCTGGCAGGCCCTCGCCGGTATCGATCCTGGTGCTGCGCCCGACGCCTGGCTGCTCGAGGCGCAGACATTGATCGACGACACGGGGCCCTGCTCGGGCGACGAGGTGATGGGCGTCTTGCAGGACCTGGACGGGGGGATCGAGTCGGCGAAAGCGGTGATCGACGCTATGAAGGGCTCTTCGACCACGGTGGATCTGGCTTGGGTGGGCAAGCACCACGAAGAGAGTCCGCCACCGGGGGAGCAACCTTGGCAGCGAGGGGCGCGTCTGGCTCGGGAGCTGCGTGCCACGCACCGGCTGGGCGAGGATGTTCTCGACAACAAGACGCTGTCGGAGCTGGTCTCGACGCCCGTTCCGCTGCAAGGAGCTCGCACGAAGGATGTCGCACTCGGCGGCGGCTTCCGAAATGGCGTGAGTGGCGGTCGAGCTCGGCTCCTCGTCACGACCGGTCGGACGGAGGGCCAGCGGTTCTTCCTGGCCCGAATGATCGGAGCCGCGCACGTTCTGTCGGAGGCTGAGCACCTCGTCCCGGTCACCCGGAGCTACAGCGCGCTGCAGAAGCTCGAGCGCTCTTTTGCGCAGGAGCTGCTGTGCCCGTGGGCCTCGCTCGATGCGTTCACCGACGATCGCGGCATGCACGACGAGGCGTTGGCCGAAGCTGCCGAGCACTTCCAGGTTTCGGAGTGGCTGGTGCGCTCGACCTTGGTCAACCGCCACAAGCTGTCACGCTATCGCCTACCCCCGTGACTGGCGTAGACCCGCCCCGGCCTCGGCGCAGGCACGGCGAGCACGGCTTGGCCTCGCCGCAGAAGCCGCCGGCGCCGCATCCGGCTATAACCCCAGCATGCTGGCCTGGCTCGGGCGACTGCACCTCGTGCTCGCTGCGGCCGTGTGCCTGTTCTTCGCCGCCGGCCTGCGCGACACGCCGGGCCGGCCGCTCGCGCCGGGGGTGGTGCCCGCGGGGCCGCGCGCACCCGTCGTCGATCCGGAGGCGAGCGCCGGGCTCGTCGTCGCCGTGCAGGATCCCGCCGGCGGACCCATCGAGGACGCCGCCGTGTCCGTCTACGCGCTCGTCGACGGCGCCGCGGTGCGCGTCGGCGAGGCGCTGACGGACGCGAGCGGCCGGGCGACCCTGTCGGGCCTGCCGCCGGGCGAGGCGTGGCTCGTCGTGCGGGCGGACGATCGCGCGCGGAGCTCGAGCCGGCTCGTGCTCGAGGTGGGCCCGGCGCGCGAGCGCACGCTGACGCTCGCGCCCGCGATGCGCTTCGAGGTCGTCGTCGTCGACACCGCCGAGCGGCCCATCCCCGGCGTGTCGGTGGAGCTCTTCGGCGCCGATCCGCTCTCGTACCGCGCCTCGAGCGACGCGCGCGGCCTGGCGGCCTTCGAGGGGCTCGGCCCCGAGCCGTGGGCGGTCGAGGTGAGCGCGCCGGGCTTCGACGGCAAGCTCTTCCCGAACGTCGAGGCCGCCGACTCGCCCTTCTTCGTGAAGCTCGAGCGCCTGGGCTCGCTCGAGGTCGTGGTCGTCGGGCCCGACGGTCAGCCGATCGCGGGCGCGAAGGTGCTCGCGGCGGGCTCGGCCCTGTGGCCGGCGCGCACGGCCGAGAGCGACGCCTCGGGCCGCGTGCGCATCGCCGGCTTGCCGCGCGGCTTCTACGAGCTCCGCGCCGAGTCGGGCGCGCTCGTGAGCGGCAACGACGGCGGGGTCATGCTCGAGCGCGGCGAGCAGAAGAAGCTCGAGCTCCGGCTCGAGCCCGGCGTGTTCGTGCACGTGCACGTCGTCGATCCGGCCGCGGCCGACGACAAGCACGCGGCGGTCGCGCAGGCCGACGTGGCGCTCGTCACGGGTGGGCTCTCGTCGTTTCCGCTCTACGGGCGCACGGACGGCAACGGCGACGTGACGCTCGGGCCCATCGCGGGCGACGACGCGACCGTGTCGGTGCGCGCGCGCGGCTTCGTGGCGCGCAACGCCGTCCCGCTCGAGCCCGGCACGAGCGAGCTCGAGGTCGCGATCGTGCGCGGCGCGACGGTCACCGGCGAGGTCGTCGACGACCGCGGCTTCCCGGTCGCCGGGGTGTCGCTCGAGGCGGTCGGCACCGACCTCGACGGCATGCCCGTCGCCGAGAGCTCGGCCACGACCGATTTTCGCGACGATCACTTCGCGTTCTCCCTGCCCGGGGCCATCCCGCTCGTGCCGGTGGGCGAGCTCGGCGTGATGCCCATCGTGCCGGATCTGCCGCTCGGCGGGCCCGGCGGCGCGCTCGTCGTGCGGCCGAGCGCGCGGAGCGACGATCCGTGGGTCAGCGACCGCTACGGGCGCTTCGCGCTCGCACCCGTGCCGCCCGGGCGCGTGCGGCTCGTGGCGCGCCACCCGAGCTACGCCGAGGCGCTCTCCGAGCCCCTGACGCTCGCGCCCGGGGGCGAGGCGGTCGTCAAGCTCGTGCTGCGGCAGGGTGCCGTGCTCGAGGGGCGCGTGCTCGAGGCCGACCGCACGCCCGCGGCCGGTGCGCGCGTCGCCTTGAGCGACCTCGCGACCGGCATCGACCGCATCACCTACACGGCCGACGACGGCACGTTCGCCTACGCGGCCGTCGGGCGCGACGCGACCGTGTCGGTGACCCGCGGGCGCGAGCTCGACGAGCCCGCCCTGCGCATCGACCTCACGCTCGAGGACGGCGTGCGGCGCGAGATCGAGGTGACGCTCCCCGAGCGCCGCGACGACATCGCCCTGCGCGTCACCGACGATCGCGGCTACCCGCTCGACCGCGTGGAGATCCGTACGAGCTCGCTCGAGCCCGCCGAGCCGCTCGCGCGCACGCTCTTCACGAGCGACTCGGGGCGCGCGACGCTCACCGGTGCGCGCGGGCTGCCGCTCCGCATCGTGCTCGTGCGGCCGGGCAAGGCGCCCGCGGTGAGCGAGCTCGATCCGACGCCCGGCGAGGTCGATCTCGTCATGCTCGAGCCGCTCGCCGCCGAGGGCACCATCACGGCGCGGCGCGGCTACGAGCGCGTCGAGGACGCCGAGGTGACCCTGTGGACGCCCGTCGGCGTGCGCCGCGCCAAGACCGACAAGGAGGGCCTGTTCGCGTTCGCGGATCTCGGCGCCGGTGCGGCGCGGCTCTTCGTCCACAAGAGCGGCTACGCGCCGCGCGAGCTCTCGGTCGTCATCGGCGGTGAGCCGGGCCGCCCGGTCGATCTCGGGCGCTTCGAGCTCGAGCAGGGCGGCGCGGTCCGCGGTGTCGTGCGCGACGCCGACGACAAGCCCATCGCCGGTGCGCGCGTGGCGCTCGGCCGCGTCCCGACCTACCTGCCGCTCGGCCCGCTGCCCCCGGGCCTGGCCGGCTCCGACGCGCGCGGTCGCTTCACGCTCTTCGATCTGCCCCCCGGCACCGTGTCGATCGAGGCGTACGTGGCGGGCGTCGGGCGCAGTGCCGTCGGCGGCGTCGTGGTGCGGCCGGGCGAGACGACCGAGGACGTCGTCCTCGTGCTCGGGGAGGATGCGGAGCCCGCGCCGGGGCTCGATCTCAAGGGCGCGGGCAGCCTCGCCGTGACGCTCGGCGAGACGGGCACCGGCAACGCGCGGCAGGTGCGCTTCGAGCACGTCCCGCAAGGCGGCGAGGCCGAGCGCGCCGGCATCGAGCCCGGCGATCGGCTCCTCGCCGTCGACGGCGTGCCGGTGCGGTCGCTCGAGCAGGCGCGCAAGCGCTTGACCGGCCCGATCGGCGAGGAGCTCGTGGCGACGCTCGCGCGCGGCGCGGAGCTGCGCTGGCGCATCCGCGTGAAGCGCGAGCGCATCCGCGAGTGAGCCGGCGGCGCGGCCGTCAGCAGGCGTGAGCCGTCGGCGTGCGCCCCGCGCCCTCGAGCGCCGTCGCCCGGGTGAGCGCCCGCCGCAGGGCGTCGCCCGTCGCGGGCTTCGGCAGCGCGATGGCCCGGAGCTCCGCGATCGCGCGGGCGGCGGCCCGGTCGATCTGCCCGCTGTAGACGACGATCGGCATCGGGCGCCCCCCGAGGCGGAGCTCGCGCGCGAGCTCGAGGCCGTGGCCGTCCGGCAGACCGAGGTCGAGCACGAGCGCGCGGTAGACGCGGGCGTCGAGCCGGCGTCGCGCCTCCGCCAGCGTGGCGGCGCACGAGACCTCGTACGGCACCGAGCGCAGCGCCCGCACGACGCTGCGTGCGACCACCGCGTCGTCCTCGACCAAGAGTAGCTCCGGCTGCGCCATGTTCGCCCCCTGCTCGGCTCGGCATCCATGACACGCCGCTTGCGCGCCGGGCGCCATTACACGGCATTACACGGCGCGGCTCGGGCTCGCGCTCGGCCCGACGTGCCGCGCTACGCGTACCGGACCGCGTAGATCGGCGGCAGGTGGTGCGCGACGTCGTGCCAGCGGTCGCCCTGATCGGCCGTGACCCACAGGCTGCCGGTGCTCGAGCCGAAGGCGAGCTCGGCGCCGTCGTCGGCGATGGCGAGCGCGTGCCGGAACACGAGGTCGTAGGCGAAGCGCTGTGGCAGGCCCTGGCGCAGCACCTCGAAGCTCTTGCCGCCGTCGCGCGTGCGCGTCACGACGACCTCGCCCGCGATGGGAGCGCGCTTCTGGTCGGAGTGCGCCGGCACGAACCACGCCGTGTCGGGGTCGCGCGGGTGGACGGCCACCGGAAAGCCGAAGCTCGAGGGCGACGCCTCGATCGGCGTCCAGCTCGCCAGATCGTCGGTCGAGCGCCAGATGCCCATGTGGTGCTGGCACCAGAACACGTGCGGCGCGGCCGGGCACTGCACGACGCGGTGCGGGTCCTGGTTCTCGGGCAGCTCGGACTGCTCGGGCGGGACGTAGCCCGCCCGCATGCCGCGCGTGTGGGCCTGCCACGAGGCGCCGCCGTCCTTCGTGCGCCACACGCCGCCGCTCGAGGCCGCGATGACGACCGTCCTCGGGTCGCGCGGATCGACGCAGATCGAGTGGATGGCGGTGTGCTCGGCGCCGCCTCCGTTCCAGCGCACGCGGCTCGGGTCGTTCCACAGGGCCTCGCACAGGCGCCACGAGGCCCCGCGATCGTCCGAGCGGAACAGGCCGCCCGGCATCGTCCCGCACCAGAGGCCGCCGTCCGTGTCGGGCGCCGGCTCGAGCGCCCAGATGTTCTTGGTCGCCCACTCGCGCTCGCGACCCCACATGTCCTTGTCGACGAAGCCCTCGGGCTTCGGCGGGTAGGCGGGCACGGCGATCTCGGTCCAGGACTCGCCGCGGTCGCTCGAGCGGTGCAGCTTCACGCCGAAGTGCCCGTGGTCGAGCACCGCGTACCAGCTCCCGTCGCGGCGATCGACGAGCGCGAGCGGCACGTTGTCGCCGAGGAAGAGCGCGCGCGTGAGCGCCGCCTTCTCACCCGAGCCCTCGACGACGAACAGACCCTTGCGGGTCGAGACCAAGAGCGTGGCGTTCCCCATGTTCATCCTCCCGACAGCGCTTGCATCACGTAGACCTCTGCCCGAGGTCCGACCGGATCCGACAGGTGCTCCCGATCCACCACCTGCCGGCCGTCCACGAACACGACCATGTGTTTGCGCAGGAAGCCACGCTCGTCGACCACGTAGCCGCGCAGGCGCGGGTTGTCGGAAAAGACGCGGTCGAGCACCTCGCGCACGGTGGCGCCCGGCGCCTCGACGGTGGGGCACTCGACGTGCCGCGCCAGGTTCTGCGTGAAATGCACCTCCGCCATGCGACCCCCGAACGAAGCACCCGCTGTCAGGGCGCGCCGCAGGTCGGCGGCGCCGAAGGATCCGCGGCCGTGGGCCCGCAGGTCGGGCTCGGCGGCGTCGGCCGCGTCGGCGGCGTCGGCGGCGTCGGTGGCGTCGGCGGACCGAGCGGCCCGGGCGGGCGCACGGCGGCCGGCGTCCCGGCGCAGGGCTTGAGCTGCGGGTTGTGCTGGCACACGTTCTTGCGGACCGTCTCGAAGTCGAGGCCCGAGAACTCGTGCCGGCCGTTGACGACCCAGGTCGGGCTCGCGCCGATGCCGAGCTTTCGGGCGAGCTCGAACGACGCCTCGAGCAGGGTCGCGCCCTCGGGCCCCTCGGCGCAGCGCGCGAGGAGCTTGTCGTCGATGCCCGTCGCGCCCCCGGTGCAGGCCCGCCAGTTCGGGTCCTTGTAGCTCGCGGCGCGGCACCCCACGAAGTCCATGAACTTGTGGCGCGGCGCGTAGTACTTCGCGGCGCACACCTCGCGCAGATCGTCGTCGACCTCGAGCTGCCCGTGCATGGACGTGAGCCCCCGCTTCGGGTGGCGCGTGCCGATGAAGTGGAGCGAGAAGGCGAGCGTCGCGTCGCCGAACGCCTGGTACACCTCGGCCATGGCGGCGACGGCCTTCGCGCCGAAGGGGCAGTGCGACATGACGAAGAGCTCGAGCTTGCGCGGCACCTCGGTGCGGCACTGCATCGTGTCCCGGCACTCGGCGCGCGCGCAGCCGCCGGGGTCCGCGCACACGGGGCTCCACTCGCCCATCGACAGGACCTTGTGGGCGCCCGTCGTCTTCAGGCTGCGCGCGAGCGCCGCCGCGGCGTCGGGGTCGCGGTCGAGCGAATCGTCGAACACGACCGCCGGCAGGTTGGCCGGCGCGATCTTCGAGAAGAGCGCGCGCCCCTCCGGGTCGCCGTAGTCGAGGGAGCGGAACACCGGCGCCTCGACGTGGCGCTTCACCTGCGCCTCGAGGCGCTCCGATTCGCAGGTCGTGCAGCGCCGGTCGCCGAGCACCACCACCTGCACCGGCACGGGGGGCGGGATGTCCCGACAGGCCTGGGGCAGATCGCTCGCGTACGAGGCGCACACCGCCTTCAAGAGCTCGCGCGGGCGACGGCCGCCCGTGTAGCGCGTGTCGCCGATGTAGAGGGTCGGGCTGCCGGTCGCGCGGCGCAGGCGCGAGCGCGCGAACGACTCGGCCAGGAGCTGCCGGCCCTCGTCGCCCGCGGCACAGGCCCGGAGCGGCTCGACCGCGATGCCCACCTCGTCGGCGCAAGGCTTCCAGTCGCCCATCTTGAGGTCGCGGTTCTGGCACAACACGAAGCGATAGAAGCTGCGCGGCGCGTGTCGCTCGGCGCACACCTGCACGAGGTCGTCGGCGAGCTCCGGCGCGCCGTGCATCGACGAGAGCACGCCCGCGGCATTGAGGTCGCCGATGTAGTCGACCTCGAGCCGCAAGCGCGGTCCGAGCGCGGCGACCACGTCGCGCAGGTTGTTCTCCACCTGCACGCCGTACGGGCAGTGCGACATCACGTAGAGGTGGACGGACGCCTGCTCGCCGCTCGCCTCCGCGTCGTCCGCGGCGTCGGCCGCGGCGTCGTCCGCGGCGGCGGCGCTCGCACGGCCGCGTGCGTCCGCGGCCACGGTCGGGGCCACGAGCGTCGGAGGGGGCGGCGCCGTCGGCGGGGCGACCGGCGGCGCACACGCCGCGAACGCCAGTGCGACGAGCACGGCGCCGCGGACCGAGGCAAGCCGAAGCTCCATGCCCGGGAGTCTACCGCGATCACCGCGCGGGCGCTGCGGGCCGGTGGGCCCGTCGGCCGCTCCGGCGGGCCCGCGCCGTCCACGTTCGAGGTGGCGCCGCAGATGGAGCCCCGGGCCGTGCGCACGGGCTCGGGTGCGCAGAGCTGGCACAGTCCGGCACGCACCCTGGCGCGCACC
>JADLAB010000222.1 GCA_020848455.1 Polyangiaceae bacterium
GCTCGCCACGCTCGTCGACGCGTCGGTGCACGACGCCCTCGTGATGCGGCTCTCGGCCGGCTGGCGCCCCTTCCCGAGCGCAGGCTTCGAGGTGTGGCTCGGCTACACGAGCGCCTGGCTCTCGGGCTCGGTGGCGCCCGCCGACCTGGCGGGCTTCGTGGCGGAGCCGCTCGGCTCCGAGATCGCCGCCGCGCTCGGCAGCGACGTCGAGCTCCGGTCGCAGCTGCACAACATCCACGTGGCGCTGGGCTGGCGCTTCGTCGCCTGGGAGCACCTCGTCCTGCGCCTGACGCTCGGCTACACGCAGACGCTCGGCGCGCGCTCGACGCTGAGCGTCCCCGACAACCCCACGATCGAGGCCCAGGCGGCACCCGCGGTCGAGTCGACGCTCGACGACGCCTTCAAGCGCTTCGTGAAGCTGCCGGTGCTCGGGCTGTCGGCGGGCTACCGGTTCTAGAGCGTCCGGCCCGGAGGCGGAGCGAGCCGAAGCACCGAGGCACGAAGGCCCAGTCTCGGTGTGGCCGTGGTGCGCCGAGCGTCATTCGACGCGCGAGCGGATCTGGGTCTCGTCGTCGCCGAGCTCGTCGGCGACCTCGGTGATGCGGTCGTCGGCCTGCAAGAGCCGCCGGCACAGCTCGCGGTTCATGTTCTGCAGCACCATGACGTAGGCGTGCACGTCGCCCTGGTAGAGCCGGTAGAGGTCGCCGTTCGTGAGCTCGTAAAGGCGCGCGTCGGTCTCGACCAGCACCGTGGCGTCGCGCGGCTGGATGGCGATGAGCGCCGTGTCGCCGAAGAAGTCGCCGGGCCACAGGCGCAGCAGCTTGACGAGGTGCCCCGAGCCGCCGCCCCGGCACACCACGAGCTGCCCCGTGCCGACGATGTACATCGAGCGGCCGAGCTCGCCCTCGCGGTACACGGTGTCGCCGGCGGGGTAGCTGCGCTCGACCAGCATGCCCATGACGCGCGCGAGCTGGGCGTCGGCGAGGCCGCCGAAGAAGGGCGTGCGTCGCAGGAAATCGGCCCGTGGATCCATCATCCGTGCGCTCCCTCCGCTCCCTACTGTCGCACGCGTTCGTCCGGTGCGCTCACCGTGGCCCCGCGCCGCGCCGCGCGGGCTCGCGCGCCTCCCCGCAGTTATAGTCGCGAGCCGGGGGGCGCAGCGAGCAAACGGCGAACGCCGCGCCCGCCGCGTGGTGGCTCGACGCCGCCGCGGCGAGCCGGCTATCGTCACGCTCTGCGGGGGGGCGGGCCCGCGCGCTCGCTCCGATCCGTCGCATGCCAAGGGAGCTCTCAGATGAACGTCGTGTGCGGTGACATCGGCGGAACGAAGGCGCTCTGCGCCGTGGTCGACGACGCGGGCGCCGTGCTCGTGGAGCACCGCTACGACAGCCGCGCGTATCCGCGCTTCGACGACATCGTGCGCGCCTTTCTCGCAGAGGCGTCGGGCGCGCTCGCCGGGAGCCCGCAGCCGAGCGCGTGCTTCGCCATCGCCGGGCCGGTCGCCGACAACCGCTGCAAGGCGACCAACCTGCCGTGGGAGATCGACGGTGCCGCGCTCGCGACCGCGACCGGGCTCGGGCGCACCACCCTGGTCAACGACTTTCACGCGCAGGCGATGGCCGTGCTCGTGCTGCCGCCGGGCGACTTCGCGACGCTCCACCCCGGCGTCGCCGACCCGGACGGCCCCATCGCCGTCCTCGGCGCGGGGACCGGGCTCGGTGAGGCGTTCCTCTGCAAGGTCGGCGGCACGTACCAGGTGCTCGCCTCGGAGGGCGGCCACACCGACTTCGCGCCGACGACCGAGCGGCAGATCGGGCTCTTGCGGCACCTGCGCCGGACGCTCGGCAAGCGCGTCTCCTACGAGCGCGTGCTCTCCGGGCGCGGCATCGTGAGCGTCTACGAGTTCCTGCGCGACAGCGGCCACGCTCCCGAGGTCGAGGCCGTGCGCCAGGAGATGCACGACGCCCCGCACCCGGCCGCCGTCGTGACGCGCCTCGGGCTCGCGGGCGACAACGCGCTCTGCGAGGCGGCGCTCGAGCTCTTCTGCGAGGTCTACGGTCAGGAGGCGGGCAACCTCGCCCTGCAGATCCTCGCGACGGGTGGTGTGTACGTGTGCGGCGGCATTGCCCCGCAGATCTTGCCGGCCCTCTCGGCGGGCGCCTTCGCGCGCGCGTACTGCGACAAGGGAAGGCTCTCGCCCATCGTCGCCGCCATTCCGGTGCGCGTGGTCACGAACGCGCGCTCGGGCCTGCTCGGCGCAGCGGCGCTCGCGCGCCGCATCTGACGCGCCGCGGTGCCTGTGCAGCCGCGCGATCGCCGACGGCACCCCACGAGCACGCGTCGCCGTGCGCGCCCGCGCCGTGACGGTCGGCGCACCGCACGCAAGCGATGCACGCGCCGCGCAGCCCATGGCGCCGTCGCGCGCGTCGCCCGCTGTGTCGCGCGCCTGATCTCGCGGCGGTGCGGGCGCGAAGCGCGGGGCACGGACGTTGCACGAATGTGACACGAACGACACGGCGTGGAGGGTGGCCATGTCCCAGCGCGACCGGTTCTTTGCCGCCGAGCTCGAGCGCCGCGGTGTCGCTTGCCGTGATTTCGGCGCGTTCGTGACCGGCGTCACGGGGCTTCTTGCCCTGCCGCCGAGCGCGTCCGGGACGATCCTGAGGGCCCTGATCCACAAGCCGAAGCCGACGCTCGTGTGGCTCGAGCTCGACCACCGCTCCGGCCCCACCGAGTCGTTCCTGCGCGCGGGCGCGCCGAGCGTCGCGCAGGTGATGCTCGATCTGCTCTCGGTCGACTACCGCGACACGCTCATGGTCACGGCCGGCGCGCGGGCCGAGGAGCACCTCGCGTGCGGGTCGCGCCAGCTCGACGGCGGCTACCTCGCGGTGGTCGAGGGTGCGATCCCCACCGGTGACGCATCGTGCGCCATCGGTGGGCGGGCGGCGGTCGACGTCGCGTGCGACGTGTGCCGCCATGCGCTCGCCACCATCGCGGTCGGCACCTGCGCCGCCTTCGGGGGGCCCGCCGCGTCGTCGCATGCGATGGGCGGGCTCGGCGTCGCGGACGCCGTCCCGGGCCTCGAGAACTTCATCCACCTGCCGGCGTGCCCGGACGACGCCGAGCACCTCGCGGCGCTCGTCGCGTTCTACGTCACGTACGGGCGCTTCCCGGCGCTCGATCCACTGCACCGGCCGCTGTTCGCCCAGGGCAAGGCGATCCACGACGGTGCCGAGTGGCGTGCCCCCGGCGACGCGAGCCCGCAGGTCGAGATCTGGGGCGACGCCGGGCACCCCTGCTTCTGCGAGCTCGGCTGCAAGGGGCCGGCGACCCCGCAGCACGGTCCGACCGTCGGCTCGAGCCGCGGCGAGAGCTAGCCCTCGGCTGCGACCATCCCTGCCTCGGCTGCGCCGAGCGGGGGTTTGGCACGAGGCCCGGCCTACCGGAGCGCGCTCGCCGCCACCTCGTGGCGGACGCGCTCGACGCCGTCGACGTCCACGAGGCCGAGCGCGAGCCGGTCGTCGTCCGCGCCCCAGGTGATCTCGACGAAGCCGTAGTTGTTCTCGGGGACGGGCTCGCCGATGCGGTTCTGGTTCGGGGAGATCGACGGCCACTCCTCGGTGATGCCGCTCGAGGTGAGGTCGTAGAGGGGGTAGCCGCCATCGGCGTCGAAGCGCGACAGCTCGCCCCAGTGGACGTCGCCGCTGATGAAGACGGTGACCTCGGCGCCCGCCGCCCGCAGGACGTCGACGAGGTGCTGGCGCTCGTGCGGCATGTTCGTCCAGGACTCCCAGCCGTTGTACTCGTGTCCGAACTGGATGCTCGTGCCGATGATGCGCACGTCGGCGGGCGTGGCGAGCTCCGTCTCGAGCCACTGCCACTGCTCGGCGCCGAGCAGGGTGCGCGAGGTGTCTGCGGTCGGCTGGTAGTCGTTCACGCCGGCGCCGGTGTTGGGGTCGAGCGGATCGCGGAACCAGCGCGTGTCGAGCAGGATCACCTGCACCGTGCCGCCCTGTTCCCAGAACAGGTACGACGTGTAGACGCCGTCGTGCGTGCGCCGCGACGAGCTTGCCGGCTCCTGCCAGAAGTCGAGGAACAGCCCCTTCGACTCGACCTTGTACGGGTACTCCTTGCCCGCGTCGTTGCGGCCGTAGTCGTGGTCGTCCCACGTCGCGATCGTCGGCACGGCGGCGCGCAGGCTCTGGAGCTCGGGGGACGCCGCCTGCTCGGCGTACTTGGCGGCGAGCACGGCCATGTCGTCGGTGTCGCCGTAGATGTTGTCGCCGAGGAACACGAAGAGGTCCGGCGCCGACGCGGTCGCGAGGTCGAGCACGGGCTTCGGGAGCGACTGGTGCATGCACGAGCCGAACGCGATCCGGGTCGTCGGGGCCGACGCCGCGCCGCCCGCGCCGCCCGTACCCCCGGGGTCCTCGTCCGAGGTGTCGCCGCACCCTGCGCCAGCGAGCCCGAGCAAGCAGCCAAGGACACCGGCCAGGCGGCGGCGAGCGCTCATGTCCCAGGATGTATCACACTCGTCGGCGACGCGACCCGGCCGGGAGGTGGCGCGGGCCCGTCCGACGCCTTAGATCGAAATCGTGATCCTTCGCGGCGCTCTCGGTCTCACGATCGCGGCGCTCGTCTGCGCGGTGGGTGGCTGCGCCCCGTCGCTCGGCGCCACGAGGCTCGACGGCCCGCCTCCCGCCACGCCCCTCGCCGTCCCTGGCCCGGCGGTCCGGCCGAGCGCGCCTGCCGACGGCCCCTCTGCCGCGCCCTCCGTCGCGACGCCGCCGGTCGCCGCGGAGCCTGCACCCGCGCCCGCGCCGCTCGTCGATCCGGGCCTGCCCGAGTGGCTGCCGGTCGCCGCGCCCGAGGACGTCCATCTCGGGCCGGCCGCCCTCGCGGCGCTCGTCGCGGAGGCGGAGCGGACCGCGAGCGATGCGCTCGTCGTCCTCTCCGAGGGCAAGCTCGTCGTCGAGCGCTACTTCGGCAAGCCCCGCGGGCCGATCCAGACGATGAGCATCACGAAGGGCTTCGTGGGGCTGGCGATCGGCATCTTGCTCGGGGAGGGCAAGCTCCACTCGATCGATCTGCCGGTCGGCACGTGGCTCCCGGACTGGCGCTACAACGACTACGCGAAGGTGACCCTGCGCCACGTGCTGACGCACACGAGCGGCCTCTACCACGAGGAGGAGACCTACCCCCTGACGCAGCGCACCAACCGGCTCTCCTACGCGCGCAACCTGCCGCTCGTGAGCGAGCCGGGCCAGGTGTTCGCGTACAACAACGAGGCGACGCTGCTGCTCGCCGGCGTGGTCGAGCGGGCGGCCGGCATGCCGCTCGACGACTACCTGCGGCGCAAGCTCTTCGAGCCGCTCGGCATCGGCGACGTCCGCTGGGAGCGCGACGCGGCGGGCACGCCCGCGACCTACTCCGGGCTCGCGCTCGAGGCGCGCGATCTCGCCAAGGTGGGCGCGCTCCTGCTCGCCGGTGGCGAGTGGCAGGGGCGGAGCGTGGTGCCCTCCACCTGGCTCACCGAGGCCGCGAAGCCGAGCGCCGTCGAGCCCACGCACGGCCTGCTCACCTGGCTGCTCCGCGAGGGCCCCTACTACGTGCAGACCGCTGCGCGTCGCGAGGCGCTCGGTCGCGACGGGCTCGACGCGGCCGCCAAGCTCGCACACCTCGACGGGCGGCGCTTCGAGAGCCGCGAGGCGTACTGGCTCGAGGTGGGGGCGGCGCTCGACGCCGACGAGCGCCACCGGCTCGCCGAGCTCCTCGGCGACGAGCGGCTGCCCTTCGACGTCATTCCCGCGCGGCTCGTCGGCTACGCGTACCGGGGCTGGCTCGGGCAGTACCTGCTCGTCTACCCGGCCGAGCAGCTCGTCGTCGTGCGCCTGCGCCGGGAGCCTCCGCGCCAGCCCCCGGGCTCGCCCGAGACCGAGCTCGACGCGGGCGCCTTCGAGGCGCTGCCGCGGCTCGCGGCGGCGCTCCACGTTCCCGCGCCCGCGCCCGTGGCGGTGCGCTAGCAGGAAGGTCGCGACCGTCGCCGACGCGCTCGACGAGCGAGAGTCGAGGCCCGGCTCTCAGCTCTTCGCTCGCGTCTCGGTGGCGGCGGCCGTGTAGACGCCGCGCGCCATGAGGCTCGTCTCGCGCGCGGCGCGCCGCGTGTAGAGGTCGGTGCGCGCGCTCCGCACCGCCGGGTCGTCGGGGGCCGCGCGGTAGGCGTGCTCGACGAGCTCGCAGGCGAGCGCGAAGCGCCCCTCGGCCGCGAGGGCCACGGCGCGGGTCACGAGCCTGTCGGCGCCGCCCGCGAGCGCCGCGAGCTCTCGGCCGGCCTCCGCGTCGCGCGCCGGTTTCAGGTGCGCGGGGTTGCCGTCCCACCAGCCGCCGTACAGGCGCCACAGGTTGCGGACCACGAACTCCGGCTCGTCGTAGAGCGGCGCGAGGTAGGGCCGCGCGAGCAACCGCTCGGGCGCCTTCACCCGCGCCACCGTCTCGTCGAGGCTCGCACCCGCGTTCATCGCGGCGAGCGTCTGCTCGACCAGGAGCTCGAGCAGCTCGGCCGTCTCGGACAGGGCGAGGGCGACGGGCGCGGCGCCGAGGATCGGCGGCCCGTGCCCCGGGAAGAGCCGCTCGGGCGCGAGGGCGGCCATGGTGCGCAGGGCCGCGGCCCACTCGCGCGGGTAGCGCTGCGCCTTCTGCGGGTTGCCGCAGTTCGGCGACGCCCAGATGAACAGATCGCCCGTGACGAGCGTCGCCCGGCCGGGGAGCCAGATCCAGGTGTGGTCGTCCGTCTCGCCGAGCGCGTGGTGGAGCTCGAGCTTCTCGCCGCCGACCTCGAGCGCGAGGTCGCGTGCGTAGCTGCGGTCCGGGTAGCGGTAGCTCTCGGGCCACGGCACGTTCGTGGCCTGGAACTGGCGCTGATTGATGACGGTGTTGTAGCCGCGCGTCAGCTGGTAGCGCTCGAAGCGCCGCGCCACGGCCTCGTGCGCGACGACCTCGGGCAGGGCCGCTCCCGCGGCGCGCGCCTCGGCCTCGAAGGGCGCGAGGCCGC
The DNA here is from genome assembly GCA_020848455.1 of Polyangiaceae bacterium. Lineage (GTDB taxonomy): Bacteria > Myxococcota_A > Polyangia > Polyangiales > Polyangiaceae > JACRDA01. Next base: position 7,052 of record JADLAB010000222.1, read on the forward strand.
AGGCGTGGTCGACGTGCCCATGCGTGTACACGGCGAGGCGGAGCGGCGCGTGCGACCAGGCGCGGATCTGCAGGTGGTTCGCCTGCGCCAGAAAGAAGCTCCCGGTGTCGAGCAGCACGAGCCCTTCGGCCGTGTCGAGCGCGGTCACGTTGCCGAAGCTCGACACGAAGGCGAGCCCGGGCTCGATCTCCTCGAGCCCGAGCACCCCCGCGAAGGGCGGCAGCTCGGTCGGCGACTGGGCGCCCGAGAGGTAGCGCAGGGCGAGCTCGCTCGGTTTCGTCATGGCGCGATCTACGAGCCGGCGCCGAGGCGAGTCAACGTGGCGCGTCGCGTCACGAACCGCCTGGGTCGGGCGGTCGGGCCGGGTGGGTCGATGTAGGACCCTGCGGTCCGTCGGTCACAGGCTCGTCACGGGGCTCCATGGCGAGAGACGCGCGCCGCGACCCGCACTAGGTTGACGGGGAGCCGGCCGCGCAGCTCGCTGCGCGCGCACCTTCGAGGTCGCCGGGTCGCTCCGCAGTTCTGGCGAAACGGTGACTCGGGGCTCATCGAACTCGACACCGTTTCTGAAGGCACGGAGAGACCATGGACATCCTGACCGCGCTCGATCGAAAGACGGACTACTCGAAGACGCACCTGCAGCTCATCCTGGGCGCCTGGGTCGTGAGCAGCCTGCGCGAGTCGAAGGCCAAGATCTCCACGCACGACGGCGACGTCGAGGAGGGCGAGTACGACAAGCGCTCGCTCTACTCGCTGCTCTACGCGCTCTACCGCTCGCTCGGCGAGGTGCCGTCCGATGGCGGCGGCGAGCGCTACGAGCTCACCTTCAACACCTGGGGCTACGCCTGGCCGAAGAGCTGGGGCCCCTGCCCGGTGCGGCCGACCGACCCGCAGCGCTTCGGCAAGCACGCCTACACGGGCCTCTACGAGTTCGCGGCGGCCCGCGAGCACATCGCGAGCAAAGACGGTCGCGTCCACATCGTCGAGATGGGCTCGGGCACCGGCGCCGGCGCGCACCACGTGTGCGGCAGCGTGCTGCCCGCCTGCACCTACCACGCGGTCGACATGCAGCAGGCCGCCATCGCGACCTGCCGCCGGAAGTTCGTCCCCGAGCTCGGCGGGCGCCTCGCCGCCACCTGCGCGGATGCGACGCACCTGCCGATCGCGGACGGGGTCGCGGACTTCGTGGCCGTCAACGAGACCCACGTGACCGAGCACGCCGGGCAGGTGACGGACGAGGATCGGCGCTTCTTCCACACGGCCAAGCGCCTCCTCAAGCCGGGCGGCCACCTCGTGTGGGGCAATGCCATCCCGACCGCGACCTGGGACGCCTGCCTCGCGTACTTGCCCACCATCGGGCTCGAGGTTCGCGAGGTGCGCGACGTGACCCCCGAGTCGATCCAGGCCCGCGACGAAGACAAGGCGCGCATCGACGCGTACGTCGAGCACGTCATGAGCACGTTCCACGGCTTCCGCATCCCCGTCCTCGGCACGAGGCGCCGCCGCCAGGCCGAGGTCGCGCTCAAGAACTTCGCGCGCAACCCGGGCACGCGGCTCTACCAGTACCTCTGCGACGGCACCGACGCGTACAAGGTCGTGCTGGCGCAGAAGACGGCCTGAGTCGAAGGCTCGGCGCGGTCCCTACCTCGAGAGCTCGAGGACCATCGGCTCGCCGCCGTCCTCGAGGAAGGGGCTCCGCAGCCAGAGCTCGCCCGTGCCCGCGCGCAGCGCCGGCACGAGCTCGTCGAGGGGCGGGTGCTCGCGGCGGTGCTGCGCCCCGAGCCAGCGCTCGCAGGCCCGCGTCGTGTCGTCGGCGTAGAGCAGCCTCGCGCCGACCTCGAGGCACCGCTCCTGGGCCTGGCGCGCGAGCCCGCGCAGCGCGTCGGCGGGCGCCCAGCCCTTCGGGTGGGTGGTCTGCTCGAGCGCCGCGTGCAGATCGCGCCATCCGGCCGCGACGGCCGCCGCGCTCCGGGCCGACCAGACGGGCGGTGGGACCGGGAATCGAGCCCGGTCCGGATACGCTGCCGCCGCCGCGCGTAGCAGGGCCTCGCGCGCCTCGAGCCACGTGCCGAGCTCGCCGGCCGCGAAGGCGGCGACGTCGGCGGCCTCGCCCGAGCCCCGGTAGCGCGGGGGCGCGACGGCCGCCGCCGCCGCGCGGTCCTTCTCGGCGAGCGCGAAGAGCGCCTCGGCTGCTGCGTTCCACACGCGGCCCTCGGCGCGGGCGTCCGCGTCCTCGTCGCCGCTCGGACGGAGCGGGACCGCACCCTTGCCGACCACCCGAGCGAAGGCGTCGGCCACGCGGCGCTGCTCGGCGTCGGCGCGCGCCGTCTTGCCGCTCGCGGCGAGCAGCCGACCGAGCAGCACGTGCGCCGGCCACGCGACGTCGAGCGGGGCGGCGTCGAGGGCCGTCATCGCACGCTCGAGGCGCGCCGACGCGCGGCCGGGCTCGCCGTGGTCGGCCTCGTAGCTCGCCACGCCGAGCACGAGCCGACTCGCCAGCTCCGGGGATTTCGCACCGTACAGCTTGCCGAAGGCGTCGGCATCGGCGGCCGCCCTGTCGGGCTCCCCGAGCGCGAGGCGCAAGAGGACGGCGTCGGACAGCGCCTGGCGCGCGCGCTCGGTCTTCGGGTAGCGCTCGGCGTAGCGCTCCCACCAGATCGCCGCCTCGTCGAAGTCGAGCGTCGCGTGGTGCTGCGCCGCGATGTCGTAGACGGTGAGCTCGACGAGCTCGGTCGCCGTGAGGCCGTTGGCGGGGTCGACGATCTCGAGGCGGACGGCCAGGGCTCGATCGAGTGCACGCGCCGCCTGGTACGCGCGCGCCGCGTTGTAGAGCACCTCGCCGAGGCGCGGCTCGGCGCCCGCCTCGCGGCAGCGCGGTCCGCGGCCGGCGCAGGTCTTGTCGCGCCAGCGCTCCCAGATCCCGAGGTAGCGGTCGCCGGCCTCCCGGCAGCGAGCCGCGGCGTCGGGGCCGCCCTCGTCGCACTGGCGCACGAGGCCCTCGGCCGCGAGGCGCTCGAAATCGCGCTCGATGCGTCCGAGCGTCGCGCACGGCGCGTCGGGCCGGCCCGGCGCGCAGTGCACGCCGACGAGCGCCGGCAGGTCCGTGCGCAGGAGCTCGAAGCACGCGGGTCGGGACGCGCTCGGCGCCGAGCCGAGCGCGTCGACGGCGGCGAGGTAGAGATCGAGCGCCGCCGGGGCGATAGCGAGATCGGCGTGGTCGAGCGCCAGCCCGCGCGCGACCTCGAGGGCCGCGTCCCGTCGCCCCGCGGTGAAGTGGCGGACGGCGAGCACGAAGGCGACGCGACCGCGGCGCTCGGCGGCGTCGCGATCGCCCGGCGCGGGCGCCGCCTCGCACAGGTAGTGCTCGGCGTCGGCCACCCACGCGAGCTCGGCGGGCTCGAGCGCGCGCGGTGCCGTGGGGCCGGTCCGCTTCCCCGAGGTCGGCGCGGGGATGACCGTCCGCGCGACCGCGTCCGCCTCGATGCGGTCGCGCTCGGCGGGCGTGAGCGGCGCGCGGGCCGGGCAGGCATGCACAAGGGTCTTCTGCGCGGCCGCGACGCACTCGTCCGCCCGGGCCGTGGCCGGTGCGGCGACGAGCAGGGCCGCGAGGCCGAGGGGCAGGGGGAGGGGGAGCGCGACCGCGCGGGGCCGCGCGCCTCTTCGTGCGCGGCCTGGGAAGGACTGCATGTGCCTTGGACCGCGGCGCGGGTCCGAAGTTCCTCGGCGCGTCACGAGCGAGCTCGCTTCTCTCGACCGACCCGCACGACCACGTACCCCTGCCGCGCGATGAGCCGCTGCAGGGACACGGGCAGGGCTCGGTCCCGTCCGAGCCACTCGCGGGCGAGCTTCTCGACGGCGAGGCACAGGGCCTGACCGCCCGGCTCGAGGTGGCGCGCGAGGGCGGCGAGCTCCGCGTGCGCCACGCGCTCGCCCGCGGCCGGGGAGAGCTCGCCGAGCGCGAGGTCGAAGCGCTCGTCCGGGCGGAGGGCGTCCGGAACGTGCGCGGCCATGCGGAGCTCGAGCCGAGCGCCGTCGAGGCCGACGCGCGCGGCGTTCCGGCGCAGGAACTCGGCGCCGAGCAGATCGCGCTCCACCGTCACGACCTCGGCCCCGGGCCAGCGCGTGCGCGCGACGAGCGGCAGGGCGCCGTAGCCCGCGCGAAAGCAGAGCACGCGCTGCGGCGCCTGGCGTGGCAGCACGTCGAGCAGCACGGGCAGCCCGTGGTCGAGGCGGCGCGGATCGTCGCCGCCGAGGTCGAAGGGGCGCTCGAGCGCGAGGCCCGCCACCTCGACCGTGTCGCGCAGGTAGAGGTCGGCGGGCTCGGGCGCGAGCGGCTCGAGGCGGCGTGCGGCCGGAGCGGGCAGGGCGAGCACCTGGTGTCTCGGGCCCGCGGCCCCCTCGGCGAGCGGCCAGCCGTGCGCCGCGGCCACCGCGGCGACGAGCGGCGCGAGGTCGCGGATGACGACGAGGCGGACCTCGCCTCCGGGGGCGAGCCGGGCGCGGCCCCCGGCGCAGAGATGCGCCACGAACGGCGCGCCGATGCGGGCCGGCACGTTGCAGAGGATCCAGTCGTAGGCGCGCGGCGGGCCGCCGGGAGTGCGCGCGAGATCGCGGTAGCCGAGGCTCGGGTGGATCTCGGCGTTGGCGAGCCCGAGGGCGCGCGCGTTCTGCTCCGCCCATGCGACGGCGAGCAGGTCGCGATCCACCATCTCGACCCGCGCGCGCGGGTGACGGGCCGCGACGGGCAGGCCGAGCGCGCCGTAGCCGCAGCCGAGATCGAGCACCTCGCCGGGCTCGCACGGCGGCAGGTGCGCGAGCAGGAGCAGCGTGCCCTCGTCGATGCGCTGCGTCGAGAACACGTCGTGCGGCACCGCGAGCGCGGCGCGGAGGCCGAGGGCGCGCGCGCCGAGGTGCGTCTTGAGCCACGGATCGGCAGCGAGGGGGCGCGTCGGCAAGGCGGGCGCGATGTTGCCCCGCGGGCGTCGCTCGGGCAAGCGCGCCGATGGTCAACTGCTCGGAATCGTTGGCGCGTGACGGCCCGGTGGCGGCGCCGCTGCGCGGTCTGTCGCACGAGAGGGGGCGACAAGCGCAGGCTCGCGCCTATTTGGTGTGGCGAGCGCCACGCGGGACGCTATGGACGGGCGTCCCAGTCGGACTCGGAGGAACATGCGCGCATTGCTCGTGATGGCCGGCCTCTTCATGGCCGTGGGCTGCAAGGACAACTCGAGAGAGGTCGTGCCCGTGAAGACGGAGCCGCCCGCGCCGGCGGCCGCCGCCGGGCCGCTCACGCCGGGCGCCGACGGTACGCTCCAAGGCAAGGTCGCCGAGCGCATGGACGCCTCGGGCTACACCTACCTGCGCGTCGCTCGTGGCGCCGCGGACGCCTGGGTGGCCGTCCCCGAGAACACGGTCGCTGTCGGCACCGACGTGACCGTGCTCGACGCGCAGGCGATGCCCGGGTTCGAGAGCAAGACCCTGAAGCGCAAGTTCGACATGATCTACTTCGGCAGCGGGCTGAAGGGCGTGAGCGGGGCCGCTGCCGCGCCGAAGTCGCCGGCCGGTCACGCCGGCGCCTCCGGGCCCGCGCCCGGGGCGAGCGTCGATCTGTCGAACATCCAGGTCGACAAGGCGACCGGCGCGGACGCCAAGACCATCGCCGAGCTATGGGCGCAGAAGGCCGACCTGAAGGACAAGACCGTGTCGGTGCGCGGCAAGGTCGTCAAGGCGACCGCCGGTGTCATGGGCAAGAACTGGCTGCATCTGCGCGACGGCTCCGGCTCCGAGGACAAGAAGGACAACGACATCACCGTCACGACGGACGACATGGCGGCGGCGAACGACGTCGTGACGGTGCAGGGCGTCGTGCACCTCGACAAGGACCTCGGCTCTGGCTACCAGTACCCGGTCCTCATCGAGGACGCGAAGGTCACGAAGTAGGCGGGCTCGGGTGACGGCCCGGAGCGCGGCGTCCCGTGGTTCCGAGCCTTCTCACCATCCTCGTGCCGCTCGCGCTCGGCGTCGTCGGCGGACTGCTCCGGCTGTTCGCCGACGCCGACGTGGCGGTCGCGTACGTCAACCGCTACCCGCTCTACTTCGCCTTCCCGGCCCTGGTGCTCGGCGGCATCGCGGGCGGCGACTTCGAGGTTCCGACCGAGGTCGTGTTCTGGGCGCTGCCCGCGGTCCTGCTCGCCGCGCTCGGGGGGCTCGCGTGGGGGCTCGGGCGCACGCGCGCGCTCCGGACCCACGCCGGGCCCATCGCGCTCGCGGGCATGTTCGGCAACGTCGCCTACCTCGGCCTGCCCGTCGTCGAGAGCGTGCTCGGCGAGCGCGTGCTCGGGCGCGCGTCGCTCCTTTCGTCGCTCTTGCTCGGCGGCTCGCTCGCCGCCGGGCCCTATCTGCTCGCACGCTGGAGCGGCGGAACCGCGCCGCCCGGCACGTTCCGTCGGCTGCTCGGCCAGCCGCTGCTCTGGGCGCCCGTCGTCGGGCTCGTGGCGCGGCTCGTGCCGCCCGTCGCGCGCGAGCCCGTGCTCGCGGCGCTCGCTCCGGTGGGCAAGTCGGCGGGCCCGGTCGCGCTCTTCGCGCTCGGCCTCTTCCTCCACGCGCGGCGCGCGACCCTGCGCCAGCTCGGGGTCCCCGACGTCGTCGCCGTGGGGCTGCGCCTCGTCGTGGCGCCCGGCCTCGCGCTCGCGCTCGCGGTCCCCGCCGTGGCACTCGGATGGCTGTCGGTCGAGACGGCGCGCATCGCCGTGCTCCTCGCCGGCATGCCCACCGGCGTGACGGCCTTCGCGCTCGCGACCGAGCTCCGCCTCGGCGAGGAGGCGCTCGCCCGCGCCGTCGTCGCCTCCACGCTCGTCGCGGCGGTCGTGGTGCCGGTGCTCGCCTGGATCGTCTTGCGGCTGTAGCGCGCCGGGGTTGCGTGCGCCGTCCGGGCTCCATAGGCTTCCCGGTTCGGAGCGCAACGGGACGGGCCCGCTCGGGGAGCTCGCCCCCCCGTGCGCCGGGCGACGCCACAGTCGTCGCTGGCGTCAACTGGAGGATTCGATGTCGATGAGCAGGTGGATGGTGGTGGTGCTCGGTGCAGTGGCTCTCGCGGGCTGCGGCGGCGAAGAGGCGGCCAGGGACTTCGAGGCGCTCGCCACCAAGGTGTGCGACTGCAAGGACGTCGAGTGCCTGGCCAAGGCGCAGGGCGACGCGCAGGCCTGGCTGACGAAGCACGCGGACGCCCGCGGCAGCGAGGCGCACGTCAAACGCATCACCGACGCCGGCGCGAAGATGGCTGCGTGTGCCCAGAAGCTCACGACGGCCGCCATGGGCGGCGCGATGAGCGCGAGCCCGGCCGACTCGGCGGAGTAGGAGCGAGAGCGCGCCGCCGTGCGTTCGCGCTCGAGGCATCTCGCGCAGGCGGTGCTCTGCGCGCTCGGCGCGCTCGGCGCGTGCTCGCCCGCCGCACCGACCGCGGCCCGTGCCGGAGCAGACGCTCCGGCGAGCGCCAGCGCGGCGTCGGGCACCGTCGGCGACGGGGTCCCGTCGGGGGCCCCGGCGTCCGCGGCCGCGGTCGCTTCGGTCTCCGCCGGGCCGCGGTCCGAGCCGTCCGCGGCACCTGCGGCCGCGCCGCCGAGCGGCATGCTGCTCGTCCCGGGAGGCTCCTTCACGATGGGGGCGGACGACGGGGGCGAGGAGGACGAGCGCCCGGCGCACCGCGTGACCGTCGCGAGCTTCTACCTCGACGCGACCGAGGTCACGAACGAGGCCTACGGCCGCTGCGTCGCGGCCGGGCGGTGTCGGCCCCACGATGCGGCGAGCGCGACCGCGAATCGCTTCGGTCCGGATGCGCGCTTCCGGGCGCCCGAGCAGCCGGCGAGCGCGCTCGGCTGGGACGACGCGGCGGCGTACTGCGCGTGGGCCGGCAAGCGCCTGCCGACCGAGGCGGAGTGGGAGCGCGCCGCGCGCGGAGACGACGGGCGGCGCTTTCCGTGGGGCGACACCGAGCCGACGGCGGACCGGGCCGTCTTCGGCACCGGCGTGACTGCGCCCGTGGGCTCGCGTCCCGCAGGCAAGGGCCCGTACGGGCACCTCGATCTCGCGGGCAACGTGTGGGAGTGGCTCGCCGACGAGTACGACCCGTACGCCTACCGGCGCCCGACGGCCGGCTCTGGCAAGCCCGGGAGCTGCGCCGAGATCCGCGCCGCGCAGGACGAGCTGCGGCGCCTCGGCAGGCAGGGCTTCACGGGCACGAACCCGATCCCGACGAGCTGCGAGCGCGTGCTGCGCGGCGGCGCCTTCAACTACCCGGCGCCGGGGCTCCGCGCCTCGAACCGCGTGCACCACGCGGCCGACATGCGTCTCGTCATGGCGGGCCTGCGCTGCGCCGCGGACGCGCCGTGACGGCACGCGACGCGCGGGCGGGTTCGCGCTAGCTTGCCGCCCATGCGCCGCCCGTCCGCCGTTCTCGTCGCCGCGCTCCTGCCCGCGGCCGCGCTCACCCCCGCTTGCTCCGAGGAGGCGAAGCCTCCGCCCGCTGCGGCGACGAGCGCGGCGCCCACGGGCGAGCGGATCACCTTGCCGTCCGGCGTGGCCTACGAGGACATCAAGGTCGGCGCGGGCCGCGTCGCGAAGGCCGGCGACACCGTCAATGCGCACGCGACCGGCTGGCTCACCGACGGCACCAAGTTCTGGAGCTCGCACGACGGCCCGAACCGGCCCGTCGACTTCGCGCTCCGCAACCCGGGCGTGATCCAGGGCTGGGTCGAGGGTGTGCCCGGCATGGCCGTGGGCGGCGTGCGCAAGCTCTGGATCCCGTCGAAGCTCGGCTACGGCTCGCGGGGGCGGCCGCCGATCCCGCCGGATGCGGACCTCGTGTTCGAGGTCGAGCTCGTCGCGGTGCGCTGAGGTCGGGCCGCCGGGCGGATCAGTTCACGACGCCGCGCGGCGCCGGCATGCTGTTCACGACGAGCTCGTGGGCGGCCGCGGCGGCGAAGCGCTGCACGATGTCGCCGGCCGGCTCGATGCCGTGGATGCCCTCGACGCTCCGGCCGGCCTGGAAGTAGTCGCGGTAGCCGGCGCCCTCGAGGCTCGCGCGCTTGAGCTGCCAGATGCTCCGCAGCGAGTAGAGCATGCGCACGTAGTGCTTGGCGCGCGGGTGGCGGAGCAGGCGCCGGGCGAGCCAGCCCGCGCGCAGACCCATGCGGCGCACGTAGGGCGTGTCGATGACCGCGACCGGCACGCCCGAGATCCTCTCGGTGAGCACGATGTCGTTGCCGTGCGCGCTCACGATGGCACGCTTGTAGTCCTCGTGGGCGCGACACTCGGTCGTGGCGATGAAGCGCGTGCCGAGCTGCGCGCCGGCGTAGCCGAGGCCGAGCGCGCGCACGAAGCCCGGGGCGTCGCCCACGCCGCCCGCGCACACGACCGGCTTGCCGAGGGGGGCGAGCTCCGCGATGAGCCGCTCGGCCCCGAGCGCGCCCGCGTGGCCGCCCGCGTCGCGGTTGACGGCGATGAACCCGTCGACGCCGCCCTCGAGGGCGCGCTCGGCCCAGGCCCGCGTCGTCACGTCGTGGTACACGAAGCCGCCCGTGGCGTGGACGCGCTCGACCACCCAGCGCGGGTTGCCGAGCGCGGTCACGAAGAAGCGCACGCCCTCCTCGAGCGCCGTGTCGACCCAGCGGCGCATGCGGTCCTCGTAGATGCGCGAGGACTTTTCGACCACGGCGTTGAAGCCGATGGGCTTGCTCGTGAGGCTGCGGATGAGGCGCAGCCCGGCGCGCAGATCGTGGCCGTGCACGTAGCTGAGCGAGATCGGCTGTACCACGCCCAGCCCGCCCGCCGCGCTGACGGCGGCGACGAGCTCGGGGTTCGAGCAGGGGTACATGGCGCCGCACAGGAGCGGCACCTCGATCCCGGCGTGGCGACAGAGCGGCGTCGTGAGGGCGGTGGCGTTCACGGCCGCGCTGTAGCGCGCGCCGCCCGAGGGCGCCAGGCTCGCGCCGGACCCTGCGGGCGGAGCGCCCGGGCGCGCACGCCGGGCGCCTACAGCAGATCGGCGCGGTAGCCGGACTCGGTGCGGAGCGACAGCACGTCGATGCGCCGGCGGCGCAGAGCGGCCTCTTCGCGGCAGAGATCCACGAGCGCGTCGACCACCTCGCGCGCCGGCCCGAGGCCGACCGCCGCGGTGGCGACCGACTCGATCGCGTCCGGTCGCAGGCGTGCCTCGGCCATCACCACCGACAGCGCCTCGTAGACCACCCACACCGCCGTGGCGGGGCGCGCGGCCGCGGGGATGCGCGCGAGCATGGTGCCCGGGAGCTGGCCGCTCTCGCTCCAGGTGAGGACCTCGCTCACGAGGCCCGGCGGCGCGCCGGTCGCGCACATGCGCGCGTGCAGGCAGAACCGGGCGGAGCGGTCGAGCGGGCCGGCTGCGGCGGCGGTGACCTTCACCGCCTTCCACGCGTCGAGCAGGTGCGTCGCGGCCGGGACGCGCGCGTGCCCGTAGAAGAAGTGCTGCACGGGCGAGAGGTGCGCGTGGCGCTGCTCCTGCTCGTCGGACTGGGTCGGCTTGCGTCGCGGAGTGCTCTTCCGGCTTCGAGGCGCCATGCGCGAATCGCACCCGGTTCGCTCATCCATGTCAAGGCACGGGGGACTCGCGGCGCGCCGTCGCGGCCCTCCGCCGCCCCGCCTTACGCATCGTAACTGGCGGAAACGGTCGGCCTCGCGTCGGCCGTGGATCGCCGCTCGCCGCCGGGGCCGACCGAGGGCTAGGATGGCCCCAAACTCCAGGAGGATCCGATGAACAGAGTCGCGATCGTGGGCGCCGGCATCACCGACTGCCGGGGCCGCTGGGTAGAGGCAACCTACTGGGACCTGTTTCAGCGGGCGGCCCGGCGCACCCTCGAGGACGCCCAGGTGACCACGGCCGAGGTCGACTCGGTCGTCTACGGCATCTACAACGACATCTTCGAGCACCAGGCGATCCCGGAGAGCGCGTTGACGGGTCACCTCGGCATGGTCAACAAGCCCGGCACGCGCGTCACGAGCGGCGGCGCCACCGGGTTCTACGCCATGCGCACGGCCATCATGGAGGTCGCCTCCGGCGTGTCGGACACGGTGCTCTGCATCGGCGGCGAGAAGGCGACCGACTGCTACGACCCCCAGTCGAAGACCGCGACACCCATGGTCATCGACACCATCGCCAAGTCGTGGGACCCCTTCTTCGAGTATCCGCTCGGCGCGACCGCCAGCGATTCCTACATGCAGATGTGCATGGGGTACAACGACGCCTACCCCCATGACATCGGCGACAGCCTAGTGCGCGCCCGGATCATCGAGATGCTGTGCCGCCAGGGGAACAAGAACCCCTTCGGTCAGCGCCGCGACGAGACGGTGACCGTGGAGCAGGTGCTCGCGTCGCGCTGGATCATCGCCCCGTTCCTGCGCCTGCTCGAGACCTGCATGTACACCGAGGGCGCGGCCGGGGTGCTCTTCGCGAGCGAGAAGAAGGCGCGCGAGATCTCCGAGCGCACCGGCGTGCCGCCCATCTGGGTCAAGGGCATGGGTGCCGCGAACGAGTCGTACCAGGTCGGGCGCGGCGGCAGCTACAAGCCGCTCACGTCGATCGTCTCCGACCGCGTCGCCGCCGAGCGCGCCTACGCCATGGCCGGGGTGCGGCCCTCGGACATCCAGCTCGTCGAGCTCCACGACGCGTTCGTCGCCCAGTTCATGATCACGATGGGCGAGATGGGCTTCGTGCCGCTCGGCCAGACGCGCCGGCTCGTCGACGACGGCATCATGGCCGACATCCGCGCGCTCGGCGACGACCGACCGCCGCCCAAGGGCCAGCTGCTCATCAACCCGTCGGGGGGCCTCATCTTCGGCGGGCACTTCGTCGGCGGCTCGAACATGTTCTCGATGTGGTCGGCGCGCCGCGAGATGCTGCGGCGCCACATTCCGCTCGCGCTCATCCACGGTACGGGTGCCATCAACGCCGTCTTCGGCGGAGCGCTGGTCATCGAGCTCGAGGACGGAGGTGTGCGATGAGCGAGCGAGCCAAGATCCTGGGCGCGGTGTGGAACCTCCCGCGGGAAGTGAGCGAGGTCAAGGGCAAGGACCC